>JAWLCP010000063.1:0-14984 GCA_041687115.1 Anaerolineae bacterium
ACGTGGGGTAGTTCCTTCTCTGGGATGCCCATGCCCGTGTCGCTCACTGTGATGGTTGCCCAGTCGCGCCCTTTGGCTTCGCTTCTTCCAGTCGAGACTGTCACGGTTCCCCCTCCGGGGGAATAGCGTACGGCGTTGTTGATCAGGTTGTCCAGAACCTGCATCATGCGGTTCACGTCCACCAATGACACCGGCCTGGATTGTGTTGGTCGATACGTAAGTGTGAGCCCTTCTTCCTGGGCTCTTGTTTCATGGTTGGTGACGACCACCTCAGCCAGCTCCTCCAGATTGGTCCGCTCCGGATTGATCTCCAGGCGCCCCGCATCGACTCGAGAGATCTCCAGGATATCCTCCACCAGATCGGCCTGATGGTCTGCCTCTTGGGCCAGCGGCTCCAGGTACTCCCGCCATCTCCCTGGCTGCTTCCGCATCAGGTGCGCGAAGAGCTTGATTGTCGCGATGGGCGTCCGGAGCTCGTGCGAAACGTTGGAGACAAAGCGAGACTTCATCCGATCCAGTGCCTTCAGGTGACTGATGTCGTGGATGGCCACGACGGCGGTAGCCTCCTTCACCCCGGGCTCCATGATCCTGGCCGCCCTCAGTTGAAGATCCAGCCCAGTTAGCTCAAGCACCCGTTCCGGGTTCTCGTCGGCATGCTCGCCCAAGTGCCGCACCGTCTCCCGCAACAGAGTTGCCTCGTCGGGCGACAGGGACTTGGTGAGCCAGTCCCGGGCCACTGGGTTTGCCAGGACGAGCTCGCCATCGGGGCCAGTAACCACGATGCCGTTAACGGTGCTATCCAGAATTGCCTCCAGCCGGGCATACTGAGCTCGCAGCTGGGCCGTTCGTTCTGCCACCCGCTCCCCCAGTGTCTCGGCATGATCGCTCAACCTCTCGTACAGACGGGCATTCTCTATGGCAGTCGCGGCGTGGCTGGCGAATGTCTCGAGTCGACGCGCATCGTCGGAGTTGAACTGACCGGGTCTCATACTGTCCACGTTCAGGAAGCCAACGATCGTACCCCCCAGTTGGATGGGCGTGGCGACGTAAGAGCGCAACCAGTCCCACCCTTCGCGGGGAATCCAATCCTCGTCCATTGCCGTGTCTGGAATGACAATCGATCGCCCGGTCTGCGACATCCTGGTCAAAGTGGGATACTCCGAGACAGGGAGGACGCGCCTGCTGGCCTCGTCAGCCACTCCTGTCTTCTCATATCCTCGCCAGCGTACGATGCGGGCGCGACCATCCTCAATGAGCATGATGTTGAATGTATCCCCAGAGACCACCCGCTCTACCTGCTCAAGGATACGATCGAGGACTTGCTCCAGATTCAAGGTACTGCTCACAGCAGCGGCGGCCTCCTCCAAGGCCTCGGAGAGCTGCCGCTGTTTCCGTTCTGCCTCGAAGAGCCGGGCGTTCTCCATCGCCATGCCGAGTTGACCCGCGATGGCCGTGTAGAAGGCCAGGTCTTCCTCGTCGAAGGCGTCAAGGCGAGTGCCCTCCAAGTTGAGCACTGCCACCACCTCATCACCGATCTTGACCGGAACAGCCAGCTCCGAACGGACAGCCTCGTCGATGGCCGCATACCTATCTGCCTCGCGCACATCGGGTAGGATCACCGGCTCTCCCGTGCGATAGACGTATCCGGTGAGACATTCATCAACTGGAAAGCGGTACACCCTCTCGGGAGGATCGAAGCCAAGCACATGCGGGTGGTTTCTCATGAACGCGCCGGTCTCATCAGGAAGCATAAAGCCCAGGTATTCGAAATCCATAGCCCGATCCAAGATGTCGATCGTCCGATCCAGCACCTGCTCGAAGTCGAGCGTGGACGCTGCCGCCGACATCGTCTCGCGCAGGACCTCGGTCCGCGCCAGCTGCTGCACGGTCTCATGATGCAACTGAGCATTCTCTATGGCCACGGCAGCCTGAGCAGCAAATGCCTCGGCGAGCCGAGCGTGTTTTGCGGTGTAGAATCCCGGCTCCCGTTTGTCCAACGCGATCATCCCGATCAGTCGATCGCCAACCAGCATTGGGACCCCCAGCCAGGAGCGAATGGCGGCCGAAGCGTGAGGCCGGCGCCGAAACTCCGCGTAGGCCACAGAGGCATCCTCCACGATGACGGGGGAGCGACTGCACACGACCTCGCGATTGGGATTCCCCTCAGCACTAGGATCAAAGGTGACCCCCAGCAGATCCTCGAGGTTTGGAAAGCCCCGCCCGCCGACGATCTCCAGTCGATCGTCGCGGAGGAGCTGTACCGACGCAGTATCGTACGGCACGACGCGCTGAAGCTGGGCCAGCACCCGTTCAACAACCTCATTCCGATCCAGAGCGGTCGTCAGAGCAAGCGCCGCTTCCCGCAGCGTCTCCTGCTCCAGCGCTCGCTCACGGACTTCATCGTAGAGCCTGGCGTTTCGAATGGCGATGGCGGCCTGGTCTGCCAACAGCTCAAGAACCCACAGCTCGTCGTCGGTGAACGCGTGGGGGCTCTGGAATGCCACGTTCATCACGCCTTGCACCTCGCCACCAATCGTGAGCGGCAAGCCAACGATCGCTCCCTCCCACCCCGTGTCCTTGAAAAGTGGGTGGGTCGCCACATCGGAGACAACCACCCGTTCGCCTCGCTGAGCCACGGTGTGGGTCAGGCCACCCAGCCGAGGCTGGCTGAACGGCTCTCCTCGATGCTCATCGTTCCACAGTGCAGCGCCAAATTCGAGCTCTTGACCGTCGTAGAGGAAGACATGGGCATCGTCCCCCGAGACCATGCCGAGGGCACTATCGAGGATTGCTTCCAAGATCGGCTCGAGTTCGAGGGTGGAGGTCAGCTCCAAGCTCGCCTGACGGATGGCACGGAGCTCGGAGACCCGCTGATTGGCCACCTCGAACAACCGGGCGTTCTCAATCGCAGCAGCGACGTGACCCGCCAGAGCCTCCATCGCCATCACGTCGTGCTCGTCGAAAGCTCCCAGCTGCCGGCTCTGAAGATCGAGTACACCGATCACCTCATCACGATACTTCAGTGGAACATCCAGTTCAGACTTCGTCTCGGTCGACAGGACGGACAGATAGCGGGGATCCTGGCTCACGTCGTTGGCCAGAACAGCCTCCCCCGATGAGGCTGCCCATCCGATCATCCCCTCGTCGAGGCTTTGCCGGAAGTCGGATGGGATACGATCGGAGCCTCCCCCGGCGTACGCCCCTATGAACAGCTCTTCAGCATCCTCGTCGACCAACATGATGGCGGTGTTGTAGTAGTCAAAGGCCTCATTGATGAGCTCAACCGTGCGCTCCAGCACCTCATCCAGGTCGAGAGTTGACGTAATACCCTCAGCAACCTGCGACACGGTCTCCAGCTGGGCCGATCTCTCGCGCTCGGCCTGATAGAGCCGAGCATTCTCAATGGCCGCCGCAATCTGCGTCGTGAGGGTCTCGACAGTCGTGACATCCAGGCTGTCGAAGGCATCCAGTTCGTCATCCTGCAGATCGAGCACTCCGATTACTCTGTCCCCGCTCTTGATCGGTACGGCGAGCTCTGAGTTGGTGTTCTCCGACGTCCTGCGCACATAGTGAGGGTCCGTGCTGACATCGTTGCTGAACTGCGTCTCGCCGGTCGCTGCCGCATAGCCGATCATCCCTTCGCCCACGGACAGCGACAGGTTGTGGGGGAAGAGATCGACATAAGCACCAGCAATGGACTGCATCGTCAGATGCTCAGACTTGTCATCGAGGAGGAACAGAATCACACTATGATAATCGAAGGCCTCATGCACGGCGAAGACGATGGTGGATAGGAGGACGTCAAGTTCGAGCTCACTGCTTACGTGTCTGCCTACCTCAGAGATCAACGCAGCTTGCTTGGCCCGCCTGCGAGTTTCCTCGTGAAGCCGCGCCTGTTCCACAGCGCCGCCTACCTGGTCGGCGATGATCGACAGGAGCTGCTGCTCCTCTTCGCCATATGCGAAAGGTCGATAGGCCTGGACACAGATAACGCCGATGACCTGATCTCCGGTTCGCATCGGGACGCCGAGCCACGACCGAGAGATTTTCTCTGTGCCCCACGTCTCTGCCGGGGGCAGCCGGCCCTGTTCCTGCTCGAAGTCACGGATGAGGAGCGGCTTCCCCTCGATGACTACAGAGGCGGTGAGGCCCGGTCCCAGGGGGCGACGCCAGGGTGCTGCACGTACTCCCTCATCTACCGAGAGGCGAAAGTCAAGCTCGTTGGCGCCCTCGTCGTAGAGAGCGATGAAGAAAGCATCAGCCTTGAAGATGGCTTCGATTTCCTGGCAGGCCGCTTCTACCAGATCATCCAGGCGCAGCGACGTGCTCGCTGCTCGAGCAACCCGATTCACCGCAGCAAGCCGCCCCGCCCGGCGCTGGGTTTCCTCATGAAGACGGGCATTGCGAATCGCCGCAGCAGCCTGGCTGGCGAAGATCGTCAGCAGATCCAGATGCGCCTGCTGGAAGGCATGGAATCGCCTCACGTTGTCCAACGTCAGGGTACCAATTGCCTTGCCGCCGAAAACCAGTGGGACACAGAGAGCGGACTTCTCCTCTTGCACCTCGGGCAGATCGATCGGTTTGGTTCGCGGATCGGACTTGACGTTGCCGACGATGAGCGGCTGCTGATTGGCGAACACCCAGCCAGTATACCCCTCGCCAGGCGCGAAGCGAGCTGCCGCGATCGTCTCTGAGCTGAAGCCAACGCTGGCCCGCACGACCAACTCCCTCCCCTCCTCGTCCAACAGGTGAAGCGTCCCTTTGTCAGCCGGTCCGATGGCTTCGATGGCGGTCTCAATCACTCGCCCCAGTACCTCGTCCAGGTCAAGGGTGGAGACCACGTCACGGCTGACCTCCAGCAACGAATTCGTGCTCTGCAACCGCCTGCGGCTCTCCTCATACAAGCGTGCGTTCTCCATCGCCGTCGCCAACTGGGCAGCGATGGCCTCGAAGATGCGCAGATCGCCCTCATCGAACGCATCCGTTTGAGGACTCCTGGTACTCAGAACGCCGACGACCTCGCCGCCTATTCTGACCGGAACCGCCAGCTCGGATTGTACTGCCGAGTGTGACTCAACGTGGTAAGGGGTCTCAGCGATGCTCTCCACCAGGATCGATTCTCCGCTGGTGTAGACTTGACCCACCACGCTGTCCTCTATGGGCAAGCTCAAGTCCCCGTCCGGGGACGGCACATCCCCCGTGTGAGGGGGATGAGCGACCATAGACTTCTCTGAGTCGTCCGGCACTGCGTAGCTGACGTCTTCGAAACCGAACTCCCGGTGGATGGCATATAGCGTCCGGCTGAGCACCTTACCGACGTCGAGGGTAGAGCCGGCGGCGGACATCACCTTCTGTAACCCCTCGAGTTGACGTGTATGCTCCTCAAGCGCCGCCTCTACCCGCTTACGTGCCGTGACATCGCGGACAATAGCGAGGTCGGCCGGCTTCCCTTGATAGATCGTGAGGCCCGCGTTGATCTCCACATGGACGACGTCGCCATCGGCGCGCGTGAGCATCGCTCTGTAGATCGGTGTGACCTCCACGCCTGCCATCCGCTGCTCATATCGATCCACTACCTTCTCACGATCGACGGGGTGAACGTAGTCAGCGAAGGGGGAATCGATAAGCTCCTCGACCGCTCGGTCCATGATCTGGGCCAGGCGGCGGTTTAGGTATCTGAGCTTGCCATCCTGAATGATGGCGATGCCGTCGTTCGCCCGCTCAACCACATTGCGATACATGTCCTCGCTTTCCCGCAACTTCTGCTCCGTGCGGTGCCTGTAGAGCGCCATCTCCACCATCGAGCAGAGCTCTCTCTGGTCGATGGGCTTCAGGACGTAGCCAAGAGGCTGGACCGACTCGGTGCACTGTACCACCTCTTCGTCCTCGCAGGACGTGAGGTAGATAGCGGGGATTCCGAGGTCGTTGCGTACCCTCTGGGCTGCCTCCAGGCCGTCCATTTCACCCGGAAGCTTCGTATCGATCAGCAACAGGTCTGGCCCCGTCTCCCCCGCCTTCTGGATGGCTTCCGCGCCCGTCCGGACCACCGCCGGCACCTCGTAACCGAAGTCCTCCAACTGCCTCTTAGCATCCAGAGCGACGACGTCTTCGCCCTCAACAACCAGAATCTTAGCTTTGCTCATCTCCTGAGGTCCTCTTCTCACCAACAGCCGTGGCACGGCAATCGCCCCCGACCTGACGCTGACGCAGGATGGAGCCAATCGCTCGACGCCCTATCGCTCAGTATAGCCCGCTCCCTTTGGCAGCACAAGACGGCCTTGTGCCGTGTCCCGGACGTGATGGCAGTCAGTCGCTGACATCCACATCGGGAAGATCCCTTCCTCATCGGGCCCATCCACCTCCCATGCCCCGCTATTTCCTGGATCTCCAGATCGAGAAGACAAGCCAAAGGCCCAACAGGCTGGCCCCCGCGAAGCCGGCAACGACCAGGACCGTGGCCAGACCCACGTCCTCTGCGAGGTTAAAGGCGGGAATGATGAGCGCGAGTCCAACGATCAAGGCCGCCAGAAGGACGCTCAGCGAGATGCGATTCGCCGACCGATCGAGCCGATTCAGGGCTCGGTCGAGGCCCTTATGCTCAAGGGCTAGCTCCAACTCTCCACGCTCGGCCTGAACAAGAAGCTGAGAGCCAACTCGCGGTAGAAGGCTAAGAAGGTCGCTCCAGTCGCCCCCGGTCTTGATCAACCGTGGCCCGAGATTGCGCAGATCGACCATCTTCAGTAAAAAGCGTCGCACATACGGTCTGGAGAAAGCAATAAAGTCGAAATCGGGATCGAGCTGGAGGCCCACGCCCTCCAGCATGGCCAGCGTCTTACCCAGCAGCCACAGCTGTGACGGTAGCCGCAGGTGATGACGGAAAGCAACTGGCGTGGCATCCTGCATCACGTCTTGGGCGCGAATGGCCTTCAATGGAAGTCCGTAGTACTTACGCAACAGACGAGCCAGATCGTGCTCGAGGGCAATCCGATCGACGTCTGCGGCGGTGGCCCCCATGCGAATCAGCTGATCGACGAGGCCTTGTTCATCCATCTGAATAGCAGCAACGTAGAGGCGAGTGAGGTCGGCGCGGATTCGATAGCTGAGGTGACCGACCATCCCAAAGTCCATCGCTCCGATCACTTCCCCGGGCATGACGATGAAATTGCCAGGGTGAGGATCGGCATGGAAGAAGCCGTCCTCAAGCACTTCTTTGACGACCATTCTCGCCGCGTTGGCGGCGATTCGACGGCGATCATAGCCCGATCTGTCCAGCGCTTCCACATCGTCGATCTTGATGCCCTCGATCCGTTCCATCACCAGTACCCGGCGAGTGGTAAAATCCCAGTGAATCTCTGGCACGTAGAGATAGGGATCCTCAGAGAAGTTCTCCCGAAAGCGCTCGGCGTTGTGCCCCTCGCGGTAGAAATCCAGTTCCATCCGCAGCGTGGTGGCAAACCCGCGTGCAATCTGGGGCAGATCGTACAGCCGTGCCAGGGCGACGCGGCCTTGAAGCAGCCGCGCGATGTCCTGGAGAATCTCCAGATCGACCTCAATGGTTTTCTCAATCCCCGGGCGTTGTACTTTGACGACCACTCGGTTGCCGTCGTGGAGGGTCGCCGGGTGGACCTGGGCCAATGAGGCAGCAGCGATGGGCTCACGACCTATTGTGGCGAACAGCTCGCCCGCCGGTGCCCCTAGCTCCGCCTCGATCTGCTCCTGAATCGGCTCCCAGGGCTCGGGGGGGACGGTATCCTGCAGCTTAGTCAGCTCGATGATGTAAGCCGGGGGAATAAGGTCGGGGCGGGTGCTGAGCACCTGACCCAACTTGATGAAGGTAGGTCCCAGCTCCTCCAGCGCCAATCGCAGTCGCTGTGGGGCGCCGAGAGGGGGCGCTTCTTCACGCCATCGACGGATCAGGCGGCGGGGTAATGCCAGGTAAGGTTGCAGCTCCAGCAGATCGACCAGCTCGCCGAGACCGTGGCGAATGAATACCTGAGCAATCTCCTGATAGCGCCTCAGGTGCCGAATCGTGCGCTGGGGACCTCTTACCATTCTCCTATCGCAGGCGTCTATCCAGTGGACCGGCGGAGCGTTCAGGGGAAGCTCTCGTATCCCCCGAACCACCATCGCCGCGGGGTGAAGGGCAAACGGTCGCGCTGCCGCGGAAGGCGATCCCGGCAACCAAACAGAAGGCGGGATAGCCGCAAAATAGGCCCTCCCGCCCGCAGATCACCTCTCGCCCCTGAACCCCGCTACGTCCGCGATGACTTCAACAGCTCCCGGATGCTCGGGAGCGCGTCGACAGCGGCCCTTTGACCCGCCGAGATCGTCTCGCCCGCCCTGGAGAAGCCGATCAGCACACTTACCCCCGGTGGGATATCAGGACGGATGACAACCTCAGGGGCGGCCTCCACCAAGCGGCGCCGATTGATCTCCTGCATCATCACGTCCAGTGAACGGAGCATCACCTCGAACGTACTCACCACTCCGTCAGGGACGTAGCGTCGCTCGTGCAACCGCTGGACCATCGCCGAGAAGGTGCCGCATCCTCCCACTACATCCACGGCAATCACGACATCGGCTCCCATCTCCCGCACCACGTCGGCGGGAAGGTTATCCAGCAGGCCCCCATCCACCAGCAGTTGTTCCTCCCGCTGCACGGGCTTGAACAGCCCGGGCAGAGCGATCGTCGCCCGCACTGCCTCGGTGACCCGGCCGTGTCCAAGCGTCACCGGGTTCCTGCTCTCGAGGTCAACAGCAAGCACTCGCAGGGGGCATCGAAGATCGTCGAACGTACACTCTCCAAGCTGGTCGGTCAGGTACTGGGTAATCTTCTGACCCTCGAAAAGCCCACGTCGGGGAAACGTTGGATCAGCCAAGGACAGCAACCGACGCGGATTGGCCATCCGTAGCGCCTCCTGCTCCATGTACTCCGGGGCCAACCCGGACGCGTACGCTGCTGCGACCAGGCCGCCCATACTCGTACCCGCCAGCATGTCGATGGGTACGCCGTGCTGCTCCAACACTTTCAGCACCCCGATGTGGGCCAGCCCCCGGGCTCCACCTCCACTGAGTGCCAGGCCGACCTTGGGAGCAGGATGGCTATTCACGACAACGCATTCCTCAACTCAGCTCACGACCGACCTAGCCCTCTTCTTCCTCTGACGAGACGTCTTCCGACAGCTGCTCGACCTGGTGAATCAGAGCGTCGACCTTTCGGCTCAGCTCGTCGAACTCCTTGCGCGTGACCGGTCTCACTCGATCCACTTCGTGGTGGATCATATGGCGGAGCTCCTCGCGTTCCTTCTCCCCCTTGGTCACCAACGCGTCGACGAGTCGTTGAGCCTCCTCGGGTTCGACCTCCTCTTGTCTCACCAGCTCATTGACGGCCTCATTCACCTTCTCGCGCGTCAGGCTCCAGGCACCCAGCCCCATCAGTAACGTCTTCTCAACTATGTTCGCCATCCTCCAACCTCCGTTCATACTTGAAATGCTCGCTACGGGTACGTCGCCAACGGGTTCAATGCGCCTTCAACGGGGTATCTTGTCTTCACATCAATTATACCGGCACTCATCCGGCGGTCAAGCCCCGAATCTTGACGGGAAGGCGCCTCGTGTGTAGAATGCGACTCATGAGCAGTCCGCCGATTATCGCACTTACGACCGATTTCGGCATCGCGGATGGTTACGTGGGGACGATGAAGGGCATGATGCTGGGCATCGCGCCCGATGCGCGCCTGGTGGACGTGACACACCAGATCGAACCGCAGGACGTGCGCCAGACAGCGTACGTGCTCCATACCGTCTACCTGTTCTTCCCCGTGCGCACCGTACACTTAGTGGTAGTCGATCCAGGTGTCGGCAGTGCCCGTCGCGCTATTGCCCTGCGTACGACTCACGGTTCCTTCGTCGGACCCGACAACGGCGTCTTCAGTTACGTGATGGCCGAGCAAGAGATAAAGGTGGCGGTCGAGTTGGTCAATCCGCGTTATCACCTCACCCACGTGAGCCAGACCTTCCATGGACGCGACATCTTCGCACCGGTCGCCGCCCACCTGGCGGCCGGCGTTCCCATCGCCGAGCTTGGCCCGCCGATATCGGATCTGGTCACCCTGCCCCTCCCGCGCCTGCGGATCACCCCCGGCATGATCCGCGGCGAGGTACTCCACATCGACCACTTCGGCAATGTGGTCACGAGCATCGGGCGTCTCGTCTGGAGGAGAGAGGAATTGTGGTTGGAACCAGCCTTCGCAGGAAGAGAGGGGGAGAAGGTGCGCTTTCAGGCCCATCAATCGTCCGTCACAGCAGGAGCACGACGCATACAAGGCATACAGCGCACCTACGCGGACGGCGAGGCCGGTGACACATTAGCTCTCGTGGGGAGCGAGGGACATCTGGAGATTGCGGTGCGCGGCGGGAGTGGCGCCGAAGAGCTGGATGTACACACCGGCGATCCCGTGGAATTGCGATGGTAGTGGGCAGCAGCAGTTCAGGTCGGCGGGCGAAGGGACACGCTGGGCAACGTCATCACGAAGGTGCTCCCCGGTCCCAGCCTGGCCTTCTCATCTGTGTTTGAGGGACTCTCTACCCAGATCTCGCCTCCGTGCGACTCCACAGCCAGCTTGCAGAAAGCGAGCCCCAAGCCGCTGCCGGACCGACGACCCTTCACAGACTCAGAGGACGCCCTGTAGAACTTCTCGAACACCTTGTTCTGCGCCTCCGCAGGGATGCCGGGGCCCTCGTCTTGCACCCCGATGAGCAGCCGATCTGGAGCGGTCACTCCGCCAGCTCGAGCCCACAGCTGGACGCGCCCACCGTTGGGCGTGAACTTGATGGCGTTGTCCAACAGGTTGCTGAGCACGCGTGCAATGAGGCTGGGATCCACATACAAAGCCGGCAGGTCTGGGGCAATCGACGTTTCCAGGCTTATCTCAGCCGAGGTCACCAGCGCGGAGAACTGCGCGATCGACTCGCGCAGGAGTGCGCCTACGTCGACAGCCTCGGGCATCAACTCCAGCTTGTCACTCTCAAGCTCGCCTATGTCGAGCAGGTCGTCGACCAGGGTCAGCATGCGCTGACCGCTTCGCCGGGCCATCCCCACCACCAAACGGAAGAGCTCTTCATCGCGTTCGGCGAAGGCTTCTTCCATGAGGGCGACGCTGTTGTCCAGGACCGTCAGAGGGGAACGCAGATCGTGGACCAGCATGTGCGTCATATCATCCTTCAGGCGACTGAGCTCGATCTCCTCGGTGGCGTCCCGGAGGACGAGGAGCCAGCCGACGATCGAGTGTGCCTCTCCACGCACCGGCGTCAAAGTGCGCTCGACGTGCCGTCCCACCGCGGGGAGGATGGCAACTTGGCGCTTGAGAGCCTCGTCTCTCTCCACGAGGGCCCGGCAGTCGGCTCTCAGATCCTCCGCCGGGTAAGCCAGGAGCGCGAGAAGAGACTCATCTCCATCGGATCGAGCTGCGTGAAGGAGACGCCCCGACAACTCCAACTGAGGAACACCCAGAAAGCGGGCCAGCGCCCGGTTGGCGGTCACGATGCGCCAGTCGCGATCCAGCAGCAGGATCCCCTCCTGTGTGGTCCTGAGGATGGAATCAAGCTCCTGAACTCGCCGGGCCAGGGCCTCGTCGGTGCGGGCATACAGACGGGCGTTCTGGATCGCCACGGCTGCCTGGGTGGCGATGGTAGCTAGAACCGCCTGATGAGACACATCATAGGCCCCTGCCGCCTCGTACGATTGGACGGTGATCACGCCCAGCGCGTTTTCCGCCCCCGGGATCGGCACGCCAAGCCAACACTCAGCCGTTCGGCCGATCGGCGCAACCCCCAGCCCCTCCAGGGTGTCCTCGACGCCCCCGCGTATCAACAGAGGCTCGCCGGTTCTCAAGACGTACTCGGTCAGGCCGGAGCCAGCTCGACGCGATCGCCATCGTACGCGCTCCCCGTCCTCCACCGCAAGCGGGAAGGACACCTCGTCGACATCGGGCGCATAAAGCGCGACGTAGAAATTGCGGGCAGACATAAGCCGTGCAACCTGGTCGTAGATGGCCGACACAACCGCCTCAACATCAAGACTGGCGCTCAGCGCTCGGCCGACCGCCTGAAGACTGCTCAACTCCTGCACCCGTCGCTCGACCCGCCGGCTGGTTCGTGCCAGGTTGCGCGTGATAAGCGACGCCGCGATCACACCGAGACCAAAAAGAGCGAACTGCACGATGCCCAGACGAGTGTAAATCGAAGCCATTAGAGGCGCCATAGCCAACGGCCAACCCTCGTACAGAATCAAGGCAGGCAGGGACTCCAGATAGCGCTGGAGCACGTCGGGATCGCGCACGGTCATGATAGGCAGCAAGGTCAGATGGTTGATGACCAGGTAGGTGAAAGCAAAGGTCACAAGCAGCAGGACATCCGAAGATTCGACGACGGTCAGAGGGATGGCACCCCCCAGTGACTGAAAGATCGCTCCACCCACCAAGACACTGGCGGTGTGAGCTACCGCGTTTGCAGCCCCTATGGTGACCAGTTCTGAGGGATCCGTCACGCGGGGCAATCGCAGCCGGTCGGCCCAGCGGTAGCGCACGAGCGCATGAATCACCGAGCCCCCAAACGCCGCCCACCCTGTCGGCACAGGCCCCGTCACCAGATAGGCCGCCACGGTGATCATCGGCAACAGCGAGACGGCACCCCCGGCGAGATACACGCCGAAGACATCTGTGAAGACGATGAGCGTGCCGAACAGGGCGACGGGGAGCAGTTGACTCGCAGTGGGCGGCGAGACGATCGTAAGCCAGACCAAGATGATCAGCGCGACTATGCCTGCTAGCCAATAGGCGCGGTAGACGTGGCGCTGTATCATCTCTGAACCATCCTCATCGTCTGACGGCGTTTAGGATCTTCATCCCGGCGAAGGTGTGGTGCTCAGTTGAGCAATTCCTCTTGACCGCTGTAAGGCGCTCGAGTGATCCGCTATTCCCGGTCGCATTCACCGGCCGATCCACCGCTGCGCAGTGAACGCAGCACGCGCTCCGGGGTCAGAGGGAACTCATCGATCCAAACCCCGCTTGCGTCATGAACAGCGGCAATCAATGCCGGGGCCAGCGGGATAAACGGCATCTCCCCCATGCCGCGGGCCCCCCAGGGCCCACGGGGGTCTCCCTCCTCCACGATGATCATCTCCACACTCTCTGGGATGTCGGCAATGGTGGGGATCAGATACGTACTGAGATGAGGCGTCAGGACGCGGCCTTCCTCGACGACAAAGTTCTCGCAGGTAGCCCATCCGACTGCCTGGACCACCCCGCCCTCAACCTGGCCTTCGACCTGCTGCGGGTTGATCGCCTTGCCCACATCATCGACGCACACGACGCGTCGGACCTCAAGCTCGCCGGTCTCAACATCCACGGCGACCTCCACTGCCTGGGCCACGTAGCCGTAGGCGAAATTCGGCACGCCTTCACCGGTCTCTGGATCAAAAGGCGTCGTCTTGGGAGCCCGGTACGTGTGCTCCGCGACAGCCGGTCGCTCACCCTGTCGCCAGCGGTCCAGCGCCTCGGCCGCTGTCTCTCGAACGGCGTTACCCGCCATGAAGGTCATGCGAGACGCCGAGGTCGAGCCTGAACTGCCCGGGCTCGTTGCGGTATCAGAGGGCTCCAAGCGCACCTTGTCAAAGGGCACGCCCAGCGCCTCGGCCGCCATCTGACGAATGACCGTGTGCGCACCCTGTCCGACGTCAGCGCTGCCGATGTAGACGATGGCCCGCTCGACCTCCTCTTCACCGCGTAGCTGGATCTTCGCCCAGCAATCCTCTTGATAGCCAAAGGAGAATCCGACGTTCTTGAAACCAACGGCGAGACCTATGCCGCTACGCACTGCCTCCCGAGGCTTCCCCGATGTCGACGCCGCTTTCGCGGAGGGCCTCTGCCAGCCCTCGGCCGTTCGTTGCCATCCAGCCGCCTCAGCGCACCGCTGAGTGACCTCTCTCAGGCTGACACCATCGGGCAGCGGCGTGCGCGTCGTGGTTGGCGTGTCGTCGCACAACAGATTCTTCATCCGCAACTCAACCGGATCCATCTCCAGCGCCTCGGCCAGCTTGTTCATCTGCATCTCTGCGGCGAGGATACCCTGGGGCGCGCCGAAGCCACGCATCGCCCCGCTGGGCGGGTTGTTCGTGTAGACCCCGTCCACGTCGACCTTCGCATTGGGAAACTCATAGGGCCCGGTGCAGGTGAGGGTAGTGTTGCCCAGAACCTTGTTGGTCGTGTAGCAGTAGGCACCTCCGTCGCCCACCACCTGGACCTCTGCGGCGACCAGCTTCCCCTCCTGAGTGGCACCCCACTTGCAGCGGAACCACATGGGGTGACGCTTACAGTGCCCGCGGATCGACTCCTCGCGACTCCACGTGATCTTCACCGGACGTCGGAGACGATAGGCTGCCAGCGCCAGCACGATCTGTACCGACATGTCCTCCCGCCCCCCGAAGGCACCGCCGATGGCCGGGTAGATCACGCGTACCTCTTCCGGCGGGACATCGAGCGCCTGCGCGATCTGTTGCTGATCCTCCCAGGTCCACTGACCGGCCACCACCACCGTGACACGACCCTCTCCATCGATGTAGGCCAGTCCAGCTTCGGGCTGGAGATAGGCATGCTCCTGGCCCGGTGTCCGATACTCACCCTCTACAACGACATCGGCCGCCGCCCATCCTGCCTCCATATCGCCCTTGCGAATCTGGTGGTGGGAGATGAGGTTGCCCTCGGCGCTCAGCTCGGGGTGAAGCTCGCTCGGCTGTCGATGGGGATGCAGCTGCGGCGCGTCGGGCGCGAGGGCCTCAAAGGGATCTGTGACCAGAGGCAGATCCTCATACTCGACCTGAATCAGGTCGCGGCCGCGAGCGGCAGCGCGTGTGGTCTCGGCCACGATCAGAGCCACCTGGTCGCCCACAAAGCGCACCACATCAGCGCCCGGCGGCCCAGCATCGC
>JAWLCP010000064.1:0-14822 GCA_041687115.1 Anaerolineae bacterium
GGTGGTGATCGACGTCCGCGCCACCCACCACGGTCCCATCATCAATGACGTGGGAGCGGGCACGGAGGAGGACTGGTCGTTCGGCTGGCAGCCGCTGGCCCTTTCCTGGACCGGACTCCAGCCTGGCACGCTCCTGCGCAGCATCCTGCTCATGGATCGCGCCACCAACTGGGAGGAGTTCCGGGAGGCGCTGTCCTACTGGGATGTGCCCAGCCAGAATTTCGTCTACGCCGACGTGGAGGGGAACATCGGCTACCAGGCCCCGGGGCGGATCCCGATCCGTGCCTCGGGCGACGGGACCGCGCCAGTGCCCGGCTGGACCGGGGAGCACGAGTGGGTGGACGTCATCCCGTTCGACCACCTCCCGCGGGCCTTCAATCCACCGGAAGGGACCATCGTCACCGCCAACAACGCCGTGGTGGGCGACGACTATGCCTATCTCCTCACGAAGGATTGGGGGGCCGGCTACCGGGCAAGGCGGATCCGCGACCTCATCGAGGCCAATTCGTCCCTGTCTGTCGAAGGCGTGCAGGCGATTCAGGGCGACAACGCTTCCCTTTGGGCCCAGGAGGTGCTCCCCTTCGTGACCTCGCTCTCCCCCAATGAGCCCCGCCTGAGCGAGGCCGTCGATCTGCTCCAGGACTGGGACGGACGAGCGGAAAGGGACAGCGCTGCCGCGGCTCTCTTTGAGGTCTTCCGCATCCAGCTCATCGACGCCACCTTCGGCGACGAGTTGGGGGAGGATCTCCTGGCGAAAGCCCGAGGTGAGCTTGTGGACGCGCTCCTGATTCTGCTGCCCGAGGAGGGCATGGCCTGGTTCGACGACTGCAAGACGTTGGAGGTGGAGACCCGAGACGAGATCCTCATGCGAGCCCTGGAAGAGGCGGTGGAGCACCTCTCCGAGACGGAGGGACGCGACATGGGCAGATGGCGCTGGGGCAGCCTGCACACCGCACGCTTTGAGAACCAGAGCCTGGGACAGTGTGGCATCGGGCCCGTTGAGAGGATTTTCAACCGCGGCCCGTCGGCGGTCGATGGGAGCCTCGCCACGGTCAATCAGGCAAACTACGACATGAGTAAGCCCTTCTCGGTCAGAACCATCGCCTCCTACCGGCAGATCGTCGACCTGGGCAACCTCACGCGCTCAGTCTCAATGCACACCACGGGTCAATCCGGTCACCCCTTCCATCGCCACTACGATGACATGATCGATCCCTGGCGAAACGTCGAATACCACCCCATGTTGTGGGAGCGGACACAGGTGGAGGCCGACGCTGAGGCCATCCTGATCCTGATACCATGAGGTCTGACGGGTCGAATGGCGACCGCCGCTGGGGCGGCAGTCGGGATGTGGCCAGGGCCACCAATGAACGAGCCGTAGAACGGACAAAAGAGGAGCCGAACATGAACAAGGAGATCGTTACCACGGACGAAGCGCCGGCGGCCGTCGGCCCATACTCGCAGGGGGTCCGTCTCGGCGATTTCATCTTCACCGCCGGGCAATTGGGCATCGTTCCCGGCACCAAGGACTTTGCGGGACCCGACATCGAGAGTCAGACCCGTCAGGCACTGGAGAATGTGAAGGGGGTCCTCGAGGCCGGGGGCTCCTGCCTGGAGCACGTGGTCAAGTGCACCGTGTTCCTCCAGGATATGGGGGAGTTCTCCCGAATGAACCAGGTCTATGCCCGGTTCTTCAAGGAGAACCCGCCGGCACGGTCGGCGGTGGAGGTCGCCGCGCTCCCCCTGGGCGGTCGCGTGGAGATTGAGGCCATCGCGGAGGCATGCGACTGTGACGAGGCGAAGGCGCGTGGGGGATGCGGATGCTGTTGACCCTGGGAGCAGCTGGGTTGATTGCCGAGCCTCTGGAGAGACGGCATCATCCGTGAGGCAGGAGCACCCCCTCGAGTTCAGCGGCCCCAGCGATTCGCTGGAGCTCTTCGAGCGCATCGCCCGCTGCTACGACGCGATGAACCGGGTGCTGTCGCTGGGGCGCGACCGCCACTGGCGCAGCCTCGCCGCCGACGCCCTGCAGCTCCCCCCCGGGGGCTCCGTCTTGGACGTCGGCACGGGCACCGGCGACATGGCCCTGGCCGTGACCAGGCGCTGGGCGGATGCCGTCGTCGTCGGCCTGGATCCGACGGCGCCGATGGTCGACGTCGCTCGTCAGAAACGCGAAGGAGACAGAACTTGCTGGACCCGGGCCGATGGCCTACGGCTGCCCTTTCCCGACCAGTCCTTCGACGGCGTCATCAGTGCCTTCCTGCTGCGAAACGTCGTCGACGTACCGGGCGCCCTGACCGAACAGCGCCGACTCGTTCGCCTCGGAGGACGCGTGGTCTGTCTGGAGCTCAGCTGGCCGCAGACCCCGGTCTTCCGGGCGCTGTTCCGCGTCTACTTCGCCGATGTGCTGCCGCGGATCGCGGGGCTGCTGAGCGGTCAGCCGGCGGCATACCGCTACCTGCCCCGTTCCGTGCAGCGCTTCCTCACACCCGGCGAGCTGACCGCGACGATGGAGGGAGTCGGCCTGCGAAACGTACACTGCCGCAGATTGGCGCTCGGATCTGTCACCCTTCACGTGGGGGAGCGCGCCACATAGGGGAGGGACCATTGATATGGACGCGAAGCGCTTGATCGTCGCAATCTCCGGTGCCAGCGGCGCCGTCTACGGCATCCGCATACTCGAGTGGCTCGCCGAGCGGCCGGAGGTTGAGACCCACCTGGTCATCAGCCGCGCCGCCGGCCTGATCATCGCCCGGGAGGTCGAGCAGACGGTCGAGGAGATTGAGGCCCTCGCCGACGTCGCCTACCGACCCGACGAACTGACCGCCCCCATCGCCAGCGGATCCTTCACCACGCACGGCATGGTGATCGCACCATGCTCCATCAAGACCCTCTCCGCCGTCGCCAACTCCTACGCGGCTGACCTGATCCGGCGTGCAGCCGATGTGACGCTCAAGGAGAGGCGCCCGCTGGTGCTCCTGGTGCGTGAGGCCCCGCTTCATCTCGGGCATCTGCGGTTGATGGCTCGCGCCGCTGAGATTGGCGCCACCATCTTTCCCCCGATCCCCGCGTTCTACGGGCATCCTCGCACCGTCGACGACCTCGTCGACGAGACTCTTGGGCGTGTGCTCTCGCACCTGGGCGTGGAGAACGACCTCTACACCGTATGGGAAGGGTGAACGGCGGCGACAAAGCCGCCAGCCGCGGCCACCCCAGCTACGTCTGGCGCGCGGGGCAGGAGCGACGCTTTCAGATGGTGCGTCGCTGGACGAGACTCCGCAACCGGCGCGTCCTCGACGTGGGATGCGGCGTGGGGATGTACACCAATGCGTTTCTCCGCCACACCCCTCGCGTGTTCGGCGTCGAGATCGAGCGCGAACGAGCGCAGGAGGCACGCGAGCGGGCAGCGGGCATCGTCCAGGCCTCCGGCGAGCGACTCCCCTTCCCCGACGGCACCTTCGACGTCGTCTTCTCGCACGAGGTGCTGGAGCACGTGGACGACGATCGGGCGTGCGTCAGAGAGATGGTGCGGGTCGCCCGGTCGGGCGGCCGTCTGGTGATTTTCGTCCCGAATCGGCTGTATCCGTTCGAGACCCACGGGATCTTCTGGCGCGGCCAGTACCACTTCGGGAACGTACCGCTGGTCAACTGGCTTCCAATCCCTCTGCGCGACCGCCTGGCCCCGCACGTCCGCGCCTACACCACCCGCGATCTCCGTCGCCTCTTCAGCGGCCTTCCCGCTCGAGCCGTCCATCACACCCAGATCTACCCCGGCTACGACAACATCGTTTCCCGCAGGGCCGCGCTGGGCTCCTTACTGCGGCGCGCCACCTACGCCCTTGAACGGACGCCGTTGCGCGCCTTCGGGATCTCGCACTTCTTGGTTGTGGAGAAGGATCCTTCCGAGGGGATCAAGCGCCCAGGATGAAGCGCTCGATGGCGACGGCCGCGCCGTCGTCCGAGAAGGGCGGTGCAATCCAGTCCGCCGCCGCCTTCGCCGCCGGGCTGGCGTTCCCCATGGCCACGCCCACCCCGGCCCAGGTGAGCATCGGGACGTCGTTGCCCTGATCGCCAATGGCCATCACCCGCGACCGAGGGACGTCGAGGTGGTCGGCCAGCCGACGGAGCGCCTCCCCCTTTGAAACCCCCAGGGGATTCCCTTCGACGAAGTTTGCGTGGGAGCGAACCACCTCCATCTGGCCCTCAAAGCGCTCCCGCATGGCCGCCTCAATCTGATCGGCTTCAGGGGAATCGGCGATGAAGAGGAACTTGACCGGCTCATGATGGTCGAGCACAGAGGCGAGGTCGTCGACCCAGTGAATGTTCTCACCCAACAGGTTCCGGTAGAAGCTCTCGGGATGCCGTCGTTCGGCGATGAAGAGGGCGCCGTCCGCGTAAAGGACGGTGTGCCATCCACACTCCGCACGCCAGGCAAGCGCCTCCCGCACGAGCTCGCGATCCATCGTCGCGCGGTAGAGAGGCTGGTCGGCATCTGGGGCCTGGATCAATCCCCCCTGATAGCAGATGAGGGGCGCTTCCACGTTCAACTCGCGCGCGAAGGGAGCCGTCGCTTCAAGCATGCGACCCGTCGCCAGCGTCACGGTCACTCCGCGGTTCTGCGCCTCAACGACCGCTTCACGTACGCGATTCGGAATCGTGAGGGTCTCATCGACCAGCGTCCCATCTACGTCCAGGGCCAGCAGCTTGATCACGTCTGAATCTCCAGCACCCGGTCGCGGCCCGCCAGGTCGGCATGGACCCGGATGGCGGTTCCGCTCTGAGGGAAGAACGTCTCCGCTATCTCCCGCACCGCCTCCCCCTGGGTAGCGCCGATCTCGACCAGCAATCCGCCCCCCGGTTCCAGGAGCCCCTGAGACTCGGACAGTAACCGCCGGACGACCTCCAACCCGTCGGGCCCCCCATCGAGCGCCAGGCGAGGTTCGTGATCACGAATGGAGGGGGGAAGCGCGGCCCACTCGTCGGCCGAGACGTAGGGGGGATTCGAGACGATCAGATCGACCGGTCCTGGTCGCCGATCGAGCAAGTCTCCCACGATGAAGCGAATCCGCTCGCCGAGGCCGTGCTTCTCCGCGTTTCGGCGCGCCACCGCCAGCGCCCTCGGCGAGATGTCGATGGCGACAACCTCGGCCTCTGACAGATGGGTGGCGAGGGCAATCGCGACGCAGCCGGAGCCCGTCCCGACATCTATCACGCTCGTCGGACGTCGCTCCAGAGCCAGATCAACCAGGACTTCGGTCTCCGGACGGGGGATGAGCACTTCGGGCGTGACCTCGAGCGGCAGCCCATAGAACTCGACCTCGCCGGTGAGGTGCGGAAGCGGGTAACCTGAGGCCCGATCGTCGACCAGTTCCCCGTACTCGTCCACCTGAGCATGGGTCAGGGGACGCTCGGGATGCGTCAACAACCCGGCCCGCGACGACCCGACCACGTGCATCAGAAGCATCTCGGCTTCGACGCGGGGGCTATCGGAGACGTCACGGAGGCGAAGGGTCGCCTCGCACAGGAGCCGGCCTGCCGTCGGGGAGGAGAGGCGCGCTCCGCCTCTCACTCCTTGATAATCTTCTTCCTCTCGCTTCGACCTGACGCTCAGTTCTTCTCTTGATCTCAAGACGCTGTGCTTACTCAATCTCGCTGACGGCTTCTAACTGCTTCCGCTCCTCCTCGGTGCGTAGTGCTTCGACAAAGGGATCCAGTTCCCCGTCCAGCACGTCAGAGAGCTGATAGACGGTCAGGTTGATGCGGTGATCCGTGATGCGATTCTGCGGGAAGTTGTACGTGCGGATCTTCTCGCTTCGCTCCCCGGAGCCCACCTGCATCCGCCGGGCCTCTGCTCGCTTCTCCCGCTGTTTGCGCAGCTTTCGCTCGTAGAGCCGCGACCGCAGGATGGACAGCGCCCGCCTCTTATTCTTGGTCTGCGAACGCTCCGACTCACACGCGACCGCAATGCCGCTCGGTTTGTGGGTCATGCGGATTGCCGTGGCGTTCTTCTGCATGTGCTGTCCGCCCGGCCCGGAGGAGATATACGCCTCAATCTCCAGATCCGCCGGGTCAATCTCCACCTCGACGTCGCTCACCTCGGGGAGAACCGCCACGGTCGCCGTCGACGTGTGGATGCGGCCGGAGGATTCGGTGACCGGCACGCGCTGCACGCGGTGCACCCCGCTCTCGAACTTGAAATGCGAGAACGCTCCGCGCCCCTTCACACCAAAGACGACTTCCCTGAAGCCGCCGATCCCCGTCGGGTGGGAACTGAGCAGCTCCGTCTGCCAACCTTTCTGTTCGGCGTAGCGCGTATACATGCGGTACAGGTCGGCGGCAAACAGCCCCGCCTCGTCCCCGCCGGTCCCGGCGCGAATCTCTACAATCACGTCCTTGGCGTCACGGGGGTCCTTGGGAATAAGAAGACGGCGCAGTTCATGTCTGAGCCCCTCTTGCCGCTCCTCCAGGTCCAGGACCTCCATCTCGGCCAGCTCTCGGAGCTCAGGGCCGATGTCGTCTTCCTCCAGCAGCTCTGCGGTGTCCTCCAATTCGTCAGCCGTCGCCTTGAACTCCCGGTAGACCGTGACCACCTCTTCCAGGTCAGACCGCTCCTTGGCCAGCTCCGCCACGCGCTGATGGTCCTGCGCAACCTCCGGCCTGGCCATCAGCTGCATCAGCTCTTCATATCGCTCTTCGATCTGTGCAAGCTTCTCTAACATTGTTCCTACGTATTCACTTTTTCGGCCCCTGTGGATAGGGGCCGAGAAAGCGCTAGTCAGCCATTCAACTCACCGAAACACCCAGAAGCGGGATGGCAGGCCGGCCCATTCCCATTCTCCGTTGTACTTCATGCTGGCAATGAAATCCAGCGTCGTCCCACACGCTGCCTCTTACGCCGTGGCAGCCTTGTGTAGCCCGGTATGGGACGGCAATCGTGTACAGCTCCCGCGCAAAGCCAGGTCGAATGACCCCCGACAGCGCATACACACCATCGGTGGATGGACCATCAATATGCCGGACCCGATTCTGGCTCTTCCTCTGATCTCGCCGCGCTCCCCCGTCTCTCCACGCCCAGCCGCACTGCGGTTCTCTCCTGTCCCTCTATGTCTACTTCGACAAAGGAGGGAATGCAGATGATGTCAATCCCATCCAGCTCCAGATATCCCCGTGCGATAGCCACAGCCTTGACCGCCTGGTTGACCGCCCCGGCACCGATGGCCTGTACATCTACGTGATCCTGTTCTCGCATGACGCCTGCGATGGCACCGGCCACTGCAGTCGAGCGGGAATCGGATGCGACCTTGATGATGTCCATTGAATCCCCCTTGCCTTATCGTGGCCCTCGAATCTCCAGAATCAGCCCATGGGCCGACTCTTTCGGCGTGGCTCAATTTCATGATACATTGAAAGGGGCTCTCGCACAAGTATGCTCAGAATTCGACGTTGTACTGCCTCGGGTCAACCGGCTGATACGCTACGCGCTCATACTCACCTCGCGCGCCGGCCATTGGAATGGTGGCGTCCAACCCAATCTTGGCCGTCCGTGCCTTCTGGCCCGGCACCTGCGAGGCGGAGGGGTCGAGGCTGCTGCTGGGTTGATCGTGAAGCAGGATCAGATCTCGATCGGCCTGAAAGCGGGTGGCGATCGCCCACTCCACCTCCTGGCTCTCGTACACATCCACGTCCCTATCCACCACGACGACGTGTTTGAGTGAGCTGTGCCCCTGGAAGGCCGCGTGGATCGCCCGGGGCCCATCCTCATCGCTCTGCTTGTCGATCTGCACGACTGCGTGGAGCCACGACATCCCGCCAGGCGTGACGTAGACGCCGGTGCAGCGACAGACTTCGTCGACCGCCGCGAATATCGTCGGCTCGCGAGGCATACCCATCAGATTCTTATGTTCCATGCCGCCGGGCAGCAGCGCATGGAAGATGGGATCACGCCGGTGCGTGACGTGATCGATCTCGATAACCGGCTGCTCGCGCACCCGGTCCATCGTGCCCGTCAGATCCGGGAAGGGGCCCTCCTCTGCCCGGGCGCCCGTGATACGGCCCTCCAGAATCAGCTCCGCCTCAGCCGGGACCTCCAGATCGACGGTGTGACAGCGCACCAGCGGGGTGGCTGCCAGAGCATGGGCGATGCTCAGCTCGTCGACACCCTTGGCGGGGCTCATCGCTCCCGCCAGCAGAACCTGGATCGGCGCCCCGATGGCTATCGCAGCTGGCAGGTCCCCCTTCACGTTCGTCAGCGCGGTGTCCGTGCCCCGTCCCTCAACGATCCGTGCGGCGAAGCGCCGCTCGTCCAGCATCATCAGTCGATGGAAAGAGACGTTGCGCCCGTAGATGGGGTCCCTGATCACCGTCACCCCCGCCGTGATGTACGGTCCGCCATCATCCGGGTGATAGCGGGGGATGGGCAGACTTGTCAGGTCTGCCGGCTCGACCACCGCCTGGCACGGCCCCTGATCGAGCACCGGCGGCTTCTGCGGAGCCTCCAGCGCCTCGGCCATTCGCGGAACCAGCTCGCCCACGGAGCAACCCAGGGCTGCGGCGAAGGTCTCCCGCTGTCCACACAGCCCCGATACCAGCCGCCATCCGGGGTGGCCCGCTAACTCCTGAAAGAGCGCCGGCCTGCCGTCGAGGGCGGAGATGAGGCGCGCCAACTCCAGGTGCGGGTCGACCACCCCCTCGACCTGGGCCAGCGTCCCGTGATCGGCGGCCCATTTCAGAAAGCGTCGTAGGTCCATAGCTCTCCACCCCCCAGGCTGTCGCCCCCCTCCGCTACCACCGTTCCCAGTGGACGCGAGCCTCGTCGTACTGCGTGCGAGGCTCCTTCTCCTCGGCCGGGTGACCGATGGAGACCAGATTGAGCGGCGTGATGTGATCGGGCAGACCCAGTATCGGACGAACCGCTGCCACGCGCTCCTCCCGAGGGTAGACGCCCAGCCAGACCGCCCCCAGCCCCAGCGCAGTGGCGGCCAGAAGCAGGTTCTCCGTGGCAGCAGAGCAATCCTGCACCCAGTACCGCTCCATCTCCGTCAGATCGCCACACACAGAGATGCACAACGGCGCCTCAAACAACATCTTCCCATGCGCGTGAGCGTCGGCAAGGGCATCGAGCGTCTCTCGCTCGGTCACCACGATGAACTGCCACGGTTTGCGGTTCGACGCTGAGGGGGCTGCCATCGCCGCCTTGAGCAGCGTCTCGATGTCCTTCTTGCTCACAGGCTCCGACGTGTATGCCCGGATGCTGCGCCGGGCGAAGATCGTCTCCACGAATCTCTCGTTCATGACTGACCTGTCTCCATTCCCAATCGCGCTCGTTCCTCCTCAATCACGCTCTCATCCAAAGCCTCGAACAGGGGCTCCGGGCTCCGCAGCGCCTGCCCCGGTGGGAGCTCGCTGGGCTGCCACTCCCCTGCGGCGTCGCGTCCATCATAGCACAGGGCCTCGTGACGGCGCCCTCCCTCCTCCTGGAAGGTCTCTGTGTACTGTCGCCCGAACAGCGAATCGTCGTGGCCCAGGTAGTGGTGCAGCCGCTGAGATGAGAAGGGCAGGAAAGGTGCGAAAAGGATCTTCAGCGAGTTGATCGCTTTCAGGACCACATAGATGGTCGTCGCGGCAGCCTGACGATCCTCCTTGATCTGGAACCAGGGCCCTTTCTCCTCCAGATACCGGTTCGCCTCCCGGGCGATGCCCATCACCTCGGCCAGTGCGGGTCGGAAGTGACAACCAGCGAGCAGGTCCCCAACCACGTCGAAGCCCTCCTCCGCCGTCTCCAGCAGCCCACGGTCCGTCTCGTCCAGCGCTCCCGGTGTGGGCACCTGGCCGTCGAAGCGCTTGAACGCGAACGTCAGTGCGCGATGCACCAGGTTCCCCCACGTGCCGACAAGCTCCTTGTTGTTCCGCTGCACGAACTCGTCCCACATCCAGTTGGTGTCGCGCGTCTCCGGCATAGCCGCCGTCAGGTAGTACCGCAGCGCATCCGGGTGGTACCGCTCGAGCGCGTCGTCCATCCAGACGGCCCAGTTGCGGCTGCCGGACATGCCCCGACCCTCCAGGTTCATGAACTCGTTGGCCGGCACGTCGTAGGGGAGGTTGAGCACGTGGGATGCGTCCTCCTCATAGAGCCGCTTCACCCCCATCAGCTCCGCCGGCCAGATGACGGCGTGGAACGGGATATTGTCCTTGCCAATGAAGTAGAGGGTCTTCGCCTCCGGATCGTACCACCAGTTCTTCCACGCTTCTGGACGGCCGTGGTTGTGAGCCCACTCTATGCTGGCCGAGAAGTAGCCAATAACGGCCTCAAACCAGACGTACAGGCATTTTTCCTCCCACCCCTCGAGGGGCACCGGGATGCCCCACTGCAGATCGCGGGTGATAGGGCGGCTTTGAAGCCCCTCTCCAACGTAGTTGCGCGCGAAGTTGATCACGTTGGGGCGCCAATGCTCCTTGCCCAGGGCGAGCCACTGAGAGAGCCCAGCCCGCGCCAACCGCGGCAAATCGAGGAAGTAGTGCTCCGTCTCACGAAGGACCGGCGTGCTCCCGTCCAGAACGCTTCGCGGATCGATCAACTCCTCGGGATCCAGCAGGGTGTTGCAGTTGTCGCATTGATCGCCGCGGGCCGACTCGTAGCCGCAGGCCGGGCAGGTCCCCTCCACGTAGCGATCGGGCAGGAAGCGCCCCTGCTCCTCCGAGTACATCTGCTGCTGCGTTTTCCTGTACAGGTAATCGTTTTCCAGCAGCGCCAGAAAGAGGTCCTGGGAGACACGGTGGTGGTTCTCTGTGTCGGTATGCGTGAAAAGGTCGTAGCTGATGCCCAGGCGCTGGAATAGCTCCAGGAATCCGCGATGAAACCGCTCAAAGACCTCGCGCGGCGTCTTCCCCTCCTCCTCGGCGCGCACGGTGATGGGCGTGCCGTGGGAGTCAGAGCCAGAGACCATCAGCACGTGATCGCCGGCCAACCGATGATACCGAGCGAAGATGTCACCGGGCAGATGCGACCCGGTGACGTTGCCCACGTGAATCTTGGCACTGGCGTAGGGCCAGGCAATGGCGACGAGAATGTGTTCGGCCATGGTATCCCTCCTCCGCTTCTCCGTAGTGAGATTCCAATTCTAGCATACTGTGCGACCCACAACAACCAAAAAACCGCCAGCGGGAGGGCTGGCGGTTTTGCCGTGCGGCCGAACGCGTACAGCGTCCTATCGCGGGCTGGGGTCCTCCTTCCCTGCCCGCCACGGCGAGCTGCACATCATCATGCCGCGCACGTAACGCGTCGCGTTCATCGTATCACAGATAATCCTGTAGCTCCCGGCTGCGCCGAGGATGGCGCAGACGACGGAGAGCCTTCCCCTCGATCTGCCGGATGCGTTCCCGGGTCAGGCCGAATCTCTGACCAACCTCCTCCAGCGTGTGGCTACACCCGTCCACCAGTCCAAAGCGCAGCCGCAGAATGCGAGCCTCACGGGGGCTCAACGTGGTCAGCATCTCCTGGATCTTCTCCGCAAGCAGCCGCTGAGACGCGTTCTCTGTCGGCATCGGCGTTGCCCGATCCTCGATGAAACTGCCCAGCTCGTCGCTGTCCCCATCATCGCCGATCGGCCGCTCCAGGCTCATCGGTCGCCACGAGACTCGTAGCATCCACCGAACCTTGCTCGGCTCGAGATCCATCTCCTCTGCGATCTCCTCCGGGGTCGGCTGCCGGCCATACTCCTGCTCCAGCTTTCGAGCGGTCTTGTAAAGCCGTCGGATCCGATCGGACATGTGTACCGGCACGCGAATCGTGCGCCCCTGGTCAGCGATAGAGCGCGTGATCGTCTGCCGGATCCACCAGGTGGCATAGGTGCTGAAGCGGTAGCCCCGCTTGTAGTCAAACTTCTTCACGGCCTTCATCAACCCGAGGTTGCCCTCTTGGATCAGATCAAGAAACGGCACGCCGCGCCCCATGTACTTCTTGGCAATGCTGACCACCAGGCGCGTGTTCGCCTTGATCAGATGCTCGCGAGCAGCGATGCCTTCTTCGATTCTCTTCTCTAGCCGTCTGCGCTCTACCCCACCGGCGCCGTTGCTATTCAGGATCTCCCGAGCTTCCCGTCCCGCCTCGATGGCCTTGGCCAGCCGAACCTCCTCCTCGGTCGCGAGAAGGGGAACCTGAGACATCTCCTTGAGATACAGCCCCACAGTGTCACTCGTGGAAATCCTGCTCAGATCAGGTGCAGCGACACCGTTCGACGAATAGCCCTCAGACGAGGAATCAGCTTGTTCTTTCGCCTCGTCCTCGTCCTCGTAGACGTCAATACCCGCTTCCTGCATCAGAATGAAAATGTCATCCAGTTGTCCTAGCTCCTCCTCAGCCTCTGGCAGTGCCTCCAGAATATCGGCCAGGGTCAAGTATCCCTGTTCCTCGCCCTTCTCTACCAGTTCATCAATGATGTCCATAGACTATCCTTTGATTACAGGAGCTCCTTCAACGGCGCCAAACGCGGATCGACGCGAATCTCCTCACATTCGCACGTCTCGCGGTTGAGATTCACGCCACAGTGAGGGCACAAGCCCTGACACTCAGGATCGCAAAGGTGCTTCATCGGGATGGCGAGCCACGCGTGCTCGCGAATTAGGGGGGCCAGATCGAGTTCCCCGTCCTCGCTTACGGCGTAGATGGCATCCGGCCTCGCGTCGCTGGCTGGCATCCGAAACATCTCGGCAAGTTGAAGGGTGACGGGAAAAGCAAAGGGGTCTAAGCAACGGACGCACTCTAACCGAAGCTGTGTTTCCACCGCGCCCTCGACGAAGAGGCCGTCTTCCACTCGAATGACCTGCACCGTGCCTCGGAGAAAATCTACCTCCAGATCCTCCAGCAGCTTGGGCCCGGTGTCGATGTCCACCGTGAGCGACTGGCCAAGAGGGGCCCTCAGAAGGGTAGAGACATCAAAAGTAAGCATAGTGAGTTGTAAAAAGTGCGACAAACGATAGCCCACGATCGATCGTGGGGAGTTTTCCTCAACCTTGAACTATTATAACACACCAGGCGCCGAGCGTCAAGAATTTGCTCTTTTGGAGACATCCAGGGTAACGTTCAGGCACATCAGCACCCCTATATATAGCGCTGGCTCCCCTCAAGGATACCATAGATAGGCACTCTCTCACCCGATTCTGTCGGACCACCAGACCGTCTGAGTCAACCCCTCACTCCTCGCCGTCGTCCAGAAGCCGATCGACCACCGTCCCTACCTCCAGTACGCTGTCCACGGCGAAGTCGATGCACCGCTCAGGAACGCCGATGAGCCCCTTTCCTTCCTCGGCGTCAATCAGGATGGTGGTCATTTCCAGCACCTTGGCCGGGCGGAGGTTGGGCGGGGAGTCCTCCACCATGATACAGGCCTCTCCTTCGGCCCCCAGCAGCGGCAACATCCGTTCGTAGGCCTCAAGACTCAGCTTGTTGCGCAGGCCGACCTCCTGGATGCCGATGATCCTCTCGAACTGCTCCTCGACACCCAGGGCACGCAGCACGCGCCGCCCATGGTCGGACGTAGCGTTGGTGTAGACGACCTTTCGCAGCTGGATTCCGGCCAGCATCTCCGCCAACATCGGATTGGGCTCCAGGTAGTCCTCGATGGGGATGTCGTGCACGAAGTGAAGGTACCGCGCGACATTCACGTCGTGCTCGGCCATCAGGCCCCCCATCGTGGTTCCATACCTCCGCAAGTACTGACGCCGCAGGTTCATCGCCTCCTCCCAGCTCAGGTCGAGCTCATCACACATCCATACCTGAATACGCCGACCGATCTCCGCCATGACGCCGCTGGTCGGCGGGTAGAGCGTGTTGTCGAGATCGAAGATGATGAACTCGAATGAGGTCGACATCTACTTACTGTCCGTGGGCCGTTCATCGCTCGCTAAGCCGATGTCGGTCCGGCGCGTGATGCGATCGAGGAGCCGATCCATTGTATCCACACCCCCATCCATGCGCAGGCGAATGGCGCCGATGGGGCACGCGGCAACGCATCGACCGCACCCCTTACACCGTTCGGCTTCGATGGTCACTCGACCGTTGGACACCAAGGGTGCCTCGACGGGGCACACCTCGACGCAAGCTCCACAACCAACGCACTCGGCGCCGACCTCCACCATGAGCCCGGGCAGGCGCTGCACGATGTCCCAGAACGCCGGTGGGCCCAGCCGCAGACCCTGCTGGACGGTGCAGCAGCAGTCGCAGCAGAAGCAGATACCCAGCATTCGCCGGTATGGAATCCCCAGCATCCAGGCATCGAACGTGGTGTGGACGATCAGCGGCGTCAGCCCCAACGCCATCGCCTCCCGCACGTGGGCGATCGCCTCGCCCGCCTCGACGCGTCGTCCCATCGACGGCCGGATCTGGGCCGCCCCGTCGCCCAGGAAGAGGCAGCCGAAATCCTGCGGGAAGGCCTGGCAATTCTCCCCTCGACGACAAATACACTCGTCCATCAAGAAACGGGCGCTGGCCTGCTCAATGAGCGGGATCAGCACCGGGTAGGGAAGCACCACACTCTCCGGATCGGCTATCGACTCCTGGACAGGCACGATGATCGCCTCGCTGTTCAGGGCTTTGAAGAACGGCCGCGACAGCGGCCTCAGCAGCGGTCGGTTCCCCAGCCAGTAGATGAGCCTGCTCAGCGGCCATAATGTCCTGAGGGTCTCGTACAGCAGCCCGTGTCGTCCCAAACACATCCTCCTCTGTCGCCGCCAACGAAGCCGGAGTATACCGGGGCCTCGCCAGGTTGTCCAGATCGACGCTCCAGGCGCCATCCTGCAGCACGTCCGGGAGCATCACACCCCCGCAA
>JAWLCP010000065.1:0-14568 GCA_041687115.1 Anaerolineae bacterium
TGCTCGCCCAGGTACCGAACGCCCTTCCCCTGGTATGGTTCCGGCGGGCGCCAGGCACGAATCTCCGCCGCTATCTGCCCGACCTTCTCCTTGCTGACGCCTCTCACCGTGATGATCTTCTTACGCGGCTGAACGTCGAACTCGATGCCCTCGGGCGGGCTGATCCGCACCGGATGGGAGAAGCCCAACTGCAAATCCAGCGCTCCATTGCCCAGAAGCTCGACGCGATAACCAACGCCCTGGATCTCCAGCTTCCTCTCATACCCCTCGGTCACGCCGATCACCATGTTGCTCAACAAAGCCCGGGTCAACCCGTGCAGTTCTCGGTGTCGCCGCTGATCCGTCGGACGGCTCACTCGCAGCTCACTGTCCTCCCGTATGATCTCCATGTCGGGGTGGAACTCGCGCGCAAGCGTCCCCCTCGGACCTGTCAGCGTCACACGATTCCCTTCAATCTCCACCCTGACCCCCTCGGGGAGAGGGATGGGCATTCTTCCCACTCGAGACATCGTATGTCCTCCTCAACCACCTACCAAATGTAACACAGCACCTCACCGCCGACGCCCAGGCGGCGGGCTTTCTGCCCGGTCATCACGCCCTCTGACGTCGACATGATCGCGACTCCCATCCCGCTCTTCACCCACGGGATGTCGGCGGCGCCCCGGTAGACGCGGCGACCAGGCTTGCTGACGCGCTTCAGCTCCCTGATGACCGGATGGCGTTCCTTCCTCTCGCCAACGTACTTGATGTCGATCACCAGATTCGGCTGGGGATAATCATCTGTCACGTGGTAATCCTCGATGAATCCCTCTTCTTTCAGAATGTCGGCAATCGCGGCCCGCATCTTCGAAGAAGGCATGGTCACGCGCGTGTGACCGGCCATCAAAGCGTTGCGAATCCGTGTCAACATATCAGCTATTGGATCAGTAATCGTCATTGGATAAGATCTCCCCGCGGCACACTCCTGGAACGCCGCTCTTCGCTACCAGCTCGCTTTCCTCACACCTGGAATCTCGCCCTTGAGGGCCAATTCCCGGAAGCAGATACGGCACAACTGAAAGCGGCGCATATAACCCCGTGGTCGACCACAACGCTTGCAGCGATTTACCTCCTGCACCTCGTACTTGCGATTCTTCTCTCGCTCGATCAAAGCCTTCCTTGCCATACGTACTCCTCTCTACTGGTACACACTACTGGCCCAAGCGGCGAAACGGCATACCCAGCAAGTCCAACAGTCGCCGCCCTTCTTCATCTGTCTCCGCCGTGGTGACGAGCGTGATCTCCATTCCCCTCACCTGATCCACGGAGTCATAGTCAATCTCCGGGAAGACGAGCTGCTCCGTCAATCCCACCGTGTAGTTCCCGCGCCCATCCAGCTTGTCCTTGACCCCGCGGAAGTCACGCTGCCGGGCCAACGCCACGTTGCACAGCCGATCCAGGAACGCCCACATCCGCTCACCACGCAGGGTGACCTTCACGCCGATCGGATCCCCCTCGCGAATCTTGAAGGCTGAGATCGACCTCTTGGCGCGTGTCACCACGGGTCGCTGCCCCGTGATCGTCATGATATCCTGCACTGTGTGATCCAGCGCCTTGGGATTGTCCGCGCCCTCGCCGACGCCCACGTTCACGACGATCTTCTGCAAGCGTGGAGCCTCCATGGTATTGTCGTAACCGAACTCCTCCACCAACCTGGGCCGAACTTCGTCGCGATACTGCTTCTTCAAACGCTGCATCTATCAACCCCTCTAGTCTGTAATCGTCTCGCCGCACTTCTTGCAGACACGCACCTTCCGCCCACCCTCTTGCTCAAATCCCACGCGCGTGCGCTGATTGCAGCTAGGACAGACGAGCATCACGTTAGAGCTATCGATGGGTGCCTCAAACTCAATAATCCCCGGCTGCACCTCGCGCCGTCCAGCCCGCGTCGGGCGCTGATGCTTCTTGACAAGATTCACTCCAGTGATGACGACTCGCTGCTCGTCAGGTATGACCCGCTTGACCGTGCCTCGAAGCCCTCGATCGTCTCCGGAGATGATCTCCACTGTATCACCCGTCTTGATTCGGTTCACCGTAACACCTCTTCACTGTCCTGCTAGACCACTTCCGGAGCCAGCGAGACGATCTTCATGAACCCTTTCTCCCGCAGCTCCCGGGCAACCGGCCCGAAGATGCGCGTACCCAGCGGGTTCTGACTCGTCCCCTCCAGAATCACCGCGGCATTGTCGTCGAAGCGAATGCTGGACCCGTCCGAGCGCCGGTGCTCCTTTGAAGTTCGCACAATCACCGCACGCACGACCTCGCCCTTCTCCGCCTGGGATCGCGCAGTCGCCTTTCTCACGCTGGCGATGACGATATCCCCGATGCCGCCGTACCTCCGCGCCGAGCCGCCCGTCACACGGATCACGTTGAGTTGTCGTACGCCGGTATTGTCGGCGACGCGAATCTGGCTCTCTTGCTGGATCATCGCCCAACCTCCGACAGCTCAGATCGCTCCAGTATCTCCGCCACTCGCCACCGCTTCTCGCGGCTCAAGGGACGGGACTCCACGATGCGCACAATGTCGCCAGCGCGGCACGTATTCTCCTCGTCGTGAGCCTTGTACTTCTTCCGCAGACGCATGACCTTCTCGTACAGCGGGTGACGCGCCAGGCGCTCAACTTCTACCACCACCGTCTTGTCCATCTTCGCGCTCACGACGCTCCCAACCAAATCTCTCGGCTGCCCTTTCACCGTAGCTCCTCCCTCAATTCAGCGATCAACTCGCGCTCCCGAAGAATGGTCTTCATGCGCGCAATATCTCGCTTCACCCGCTTGAGCTGATTCGAATCCTCCAGACGTCCTAGGTTCAACTGGCGACGCAGGGTGAAGAGTTCCCGTTGAGCCTCGTCGATCCGCTGCTCTATCTCTTCGTCCGTCCACTCTCGAATCTCTCGTGCCTCTACCATCGCTTACTCTCCACCCACCACTTCCTCGCGCTTCACAAACTGACAGTCGATCGGCAGCTTATGGGAAGCCAGACGGAACGCCTCACGTGCCATCTCCTCGGATACACCGCTGAGCTCGAACATGATCCGGCCAGGCCGAACCACCGCCACCCAATGATCTACCTCACCCTTGCCCTTCCCCATGCGCGTCTCCGCAGGCTTGGCTGTCACCGGCTTGTCCGGGAAAATACGAATCCAGTACTTCCCGCGGCGCCGCACGTGCCGGACGATCGCCGTTCGTGCAGATTCGATCTGCCGTGATGTGATCCAGCAGGGCTCCAGGGCCTGCAGGCCAAACTCCCCGAACGCCAGTTCGCTTCCTCGGCTCGCCTTCCCCTTCATCCGACCACGAAACTGCTTGCGGTACTTAACACGCTTTGGCATCAACATCGTCTCTACTCCCAATCAATCCTCGTCGTTAGACGACGAAAGGCTGTTCCTCTGCCTCTTCCTCGGTAAGAATCTCACCCTTGTAGATCCACACCTTCACGCCGATGTGCCCATAGGTGGTGCGAGCCTCATCCCGGGCGAAATCAATATTGGCGCGCAGGGTCTGCAGCGGGACCTGCCCCTCGTGTCGCCACTCGCGACGAGACATCTGGGAACCAGACAGCCGCCCCTTGCATTCCACTTTGATCCCCTCAGCGCCACCATCCATCGCCGAGCTCACCGCCCGCTGCATCGCGCGACCGTGGTAGATTCGCCTCTCCAGCTGAGATGCGATATCATTCGCTACCAGCCTGGCATCCAATTCGGGCTGATCTATCTCCTGCACGTCAATATTCGTGCGCTTGCCGGTCAAATCCTCCAGCTCGCGCCGCAGCTGCTTGACGTTCGATCCGCGACGTCCGATGATAATACCAGGCTTGGCGGTCCACACCGTGATCGAAACCTGGTTAGGGAACCGCTCAATCTCGATTCGAGAGACAGCAGCTCGCCTCGTCGCGCTCTCATCGATATGATCGCGGATATTCAGATCCTCGTGCAGAAGCTCCGCATATTCCTCGTTCTCCGCGTACCAGCGGGATTTCCAATCTCGGATAATTCCGATTCTGAACCCATAGGGATGAACTTTGCGCCCCAAGTCCTTCCTCCTTACTCTTTCTCTTCCAGCACGACTGTGATATGTGAAGAACGCTTACGAATCATCTTTACGCGACCACGTGCACCATAGCGACGTCGGCGCCCCTTCCCAGGGTTGACGCCGGGCCCCTCGTCGGCCGTGATCTTCGCCACGTACAACTCATCACGCGGAATGCCGAGATTCTCCTCAGCGTTCGCAATCGCGGAGTTGATCACCTTCGCCACAGGACGTGCTGCAGCGTGGGGCAGGAAGTGCAGGACCTGCAACGCCTCCTCGGCGTCCAACCCCCGCACCTCATCAATCACTCGGCGGACCTTGCGCGGTGACATATGAATGTGCTTCGCCCGGGCGACTACTTCCGTACCCATCTCCCCTCTACTCCCCGACCTTCTTCCGCATGACCCGCCCCTTCTTCTCGCTCCTCCGGTGCCCTCGGAACGTGCGGGTTGGGGCGAACTCGCCCAGCTTGTGCCCCACCATATCCTCGGTGATATACGTCGGAACGTGCCTTCGGCCGTCGTGCACAGCGATCGTATGCCCGACCATCTGAGGGTAGATCGTTGAAGATCGGGACCACGTACGAATCACCCTCTTCTCTCCCCGTCGATTCATCTCCTCGACTTTCTCAAGGAGTTTGGGACTCACATACGGATAACGTGCCATATAACCTCTCCTTACGCCTCTACGTCCGACGCTCTACCGACGCCGCTTACCCCGCCGGCGCACAATATACTTGTCGGACTGCTTGCTGCGACTGCGCGTCTTCTTCCCCATCGTCTTCTTGCCCCAGGGCGTCTTCGGGCTTGGCATACCAATACCCGTCCGCCCCTCACCACCACCGTGGGGGTGATCACGCGGTGACATCACCGAACCACGCACCGTTGGTCGCCACCCTCGCCACCGCTTGCGCCCCGCCTTCCCCAGCTTGATGTTGCCGTGCTCCACGTTCCCAACCTGACCGATGGTCGCCATACACCCACGATGGAACTGACGGATCTCACCGCTCGGAAGACGCAGAGTCACATACTTCCCCTCCTTGGCGATGACCTGTGCCGACGTACCTGCCGAGCGCGCGATCTGACCGCCCTTTCCAGGCGTCAACTCAACGTTATGCACCATCGTACCCGTGGGAATCCGTTCCAGTGGAAGCGCATTCCCCAGGTTGATCTCGGCTTCCTCACCGCTCATCACCCGATCGCCCACCCGAAGCCCCAACGGCGCGATCATGTACCGTTTCTCGCCGTCGGTGTACACCAGAAGCGCGATCCGGGCCGACCGGTTCGGGTCATACTCGATACTGTCCACCACTGCGGGAATACCCGTCTTGTCGCGCTTGAAATCGATCAACCGATACTTCCGCTTGTGTCCCCCGCCGCGGTGACGCACCGTGATTCGCCCGTGGACGTTACGCCCGGCGTGCTTCCGCAGCGGTCGCAGCAGGCTCCGCTCGGGCTCCTTCCTCGTGATCTCGTCGAACGTCGGATCCGTCCGCCAACGCGTACCGGGCGACGTCGGATTATATGCCTTAACTGCCATCCTAAGCTGCTCCCTCAAATACGTCTATACGCTCCCCTTCGGCGACGGTGACGATCGCCTTCTTCCAGGGACCCCGATAAGAACGCCAACCCATCTTCGCTGGCATGATCAGCGTATTGACCTTCTCCACCTCCACGCCAAAGACCATCTCCACAGCCTGCTTGATCTCTATCTTATTGGCACCTGGATGCACCTGAAACGCGTACTTACCCTGCTCCGACGCCTGAAAACGCGTCTTCTCCGTGTCGATCGGCCGGATGATAATCTCATATGGATTCATCGCTCACCTACCCTAGAATACGCTCGATAACCTGCAGCGCGTCCACCGGCATCAGGACCTTCTCGTACGATAGTAGATCGCGGATGTTGAGATAATTCGCGTTCAATACCTTCACCTGCGGCAGGTTACGTACCGATCTCTCCACCACCTCGTTTCGCTCCGGCAACAGAAGCAGGGCACTCCCATCCACCCCCAGGCTCTCCAACACGGAGGCCATCGCCTTCGTCTTGGGGGCTTCCATATCCAGCGCGTCCACCACCACGATCTGGCCCTCCTGCGCTTTGACCGAGAGGGCTGATCGCAAGGCCGCCCTCCGCATCTTGCGCGGCATCTTCTTCGAGTAGTCACGAGGCTTCGGGCCATGCGCGATCCCGCCGCCGACGAACAGGTTGGCCCCACGGTCACCATGTCGCGCCCGTCCTGTCCCCTTCTGTCGGTACCACTTCCGGCCGGTGCGACTCACCCCGCCGCGCGTCTTCACCTTGTGCGTCCCCTGCCGGGCGTTCGCTCTCTGTCGCTCGAAGGCCTGGTGCATCAGGGGTACACTGACCCGTGCCTCAAAGATGTCGGAACGCACCTCAACATCCTCCACCTTCTGGCCCCTCATATCGTACATCGGAATAAGCATAGTGACCCTTACCTCACTCACCGCGTCTCGCGGTCAGCTCGCGCGACTTACGCGCTCGCTTGACCTCCACGAGCCCACCCCTGGCACCGGGCACGCTACCGTGGACCGCCAGCAAGTTCCGCTCGGGGTCCACCATCTCAACCCGCAAGTTCTGAGCTGAGACGCGTTCATTACCCATGCGGCCCGGCATGCGCTGCCCCTTCCAGACCTTAGACGTATGTGTGGTCCCGCCGATCGAGCCTGGCGCGCGGTGACGGTCCGTCTGTCCGTGCGTCTTCGGGCCTCCCGAGAAGCCGTACCGCTTGACGCCGCCGGCGAAACCCCGCCCCTTCGATATGCCGACAATGTCCACCTGGTCGCCGACCTCGAACACGTCCACCAGAATGCGTTGGCCCTCCTGGACTTCATCGTCTTCCCGGAGCGGGACCTCGCGCAAATAGCGCAGCGGAGGCAGCTCGTTGCGGCCCAGATGGCCCTTCTCGCCCCCGGTCAGCTTGCGGGCTTCCACTTCTTCGAAGCCCAGCTGCACGGCGCGATATCCATCCCGCTCAAGCGTCTTCACCTGAGTAACGTAGCAGGGGCCAGCTTCGATGACCGTCACCGGCACAGCCTCACCCCGCTCGTTGAATATCTGCGTCATGCCGACTTTCTTGCCCAGAATTGCCTTCACGGTACTACCTTCCTATCAGTCAAGTAACAACCTGCCAGCGGAGAACCTTCATTCTCCATAGGACATCGGTGACAAGGGATGAAGGACGAGGCCCCACTCCGACTCAGGCCCGCCCACTCTCGGAGCTACAACCCTGGAGGAGGGAGTAAGAACGTCGCTCCCTCCTCCATTGTCTTCCGCCCCACCCCAGCTCTAAAGCTTAATCTCGATGTCTACGCCAGCCGGCAGGTTCAGTCGCATCAAAGAATCGATCGTCTTCTCATCGGGCTCGATCACGTCGATCAGCCGCTTGTGCGTCCGGATCTCGAAGTGTTCGTGCGAGTCCTTGTGCACGAACGTCGCTCGTCGAACCGTGAAGCGCTCGATCTTCGTCGGTAGGGGCACCGGCCCGGCTACCTTCGCTCCGGTTCGCTCCGCGGTCTCGACGATCCGCTTAGCGGACTCATCGAGCACCCGATGATCATACGCCTTCAGCCGGATACGTATTTTCTCCTGCGATGCCATGCTTTAGCCTAGTCCAGGATCTCAGTGACTGCGCCTGCGCCAACCGTCAGTCCGCCCTCGCGGACGGCAAAGCGAGAGCCCTTCTCCACCGCTACCGGCTCAATCAGCCTTACCTCCAGGTTGACCCGATCGCCGGGCATCACCATCTCGACACCCTCTGGCAGGGTGATCTCGCCGGTCACGTCCAGGGTCTGGATGTAGAACTGCGGGCGATAACCGGTGAAGAACGCCTTATGGCGCCCTCCCTCATCCTTACGCAGCACGTAGACCTCGCTCATGAAGTGATCGTGCGGCTGGATGCTCCCCGGAGCCGCGACGACCTGACCGCGCTGGATTTCGTCGCGATCCACACCGCGCAGCAGAAGCCCCGCGTTGTCGCCGGCCACCACGCTCTCCAGCTTCTTGTGGAACATCTCCATATCCGTGACGACGGTCTTGATGGGATCCTCGCGCAGACCCACGATCTCGACCTCCGTCATCGGCTTCATCGAGCCGCGCGTCACACGCCCCGTGACGACGGTGCCCCGCCCCTTGATCGAGAAAATGTCCTCAATAGGCATCAGGAACGGCTTGTCCTCGTCACGCTCCGGCGTGGGGATGTACTCATCAACCGCGTGCATCAGCTCCCAGATGGGCTCATACTCCGGCGCGTCCGCGTCATCGCTCTCGCTCGCCAGCGCGTTCAATGCGCTCCCGCGAACGATCGGAATCTCGTCCCCGGGGAAGCCGTAGCCATCGAGCAGCTCTCGGGTCTCGAGCTCGACCAGCTCCAGCAGCTCCGGATCGTCCATCAGGTCTGCCTTGTTCAGGAAGACGACAATGGCCGGCACATCCACCTGGCGAGCCAGAAGAACGTGCTCACGCGTCTGAGGCATCGGCCCATCCGCTGCCGAGATGACGAGAATGGCCCCATCCATCTGCGCGGCGCCCGTGATCATGTTCTTGATGTAGTCGCGGTGACCTGGGCAGTCGATGTGAGCATAGTGTCGGTTCTCTGTCTCGTACTCCACGTGGGCAATAGCCACCGTCAAGATCTTCGTCGCATCACGACGGAACATCTTGGCATCGGCCTTTGCAACCTCATCGTACTGCTTAAAGTCAGCCAGGCCTTTGAGGCCAAGAACCTTGGTGATCGCCGCCGTCAGCGTCGTCTTGCCGTGGTCAATGTGACCGATGGTGCCCACGTTCACATGGGGCTTTTCCCGTTCAAAGACTTCCTTTGCCATTTCTCACTCCTTTCGGATGTTCTTACCGATGATGCGTATGATGCTTACCAGCCTTCGCCCTCAATAAGCGCGTCCATTCGCTGCTGGTCAACTTGCGCATACCGCTTAAATTCCATTGTAAACATACCTCGTCCCTGCGTCAGGCTACGCAACTGGGTCGCGTACCCAAACATCTTCGCCAGCGGGACAAAGGCGCGTATCGCCCGTATATCGCCCGCCCGAGACGACATCTTTCTGATCTCCGCCCCTCGTGCGTTCAGATCAGACATCACGTCGCCGGTGTACTCCTCCGGTGCCACCACCTCCAGGTCCATCAACGGCTCCAATAGCACCGGCTCCGCCCGGTCCACCGCCTCACTGAAGGCCTTCGTGCCTGCCACCTTGAAGGCCAGCTCCGAGGCCGTGTCCTCCACGAACTTCGCATCCAGCAGGCGGACCTTCACGTCCACCATGGGATAGCCAACCAGAACGCCGCTCTCCATCGCCTCCTGGCACCCCTGACGCACCGCGTCGACGAACTCGTCCCGCAGCACCTCCTCCGGGAGCGCATTCTCGAAGATGAATCCCTCTCCCGCCTCCACAGGCTCCACCTCGAGCTTCACGTGAGCGAAGTGAGAGTGTCCTCCGGTCTCCCGATCGAACAACCCTTCAGCCTCTGCCCGCATCGTGATCGTCTCGCGATAGCTGACCCGCGGACGACTGATCCGCCCCTCGACGCCAAACTCCCTCTTCAGCCGATCTGCCAAGATCTCTAGGTGCAACTCCCCCATCCCAGAGATCAGCGTCTGCCCCGTCTCCTCGTCCGTTCGGACCACGAACGTCGGATCCTCCTCGGCCAGCCGACGCAGCCCCTCGTTCAGACGCTCCTCATCGGCCGCCGACCTCGGCTCGACCGCCACCGCGATCACCGGCTCCGGGAACGAGATCGACTCCAGGACAATCGGATCGCTCGACGCGCACAGCGTCTCGCCCGTAAAGGTGTGCTTGAGACCCACCGTTGCGCCGATGTCGCCGGCTCGGAGGACGTCGATCTCCTCCCGCCGATCCGCGAACATCCGCACCAGCCTGCCGATCCGTTCCTTCCGCTCCTTCACCGAGTTCGCCACTCGCGTTCCCGTGACCAGCTTCCCGGAATAGACCCGCAGATAAGCCAGCCGCCCCACGTACGGATCAGTCGCAATCTTGAACACCAGGGCCGCCAGCGGCGCCTCTGGATCTGCCGGTCGGGTTTCCACCTTGTCCGTGTAGGGATTGACCCCCTCCACCGGTGGAATATCCGTGGGCGAAGGCAGGTAGTCCACCACTGCGTCCAACAGAGGTTGGATACCCTTGTTTCGCAGCGCCGAGCCGCACAACACCGGCTGCAGCCTCCCGGAGAGCGTCGCCCGCCGCAGTGCCTCTCGCAGCTGCACCGGCGATAGCTCCTCGCCCTCCAGATAGCGCATCATCAACTCGTCGTCCGTCTCGACGATCTGCTCCACCGCCCGCTCCCGCGCGTCGCGGACCGCATCCCCCAACTCCGGCGGTATCTCCACCGCCTCGGGTGTGGCACCCAGCTCGTCCGACCAGACAATGCCTCGCAGCTCGAGGAGATCCACGACCCCGCGGAAACCATCCTCCTGCCCAATCGGCCACTGCACCGCCACCGGATTCGACACCAACTGCTCCTGGATCGTGCCCAGTGCGCGGGTGAAATCAGCACCCGTGCGGTCCATCTTATTGATGAACGCGACCAACGGGACGCCGAACTCCAATGCCTGCCGCCAGACCGTCTCCGATTGAGGCTCCACGCCGGCCATCGCGTCGAAGACGACGACCCCGCCGTCTAGAACCCTCAGGCTGCGCTGGACCTCCGCCGTGAAATCGATGTGACCCGGTGTATCGACGATATTGATCTGATGGTCCCTCCAGAAACAGGTCACAGCTGCCGCCGTGATCGTGATTCCTCTCTCCCGTTCCTGGGCCATCCAGTCCGTGACCGTCGTACCCTCATCCACACTCCCCATCCGATGCGTGCGGCCCGTGTAGAAAAGGATGCGCTCGGTGGTCGTCGTCTTGCCCGCGTCAATGTGGGCGATGATGCCGATATTCCGAATGCGGTTCAGCGAGATAGATTTTGCCATCGTCTGCTTCCCTGATCGCGGGCTTCACTCGCTCTTCACTGACCGCACAATCTTGTAAAGGTACAGATCCTGCGAATGCGTCTTCTACCAGCGGAAATGGGCGAAAGCGCGGTTCGCCTGCGCCATGCGGTGCGTCTCTTCCTTCTTCCGGTACGCCGAGCCCGTCTCGTTCGCTGCATCCATCAACTCGGCAGCGAGCTTCTCCGCCATCGAATGGCCGGGCCGGTTACGAGCCGCGTCCAGGAGCCATCGCATAGCCAGGCTGGCCTGACGGCTGTACGGCACCTCCACCGGAATCTGGTACGTCGACCCACCCACGCGCCGCGGCTTCACCTCCAGCGCGGGCCTGACGTTGCTCACAGCCTTCTCCAGCACTTCCAACGGGGGCTTTCCCGTTCGCTCGGCGATCCGGTCCAGCGTCTCATACATGATCCGCTGCGCCACGCTCTTCTTGCCCCCCATCATGATCCGGTTGATGAGGTGAGACACCATCATGCTGTTGTAGCGCACATCGGGCTGTACTTCCTGCTTAGGCGGTGTGTATTTCCGAGGCATGTTAACCCTTCACCCTACTCAGACTTCTTGGTGCCGTACTTGGATCGCTGCTGCTCACGCCCCTCCACGCCCTGCGCATCGAGGACGCCGCGCACAATGTGATACCGGACGCCGGGGAGATCCTTCACACGCCCCCCGCGAACCAGCACCACCGAGTGCTCCTGAAGCGAGTGACCCTCTCCCGGAATGTAGGCCGTCACCTCAATACCGTTTGTCAGTCGCACGCGGGCGATCTTTCGCAGCGCCGAGTTAGGCTTCTTCGGCGTCATCGTGCGCACCTGCGTGCACACGCCACGCTTCTGAGGGGCCCCTTTGGGCTGCTTCGTCCGCTGCTGCTTCAGAGAATTGAAACGGTAATGAAGTGCTGGCGCTTTCGGTTTGCCTTCCTTCGGCTCTCGTCCTTTTCGAACCAGCTGATTAATCGTAGGCACCACTACCCTCCGTCAACTCATACGTCAGAAACTGTTTGCAAACTCAGAGAAAAAGGCCATCCACCCGTATCGATGGCCCTCTCTCCAGTCAACCGTCTTTCAAACTACCGGGCAAACAGGAGATATGGCTGCTGCCCGTTCAGCGAGCACATATTCTACCACAACTCCATCAGAAGTCAAACGAGCTTGACACCAACCAGACTCACCCTTCTCAGGCACTCCGGACGCTCAGAGCCGTCGTGACCCCGGGCCCGCCGTATCACCTGCGCCCGCTAGCGCCGCAGATCCAGAAGCCCCATGCCAATCCGCGGAGGTCTTGTCTCCTCCTCATCCTTCCCGAAGTGAAGCACCTCCCCATCCTGCGTAATCGCCTCAATCGCTAGCCCGAGGCTTTGCATCTCCTTCACCAGCACCTTGAACGACGCCGGGACGCCAACCTCCTTCACCGGCTCCCCCTTCACCAGCGACTCATACACCTCCACCCGCCCCTGAACGTCGTCCGACTTGACCGTCAGCATCTCCTGAAGCGAGTGCGCCGCACCGTACGCCTCCAGCGCCCAGACCTCCATCTCACCGAACCGCTGCCCGCCGAACCGAGCCTTGCCCCCCAGCGGCTGCTGGGTCACTAGGCTGTAGGGTCCTGTCGATCGCGCGTGCGCCTTGTCCTCGACTAGGTGGTGCAGCTTCATGATCGGCCTGTACCCCACCGTCACCGGTTTATCGAACGGCTCGCCCGTCTTCCCGTCGTACAGCGTCATCTTGCCCAGAATCGGCAGCGGCTTGCCGGTCTCCATGGTGACCTCATTTGCCAGCCGTTCGAGCGCCTCGTCGTCCAGATCGCCAACGTCTCGCCCCTGATCCTGCAGCCACGTCCGCAGACACGCCACCCTTGCCTTCTGATCCGCCGCATATTGCTGCGACATCGGACGCGTGTCACTCTCAAACACCAGGACCCCGTCGGGGTCGTACCCTTGCTCTCGGAGCCACTCGCGCAGTACCGCGCGCCGCACATATACCTGCTCCCTCAGCAACCGGTCGGCATCGTAATCGCGCCCCTCCAGCCAGGCCAGGATGTACAGCAGGCGAGCTTCGTCTTCCGACTCCAACGACTCCAGCGGGTACTCCTGCGCCTTCAGCCACGCCCACGCGCGCTCGGTGATCTCCTTCCAGGCCCGGTCGATGAGCCATGCCCGCGCCAGGTCCGCCTCCACCTGGCTCTCATCTGCACCGTCGAACGCTGGTGAGACGGCCCGGAACCCGAGGCGCGAAGCTGCCCAGCCAAGATGCGTCTCCAGAATCTGACCGATGTTCATGCGCCCGGGGACGCCCAGCGGGTTGAGCAGGATATCGACCGGCGTGCCATCGGCCAGGAAAGGCATGTCCTCCACAGGCACGACCTTGGAGACCACTCCCTTGTTCCCGTGGCGCCCGGCCATCTTGTCGCCCTCTGTCAGCTTGCGCAGCTGCGCAACGCTGACCCGCACCCGCTTCTCCACCCCGGTCGGCAGATCCCGATGCTCCTCACGATCGAACGCCCTCACGTCCACGACCGTGCCGCGCTCACCGTGGGGCATCCGCAAGCTCGAGTCCTTCACGTCGCGCGCCTTCTCACCGAAGATCGCGCGCAGCAGCTTCTCCTCCGGGCTAAGCTCCTTCTCACCCTTCGGCGTGATCTTGCCCACCAGGATGTCCAGCGGCCCGACCTCTGCCCCCACCCGAATAATCCCCTCTTCGTCCAGATCCCGCAGAGCGGTGTCTCCCACGTGGGGGATATCCCGCGTAATCTCCTCGGGGCCGAGCTTCGTATTTCGGGCCTCAATCTCGTGCTCCTCAATGTGCACCGACGTGAACTTATCGTCGTGCACCAGCCGCTCACTGATCAGGATCGCATCCTCGTAGTTGCCGCCCTCCCAGGAGAGGAAGGCGCACAACACGTTCTGACCCATACCCAGGCTGCCGTTCTCCGTCGATGAGCTATCGGCCAGGACGTCGCCCTTCTTCACGTGCTGCCCCTTGTACACCAGAGGCCGCTGATTGATCGAAGAGCTCTGATTGGAGCGCTCGAACTTGCGCAGCCTGTACGTCTGAACCCCGTTCCGATGGCGAACCACGATCTGCCTTCCGGTCACGCTGATAACCTCACCATCCTCTTCGGCGAGCACCAGCTGGCCCGAATCCCGCGCCGCCGGCCCCTCGACCCCGGTACCCACGATGGGTGCCTCTGGCTCCAGGAGCGGTACGGCCTGTCGCTGCATGTTCGAGCCCATCAGGGCGCGGTTGGCATCGTCGTGCTCCAGGAACGGAATCAGCGCCGCCGACACACCGACGACCTGGCTCGGTGTCACGTCGATGTAATCAACCCGGCGAGACGACACCGTCCGGAAATCCCCGGCGTGACGAACGGTCACGCGATCGTCCAAGAAGTGCCCCTCATCGTCCAGGGCCACGGTCGACTGTGCCACCCTGCAACGGTCTTCCCGATCCGCCGATAAGTACTCAATCTCATCCGTCACCACGGGCTCAATCGGAACTTGCTCCCTCAGG
>JAWLCP010000066.1:0-14129 GCA_041687115.1 Anaerolineae bacterium
TTCGAGCGGTGTAAGTGGAAGTACGGGGAGCGCGCCTACCGGTACATCTACCTGGATGCTGGACACATTGCCCAGAACACCGCGCTGGCCGCGGTAGGGCTGGATCTGGGCAGCTGCCAGATCGCCGCGCTCTATGACGGCGAGGCGAACGAGTTGCTCGATGTCGATGGCGTCGAGGAGAGCACCATCTACATGACGGTGGTCGGGAGGCCCGCATAGCCATCCCTCCGCCTGGACTGAAGCCCAAGATAGCGGTGCTGAGAGTTCGGAGCGCGGTTCGCCCTGCGCCGGGTGGACCGCACCGCGCTCTCGTGATGGTGTCACGGAAGACGGAGGCCCCGTAACGTGCGCCCGGGAGGGGCACTTAGTAGGTGAGGAGTCCTCGATGAACGAGAAGCTCACGCTTGTCCTGATGGCGGGTCTGGACATGCCTTGCCGTATGATTCACACGTTGTTGTGGGCGCTGGATATTACAGCACGCGGTGGGGACGTCAAGATCGTCCTGGAAGGAGAGGCCCCGCACTGGCTGTTGGAACTCTCTGATCCCACTCACGGTCGTCACGCGCTCTACACCAAGGTCAAGGAGATGGGATTGATCGACGCCGTATGCAAGGCCTGTGCAGTGCAAGCGCAGGCGGTGGAGACAGCCGCTGACGAGGGACTCCGCTTGGTGTACGATGCCTCCGGTCACGTGAGCTTGGTGCCGTACGTGGAGAACGGCTATCAGATTGTCATGTTGTGATCCTCCGCCTCACCCGGCGACCAACTAGATTCCAACCTTCTCCAACCGGAGTCAAATCCAGTTCAAACGGATCTCAGCAGTTCGCTGACCTGTTGTGTGCTATAATATTGGAGAAGCTTCGTCGCACCAGGCGGAGGTAGAAAGACCGTTGTGTGTCTCTGCTTTGGAAGCCTGGGCCCAATGCCGACGTAATTAGCACACGCGGTCGAATACTAACACCAACGGAGCTCCCCATCAGGAAAGGGCACCGTCCCGGAGTATTGAACCGTCACATTGACGCTTACAAGGAGAGAGTATGTCAACACGTGAAATGACCATCCGTATCGGCGGCGAAGCCGGGATGGGGTTGGAGTCGAGCGGCGTCGGGTTTTCGAAGGCGCTGACCCGCGGAGGGCTCTACGCCTTTGGTCTTCCCGATTACTACTCCCGCATCCGGGGCGGCCACAACTTCTTTTCCGTCCGCATCGCCACCCAGCCTCTCTACTCCCATTCTGAGCCCGTCCATCTCGTCTTGGCGTTGGACGTGGAGACAGTCCGGCGGCACGTCGACGACATCGTGGCAGGAGGCGCGATCGTCCACGACGAGGAGGACGAGGTGCCTGATGAGCTGCAGCGGTCTGACGTGAGTTTCTTCCCCATTCCCCTCAGCAAGCTCGCCAAGGAGCTGGGCGGGCGGGAGATCATGCGCAACACCGTGGCATTCGGTGCGGCGGCCGGTTTGATGGGGTTCGATCTGACATATTTGGAGAGCGTGATCCGCGACAATTTCGCGCCCAAAGGGCAGAAGGTAATCGACGCCAATCTGCGGGTGGCTGAGGCTGGTGCGGAGGTCTCCCAGCGTTTCCAGGCTGATTTCCCCTTCCGTATGGAAGCGGTCTCCGATGCTCCGTCGCGCATGATCCTTAACGGCAACGAGGCCTTTGCGCTGGGAGCGTTGGCCGGCGGCTGTCGCCTCGTTGCCACGTATCCGATGACCCCTGGCTCGCCTGTCCTGCATTGGTTCGCCGCGCACACTGACGATTATGGCGTGGTGATCAAGCATACGGAGAGCGAGATCGCCGCGATCAACATGGCTGTCGGCGCGGGCCACATGGGTGCGCGGGCGTTGTGCCCGACATCAGGGGGTGGTTTCTCGTTGATGGTAGAGGGGTTGGGCTTGGCCGGCATTACGGAGACTCCGCTGGTCGTCTACAACGCCCAGCGGCCCGGGCCCGCCACCGGGCTGGCCACGCGCACCGAGCAGGCCGACCTGCTGTTCGTCATGCATGCCTCGCAGGGCGAGTTTCCCCGCTTCGTTCTGGCCCCGGGGACTGTGGAAGAATCGTTCCGCACCGGTTGGCAGGCGTTCAATCTCGCCGAGCGGTATCAGACCCCGGCACTGGTGCTCAGCGATCACTATCTGGCGGCCGCCTATCGCACGATAGAGGCCGATGCGCTGGGGTTCGATGGGGTGAAGATCGACCGTGGAGAGTTGCTCACGGACGATGATCTGGATGGATTGGAGGAGCCCTACAGACGGTACCGGATCACGGAGTCAGGCGTCTCTCCCCGGGCCACGCCCGGACACCCCAACGCCGTCTGGGTTACGACCGGCAACGAGCACGACGAGTTTGGCGCCATCACCGAGGAAGCCGAGCTTCGCACAGCTCAAGCGGAGAAGCGGATGCGAAAGATGGAGGGCATGAGCAAGGAAGTGAGGCCGCCGAGTCTGTACGGACCGGAGGAAGCGAGCGTTACCTTCGTAAGCTGGGGCTCGACGTACGGACCGGTTCGCGAGGCGGTCGATAGGCTGAACGAGGAGGAACCCGGCAGCGCCAACGTGTTCCACTTCAGCGCGCTCCATCCCTTCCCCGCCGAGGCTGCTGCAGCCCTCGAGCGGGCCGAACGGACCATGGCCGTGGAGGGGAACGCGACGGGGCAGTTGCAGACGTTGATCCGTGCCCGGACAGGGCTCTCGTTGGGCGGGTCGATTCGCAGGTATGACGGGCGGCCCTTCAGCCCCGAGTACATCGTAGCTCATCTGTCGGAGGTATAGGGATATGGCATCGCTGAAAGACTTCAACGTAGACATCCTGCCCACATGGTGCCCAGGCTGCGGCAACTACGCCATTCTTAGTGCGATCAAGATGGCCCTGGTGGGACGTGACCTGGCTTCGCACGAGGTATTTCTCGTCAGCGGCGTTGGCTGCGGGAGCAAACTACCGCACTACATGCGCAGCACCGGCTTCCACGGTCTTCACGGACGGACGCTTGCACTGGCTACCGGCGCTCGACTGGCGAACCACGGGTTGCCCGTCATCGCCGTCCACGGGGACGGGGATAGCTTCAATGAAGGGATGAACCACTTCATCCAGACCGTGCGCCGCAACGTCAATCTGGTAGATGTGGTGCAAGATAACCGCATCTACGGTCTGACGAAGGGGCAGTATTCGCCGACCAGCGAGAAAGGGAAGCAAACCCCTACTTCTCCGAAGGGAGCCATAGAGCGACCGGTGAACCCGCCCGCGCTGGCTATCGCTGCGGGAGCGACCTTCGTCTCCCGCGGCTACTCCGGTGAGCTCCAGCACCTGGCCTGGCTCATTGGCGAGGCGCTGGATCACCCTGGATATGCCCTGGTGGACGTGCTGCAGCCCTGCGTGACGTGGAATCGGTCCTATGCCTATGCCTTCTACCGAGACCGCGTCTACAAGCTGCAGGAGGCAGAGGGATACGATTCGACAGATCAAGGAGCGGCGTGGGAGAAGGCACATGAATGGGGGGAGCGAATCCCGATTGGCATCTTCTATCAGGACGAGTCGTCCCCAAGCTACGAGAAGCAAGTACCGGCCCTCCGCGCTGGCCCGCTGGTGGAGCAGCCGCTGATGCGGTTGGCGGCAGACCAGATAGAGGCCCTGCAGGCGGAGCTTATGTGATCCCTGTCGTATTCAGAAGGGTCGCCTGCGATTCGTAGCGGAGGCGTGGGCCTGGCAAAGAAGAGGAAAAGGAGGACCTTGATGCCCAGAGAAGTCATTGATCTCCCGTACCAGGTGGAGTATCTATCCGTTCTGGACGAAGAGGGGAATCTACTGGATGAGGACCTTGAGCCCGAGATCCCTGATGAGCGGCTCCTGCGGATGCACAGAATGATGCTTCTGGCGCGGCGCTTCGACGAACGCATGCTCCAGCTGCAGCGCCAGGGCCGTATTGGGACCTTCGCCCCAATCAAGGGGCAGGAGGCGGCGCAGATCGGAATCGTAGCGGCGCTGCGAGAGTCCGACTGGATGGTGCCCTCGTTCCGCGAGCAGGCGGCGTCGCTCTGGAGGGGACAGTCGATGGAGAGCTTTCTCCTCGCCTACGCCGGGTTCTATCAGGGTAACGAGCTTCCTGAGGATGTGCGGAATCTTCCGGTCTCCGTGCCGGTAGGCACCCAACCTCTCCATGCCGTCGGGCTTTCCTACGCGATGAAGTATCGCGGAGACGATGACGTGGTCGTCACCTTCTTCGGAGACGGTGCGACGTCCGAGGGCGATTTCCACGAGGCCATGAACTTCGCCGGCGTCTGGCAGACGCCCACCATCTTCGTCTGCCAGAACAATCAGTGGGCGATTTCCGTACCCCGCTACCGTCAGACGAACTCGAAGACGTTGGCGCAGAAGGCGTTGGCTTACGGTGTGCCCGGTCGACAGGTGGATGGGAACGACGTTCTGGCGGTCTACGTGGCGGCGGAGGAGGCCGGAGAGCGGGCTCGGTCGGGCGAGGGCCCGACCTTGGTCGAGTGTGTCACCTATCGCCTCTCCCTGCACACGACGGCCGATGACCCCACCCGCTACCGAGAGGAGGAGGAGGTCGAGAAGTGGCAGAAGCGCGAGCCAATTGGTCGCTTCCAGAACTACTTGAAGGGCAGGGATCTGCTGTCGGACCACGATATCGAGGAAGTGGAGAGGGAGATCAAAGCCCAGATTCAGGATGCAGTGGATCGTGCTGAGCAGCGCATGAAGGATCTCCGTGGTCAGGAGCTGACGATGTTCGACCATATGTACGCCGAGATGCCTCCCTATCTTCAGGAGCAACGGGACGAGCTGGCAGCGGAGCTGGAGGCGAAGGAGGAGAGCGATGCCTAAGATGACAATGGTCGACGCGCTCAACACCGCGCTGCATCAGGAGATGGAGAAGGACGACCGCGTCATCGTCCTGGGTGAGGACGTGGGCGTAGACGGCGGGGTGTTTCGCGTCACGGAAGGGCTCCTCGAGGAGTTTGGTGAGAAGCGTGTGATCGATACCCCTCTGGCGGAGGCAGGCATCGTGGGCACGTCCATCGGCATGGCGCTCTACGGGCTGAGGCCGGTCTGCGAGATCCAGTTCTCCGGCTTCAGCTACCTGGCCTTCCAGCAGCTGGAGGCCCACGCCGCCCGCATGCGATGGCGCACGCGGGGGGCTTACACCGTGCCCTTGGTGCTGCGTACCCCGTACAGTGGTGGGGTGCGTGCCCTGGAGCACCATTCCGAGAGTCGAGAGGCCTACTGGGCTCACACGCCCGGACTGAAGATGGTGATCCCCTCTGGTCCGCGCAATGCTCGGGCCCTGCTGGTCAGCGCGATCCGAGATCCCGATCCGGTGGTGTTCTATGAGCCGAAGGCTGTGTATCGGGCTTTCCGCGAGGAGGTGCCGGAGGAAGAGGAGACGTGGCCGCTTGGGAAGGCCCAGGTCGTACGCGAAGGGGACGACATCACCATGATCTCGTATGGGGCAATGATGCGTCCGACGCTGCAGGCAGCGGAGCGGCTGAGGGAGGAGGACGGCGTCGAGGCGGAGGTCGTTGATGTGTTGACGATCGCGCCTCTCGACCACGAAACACTCGCTGACTCCGTGAGGAAGACCGGGCGGGTTGTGATCGTCCACGAGGCGCCGCGCAGTCTCGGTCCCGGCGCAGAGATTGTGGCGCGGCTGGTGGAGAAGTCGTTCTGGTACCTCGAGGCGCCGATCCGCCGCGTGACCGGCTACGACGTGGTGATCCCGCTGTTCGCCTACGAGAAGGCCTACCTGCCCAGCGCCGACCGCGTTCTGCGGGCAGCGAGAGAGACGTTGGAGACGCCGGCGTAGGGGAGAGATGCGGCGATTGCGTGCACACTCAGAGGTTCGCGTTACCGAGATCGAGGCAGGAGTAAGGAGGCTGCAAGACCATGGCTCGCACGTTTGAGCTTCCGGATCTGGGAGAGGGTATCCACGAGGGGGAGATCATCGAGATCCTAGTCTCCGTCGGCGACGAAGTGGAGGAGGGCGATGACATCCTCGTCGTGGAGACGGATAAGGCTGCGGTCGAGATTCCGTCGCCGTACACTGGCGAGGTCACCGGGATCGAGGTCGAACCCGGCGACATGGTCCACGTAGGAGATACGATCATCAGATTCAGCGGCGGGGAGGACGAGGAGCCCGTAGAACCGAAGGAAGGTCCGCCCGTGGAAGCGCCAGAGGAGGCCGCGGAGGAGGTTGAGGAGGAAGCGGCTCTCGAGGCCCCCCCGGAGCGTGAAGGGCCGATCCCTGCTTCGCCTGCAACCCGGCGGCTGGCCCGTGAGTTGGGGATCGATCTGCGCGAAGTACCGCCAAGTGGTCCCGCTGGCCGGGTGACGGCGGAGGACGTCCGTGCCTTCGCGGATAGGAAGGCAGAGGAGGAGGAAGCCCCTGCGCCTCGGGAAGAAGCGCCTGAACGAGTGCCGACCGAGCTGCCAGAGGCTATTCCCCACGGGGCAATCCCCTCGTTGCCGGACTTCTCGCGCTGGGGTGAGGTTGAGCGTATGCCCCTGCGCTCCGTCCGCCGGGCCACGGCGAGACAGATGGCGCTGGCCTGGTCTCAGATTCCACACGTCAACCATCAGGACAAGGCGGACCTGACGGAGTTGGAGCGCTTCCGCCGCAGGCACAGGGAGCGGATCGAGGAGGAAGGCGGCAGGCTGACCCCCACAGTCTTCGCGATGAAGGCTGTCGTGGCGGCCCTGAAACAACATCCGCGGTTCAATGCCAGCCTGGATCCGGAGAACGAGGAGATCATCCTGAAGCAATACTATCACATCGGAGTTGCCGTCGATACCGATCGGGGGTTGTTGGTGCCGGTCATCCGGGACGTCGATCGGAAGAGCATTACTCAGCTCTCGGTTGAGTTGTACGACACTGTGCAGCGGACGCGCGCCGGCGAGGCTACTCTGGACGATCTGCAGGGCGGCACGTTCACCATCACCAACATCGGCATCCTCGGGGGAACCGGGTTCTTCCCGATCATCAACTTCCCCGAGGTGGCGATCCTGGGGATGGCACGGGCGCGGTGGGAGCCCATCGTGGGGCGTAACGAAGCGGGCGAGTTCGAGACGGAGCCTCGCTACATGCTGCCGCTCATGGTCGCGTTCGACCATCGAGTGGTCGACGGCGCCGACGCGGCCCGTTTTATGGGCGTGCTGAAGGATGCTCTGGAGACTCCAGACAAGCTGCTGTTGACGATGTAGTTCGGAGACCCCTCTCTGGTTTCGAACGAGCGGGGTCCCCTGAGGAGGTGATGGTCTATGGTTATGGGAGAGCAGACGTTGGAGACCGAAGTCGCCGTGATCGGGGGCGGCCCTGGGGGCTATGCAGCGGCGTTTCGAGCAGCCGACCTGGGCCTCGAGGTGACCTTGATCAATCAGGAAGAGCGACTGGGCGGAGTCTGTCTGCTGAGGGGGTGCATCCCATCCAAGGTGCTCCTCGAGATGTCGACGCTGATCCACGATGCGCGGGAGGCCCGTGGCTGGGGCCTGGAGTACGGCGAGTTTCAGATCGATGTGGATGCCTTGCGGGCGCGGAAGGACCTGGTCATCGACCGATTGGTGAACGGGTTGGAGACGCTTGCTGAGCGGCGCGACGTGCAGGTGATTCAGGCCCGTGCCGTTTTCGAGGCCTCGGATCAGGTACGGCTGCAAGGGGAGTCCGATGTCTCCCACGTGAAGTACAGACACGCCATTCTGGCCTCCGGCTCGACGCCGATTCCTCCGCCTGACACCGAGTTCACTGAGGGCAGTCGGATCATGAGCTCCAAGGGAGCACTGGCCCTGCCTGATATTCCGGAGACCCTTCTGGTCGTAGGTGCGGGATACAATGGGGTGGAGCTTGGATCGGCCTATGCGATCTTGGGCAGCCGCGTCACCATCGTTGAGATGGAGGACACGATCCTGCCGGGCGTTGATCCCGACCTCGTCAAACACCTGGCGCGTCGCTTGCGCCGGGAGGTCGAGGCCATCCATCTCAACACCATGGTCGAGTCGATGGAGGAGCATGAAGACGGTGTCACGGTCGCGCTGAAGGGAGACGTGGACGAGCGGGAGCAGACCTTTGATCGCGTGCTGGTGGCCATCGGCCGGCGACCCAACTCGGGGGATATGGGATTGGAGAACACGGACGTCCAGGTTGAGGAGGATGGCTTCATTGCAGTGGACGAGGAGCGGCGAACCGACGACCAGCACGTCTTCGCTGTGGGTGACGTGGTCGGCGCCCCCATGTTGGCGCACAAAGCGATCTACGAAGGCAAGATTGCAGCCGAGGTGATCGCCGGAGAACCAGCGGCTTTCGACGTGCGTTGCATCCCCGCTGTGGTATACACCGATCCCCAGATTGCGTGGTGTGGTCTCAGCGAGGCGGAGGCCGCTGATCAGGGGCGCGATGTGGGCGTGGGTACGTTTCCGTGGGCGGCCTCTGGACGGGCGTTGACCATGGGGGCGACGGCAGGGTCGACGAAGATCATCTTCGACGCCGAGACCGAGCGGGTGCTGGGGGTTGGAATCGTGGGCCGCGGCGCTGAGGACATGATCGCCGAGGGGGCTCTGGCTGTCGAGATGGGGGCTGTGGCCCAGGACTTGGCCCTGACCGTCCATCCCCATCCCACCCTTGCGGAGACGGAAGGCGAGGCCGCCGAGGCCTTCCTGGGCCTAGCGACGCATATCATCTCCCGGCGCCAGTGAGAGATGAGTCGGACGCCGAAACGCGCATCTCAGAAATGACCAGAGAGGAGGTACGGAAGTGAGTCCCAGACAGATCGTCGACGTGGCCTGCGAGTGCCGGTACGTTGAGTGCGAGCAGTACTATTCGTATTCACGGGGCGTGCTGCAGCGGACCTACATGTGTCGTCACCCCGAGAACGCCGGGTGCTTGTGCGTGCTGAACGAGGCTCCGGCCGCCGAGTGCGAGCTCTGTGCGAGGGAGGAGGGCGAGGAGACGAAGACGGTTCACATTGACGTGAAGCGTGCGTAGCTGCTTGAGAGGTGCAGAGGGTCGTGCTCTACTTCTACCCCAGGGCTGGCACGCCCGGGTGCACGAAGCAGGCGTGCGCCGTGCGCGATATCTACCCGAGAATCGAGGATGAGAACGTGGTCGCGGTCGGAATCAGCCCCGACCCACCGGAAGCCCTGAGGGCATTCCGCGACAAACACGACTTGCCGTTCATCCTTCTCTCGGACCCAGATCACGAGGTAGCGGAGGCCTACGGTGCCTGGGGAGAGAAGAAGGCGTTCGGAAAGACGTATGACGGTGTCATCCGCAGCCACTTCGCCATCGACGAGGAGGGGAGGGTTGCAGATTTCAAGGTCCGCGTGAAGCCGGAGAAGACGGGGGATCTGGCGCTCCGGCTGATTGAGCTGTAGGTCGTACGGAGGGTGCGCTGGCATTGGCACGTGCGGAATCTCCGATTTCGGTTGGCTTTTGGGCAGCGGGCGGTGTGATATAATTGGGGGTTCCTATCCTGTACCGGGTTGGACCCGCTCGGCTCAATGTGCGTCTCGTATCGACACGACAGAGGTGAACAATGCGCGCACTGGACGTGATCACCAAGAAGCGCGACGGCGGTGAACTCTCCAAAGAGGAGATCGAGTTTTTCGTTCAAAGCTATGCCCAGGACGAAATCCCCGACTATCAGGCGGCTGCGTGGCTTATGGCACTCTACCTCCGGGGTATGAACGACCGCGAGACGTACGATCTGACGCTGGCCATGGCCCACTCTGGAGACATGTTGGACATGAGCGAGGTTGTGCCCGCGCGGGAGGCGGGGGCGCCTCTCGTCGTGGACAAGCATTCGACCGGCGGTGTGGGCGACAAGGTGAGCCTGGTCCTGGCGCCCCTGGTGGCCGCCTGTGGCGTGCCGATTGGCAAAATGACCGGTCGTGGCCTCGGTTTCACTGGCGGCACTGTCGACAAGCTCGAGTCGATTCCCGGCTACCGCACCGACCTGAGTGTGGAGGAGTTCAAGGCTCAGGTGGCGGAGATTGGGATCGTCCTCACGGGGCAGACCGCCGATCTGGCTCCCGCCGACCGAAAATTGTATGCCTTGCGCGACGCCACTGCCACGGTGGAGGCCATCCCGCTTATCGTGAGTTCGATCATGAGCAAGAAGCTGGCCAGCGGCGCCGATGCCATCGTCCTCGATGTCAAGGTGGGCACCGGCGCCTTCATGGAGACCACGGAGAAGGCGGAGGCACTGGCGGAGGGGCTGGTCCGTCTGGGGACGCAGGCAGACCGTGAGGTGGTTGCCCTCATCTCCGATATGAACCAGCCTCTGGGTTGGGCGGTGGGCAATGCCCTCGAGGTTCGGGAAGCGATCAACACGCTCCATGAGGGTGGCCCCCGTGGCCTCCGGGAGCACTGCCTCACCGTTGCGGCTGAGATGCTCAGGTTGAGCGGGAAGGTTGAAGACTTGACCGAGGCCCTCACGCTTGCCCTGGAGACGCTGTCTTCGGGAGCGGCGTGGCAGAAGTTCAGGGAGTTGATCGAGGCGCAGGGTGGCGACGTAGCGTGTGTGGACGATCCGGAGGCGTTGCCTCGTGCCTCCATGATCGAACCGGTGCCAGCCCCGCGAAGCGGCTACCTGGCGGGTGTGAACGCCGCCGAGATCGGTCTCGCGGTCGTCGACCTGGGCGGGGGCCGTGAGGAGAAGGGGCAGCCGATCGACCACAGTGTGGGGGTGCTGGTGCATCACAAGGTGGGCGACCTGGTCCAGAGGGAGACTCCCCTGTTCACCGTTCACGCCAATGACCGGGAGAAGCTAGAGGCAGCCCGTGAGCGCGTCCTGGCAGCGCATGATTTCAGTGACGAGCCGGTGCGGCCGCTTCCGCTGTTCTATCGGCGGGTCACCTCAGGATAGATCAAGTGGATCCAGGGGGAAGGCCGGCTGTCTGAAGCCGAATCTGTAAGGATGGATATGAATAGAGATCAGAATACGGCCCGCAATAGAACCCTGGCTGTGATTGTCTTCGTCCTCGGTTTCGTCCTTGGCCTGATCGCCGTGTGGCTCTACTGGCTCGAGCGCCGCGCGGCGCTTGAGGTGGCCGAGACGGAGGAGATGGAGCCGCTCAGGGTGAGAGTGTCACCGGCAGCGCACGAGGCCGAACCGGACGATCTGACGTGCATCGAGGGGATCGGTCCCAAGATGTCGAGCGTACTTGAGACGGCCGGCATCGTGACCTTCGAGCAGCTGGCCAGCAGCGACGTGGATGCTTTGCGGCAACTGCTGCGGGAGGAGGGCCTCCATTTCGCAGATCCCGGCACCTGGCCCGAGCAGGCCGCGTTGGCCGCCGCTGGCGCCTGGGAGGCGCTGGACGATCTGCAGGGCGAATTGTCCAGGGGTAGGAGGGTCGGCTAGTAGAGCCGGCCCAAATTGACCCTGCCCCGCGCGGTTCTTCGATCATCAGCCGGATGTGGAATAGCGTAAAGGAGGGACAGATATGGATGAGTTAGTGAAGCGTGTCTCAGAGAAGACCGGCTTGTCCGAGGATCAAGCCAAGACGGCAGTGGAGACGGTGCTAGGTTACCTGAAGGAGAATCTCCCGGCACCGATCGCCGAGCAAGTCGAGAAGGCCCTGAGCGGGGACGAGGGCGTTGACCTGGAGGGCCTGGCCAAGGGCCTGGGCGGCATGTTGGGTAAGAAGTAGGGAGCAGGCCGGCTGGCGGACCGGATCTGTGTCTCTGGAGTGGCCAATCCAAGTCAACCAGCGACTTGGATCATGCGGCTCTGGCGGTAGCCGACGGTGACCGTGATCCAGCCAGCGAGCGTCTCATCCAGCTCTGGGTCGCCGGTGTCGACGTGCAGACAGTCAAGCGTCCTCAGTTTCTGCCGCGTCGCGATGACGTGGATGTTCTCGGGTCCCGCCCGCCGGATCACGTGCGGCGTGAACTGCTTGTTCCCACGACCGAAGATGAACCCGTTGCCCCCGAGGGGCGTGACGACGATGACCCGCGTGAGGTATTCCTGAAACAGATCCAGGATCATCTGCTCGTTGAGGTCCGCACCCACCTGCCTCCGAGCCACAACGGCGTCGACGCCGAGGAGCGTCTTGGGAAGGCCCATTTCCTCGGTGATGGCTCTCACGGTCGTCCCAGGCCCCAGCAGGTATAGCGTCTCTGGATCCATCCCCTCGACGAAGAAGCCGGCTATCTCCCGTTTGCTCTCCTCGACCGACGGGCTGCCGCTTGAGGCGACCTTGCCGCGTTGGAGAAACCGTCGCTCCTCGGGTACCAGAAGGGTGCCATACCGTCTGGAGGCGAGCCGATCCTCTCGAAATGCGTCCTCGTCGATGTCGAGTACCTCCTGTTGGGTCACGCTGCTGCCCTCCATGAAGACATCTACCATATGGGCTGCCGCTCTGGGGTTCACGGCAAAGACCGCGCTGTAGGCCTTGACGCCGGCGGGGACGGCCACCACCGGCACCTCGGCGTCTATGGCATCGTATATGTCCCTGGCGGTGCCATCGCCGCCGACGAAGATCAGCAACTCAGCCCTGCGCTCCACCATCTCGGTGGCGATCCGCCGGGTATCGTCCGCCGAGGTTTCTTCGCCGATCTCTCCCACCACGGTGACGGGGCCATTGAAGCCAGCCACGTAGTCCGTGCCCATCTTCCCCGGTGCGACGAGCAGCGCGATGTCGTCTTTGCGTTGGATGCGGGACAGAAACTCCTCCGTCCGTCCGGGCGTCACCGGCTCAGCGCCTAGCTCCAAGGCCCTCCTGTACAGCTCTCCGTCCGTGCCCTTCAGCCCCACGCTGCCGCCCATTCCTGCCACGGGGTTGACGATCAAACCAACTCTCTTCATAGGTCTCTCTCAGTGTTTCGTCTCGCGTCGGACGGACCGTGTTATGCTCTCACCAGCCTCTCGCTGTGCGCTCTGACCGGTCTGCAGAGGATACGCTGCCAGGGGGCTCCGATACTGGCTCATCCCCTTCCCTCGTGAGGGGCCCGGCCCCTGCGGAGTCGGCGTACCACGAAGCTGAGCCCCTTCCCCAGGACCTTCTCCGCCTGGTCCACGATCTGAGTCACATGCTCCAGAACGTCCTGTTCTCCCTCCCAGTGCTCTTCGAGGATGGCGGGATCCAGCTCGTTGAGCTGGACGACGACGGTATTGAGGATCCACGCTGCGACGACGACGTCGTCCAGGAAGCCGGGCGGCCCCAGGAAGTCCGGAATCATGTCGAGTGGGCTGACGAAGTAGGCGATGCCGGCAGTGACCTTCGCCTTGGTCTGGATGGGGACGCGCTCGTCAAGGGCCAGGCGCGACAGCAGGACGAAGAGATCGGGCGCCGCCAGCAAGTAGTCGAGGCGCCGCTCCGCTATGTTGCTCCTTTGGGCCCAACGCTTTACCCGGTCGCGAAGCCGCCGGTAGAATCTTCTCTCACGAGGGGTTCGAAAGACCTTTTCCTGTCCCATATGGTCAGCGCCTCCACCTTGATCGCTGTTCCCGGGGCTGACAGACGTGATTCGCGCCCACGATGGCGCATCTTAGGTGGGCGTCGTCCCGGGGTCGGAAAACCCGTATGTCGGGGAGAGACTTGGGAGCCAGCGCGTTTCTCGCTCGCTAGCGTCCTTGCTTGAGTGCTTCGTCAAGATCCTGCTGGTTGAGGGACCGAGGTCCAGGGGTCTCGTCTTCAGCTGCCCGTGCCGCCTCCTCCACGACATCTCTGGCCTCACCACTGTGAACGGTGGGAGGCGAGAAGACGCGATGCACCTCTGTACTTCCACATTCGGGGCACTCGATCTCGGAGGGGCGATCGTCAGGTGACATAAACAGGCGCTCGAAATGCTCTCCGCAACTCTCGCACTCGTACTCGTAGACGGGCATCGGTCCTCCTCATCTCGCTCTGAGTCTGCTCTTCTCCGATCGTTATTGCTTCTCTCAGCCGCATCACGCAGCTGTCTGCGCAGCTTCCCCGTGGTGGAGGGCGGCTCGTCGCTCCGCCGCCCGCTGCTTCGGCCACCCGTCGCTAGGCTATGTTAGTATATCGTCGGTCTCCGACTGATGCAAGCAGTTCCTGGTCTCTTCTGCCCCGTCCAGCGGGCAAATCCTGGGCCACGAGGCTCGCTACCGGACTGGGGTGCGCTAGCCGGACGGACCAGGGCGCTGGTTCTGCTT
>JAWLCP010000067.1:0-4300 GCA_041687115.1 Anaerolineae bacterium
TGGATGGCGACGATGAACTTCGATTTCTCCATGGCTGCGTTGTGGAACGTGTCGCCACGGATGCCCACGGCCACGTACACCTCGGGCGAGACCGTCACGCCGCGCACGTCAACGACCTGTTCCGCGTCGATCAGCCCTGCGTCCCAGACGCCGCGATCGCCGGCCAGGTGCGCCCCCAGTGTGTCCGCCAACCGCTCAACCAGACCGAAGTCACCCGCCTGGCGCCCCCCGGCCACGATGGCCGTCGCCTCAGACAGCGGCACGTCCGGCGCCCGGAATCCTTCAGCCGGCCCCAGCACGCGAACCGCTGGCTCCACGGGCTCTACGTCGAGCGTCGTGGGCTCGCCTCTGCGGTACTCGTCGAGGAAAGGCTTCGAGAACGCGCGCGGTTCGATGGTAAGGAACTGCGGACGGGCCTCCGGGCAGGCTCTGATCTCGAAGTACTCACCACCGTACACCGGGAAGGTTGCCTCCACCGCGCGGGTGCCCTCCTCAAGGGCAGCCTCCGTCACGTGCTCGATCAACCCCCCGCCCATCCGCTGCGCCAGCCTCGGCGCCAGCGTCTGCCCAACCTCCGTCGCACCGAAGAGGACGATCTCCGGCTGCTCCTCCTCGAACACGTTCGCCAGAACCTCCAGGTAGGGCTCCACGGCGAAGGTCGCCAGGCTCCCGTGATCGGCCACGCGGACGCCGTCGGCACCGACCTCATACAGCGTGCCCGCCAGCGAGGCTACGTCCTCGCCGGGGAGAACCGCGTACACGTAGGCCCCCAGCGAGTCCGCAAGCGTGCGAGCGGCTCCGATCGCCTCCAGCGTCACGGCCGCGACCTCGCCGGCCACAACGTCGGCGACGACCCACACCCCTCCACCGCCCTCGGCCTCCTCGAAGACCTCCTCCTGCTGCGCCATCATCAGGTCAAGGTACGAAGCGTCCATGTCAGGTCCTCCTCCCTATCTCCGCAGCCGCTTTCGGAGCGCCTCTCCCACCGCCTGGGCCGCCTGCTCGGGCGTTCCCTCCACCCGCGCCCCCCGCTCCCGCTCGGGCGGGAAATCGCGTCCTCGCTCCTCCAGGACCGGCACGCGTTCGTCTGCTGCCAGTAGATCCGCCGCATCCCAGCGCTCCAGAGCTTCGGCCATTCCCTGCTCGCCGCGGTATACGTTGATCAGGCGCACGCCATCCGCATAACGGGGCTTGAGCGCCCCCGCCGGCACCGTGACCACGGCCGGCAGAGCCGTCTCCACGTCGACGTATGCATCTCCATCTTGCCGCACCGCCTGCAGAGCTCCATCTGCCGCTTCCACCGCCCAGGCCCCGGCCACCTGGGGCCATCCCAGCGCCTCGGCCAGGCGCAGCCCCAACTGACCCTGCCCGGTGTCGAATGTGGTCATACCAGCCATAACCAGGTCAGCCCCGCCCAGACGCCCGATGACGGCCTCCAGGGTCCGGGTCACCACGGCCTCGTCGGCGTCTTCGAAGCCCTCACCGGACACATAGATGCCCCGGTCGGCCCCCATGGCCAGCCCCCGCCGCAGCGTGTCGTCGTCCGGCTCCGGCTGACCGGAGACGACGATCACCTCCGCGCCGACCTCGTCCTTGAGGCGCAGCGCCGCCTCCAACGCGCAATGATCGGCTGGCTCGATCAGATACTCCTCGCGGTTGATGAACAGTCGACGCAGTCGCCTATGGGCCACGATGCCAGCGGGGTCGAGAACCCTCCTGAGTGGAACGATTATTCGCATGATCTCATCTCCTGTTCCTTTGCCCCCTGGTCACGGACTGATCCGCACGCCGTGCTCGCGGAAGAGACGCGACGCGATGACGATACGCTGAATCTCGTTCGTGCCCTCGAAGATCTCCGCGATCCTGGCGTCCCGGAAGGCCCGTTCAATGGGGTAGTCGCGTGAGTACCCCAGGCCTCCGTGGATCTGCACCGCCATGTCGATCGCCCGCGAGGCCACCTCGGATCCATACAGCTTGCACATCGCCGCCAGGCGTGTGAAGGGCTGGTCGGTATCCACCATCCACGCCACCCGGTAGACCAGGCTCCGAAGCGCCTCCAGCTCCGTCGCCATGTCGGCGATCATCCACTGGACCGATTGCTTCTGGGCCAATGCCGTCCCGAACTGCTCCCGCGTCTTGGCCCAATTGATCGACCACTCCAACGCCGCCTGAGCACCCCCAAGACAGGCAGCGCCCAGCGTCAGCCGTCCCATGTCGAGCGACTTCATGAAGGCGACGAAGCCCTCGCCCACCTTGCCCAGCACGTTCTCGTGCGGCACCCGCATGTCCTCGAACACCAGCTCCGCCGTGGAGCTGCCCCGGATGCCCATCTTATCCTCATGCCTGCCCACCTGGAAGCCCGGCGTGTCGGTCTCGATGATGAAGGCCGTGATACCGCCCCGGGGCCCCAGCGTGGGATCCGTGACCGCCATAACGGTGGCGATGTCGGCGAAACTCCCATTGGTGTTGAACGTCTTGGTGCCGTTGATCACCCAGTGGTCACCGTCCCGCACCGCGCGGGTGCGGATCGCCGCCGCGTCGGAGCCGGCATCGGACTCGGTCAGCAGGAAGGCAGCGAATTTCTCGCCCCTCGCCAGGGGCGTCAGATACTTGCGCTTCTGTTCTTCATTCCCATCCAGGTAGACTGACATCGCGCCGATGCCGATGTGGGCGCCGACGTTCGTCGCCGTCGAGGTGCAGATCCGTCCCAGCTCCTCCATCAGGATGCAATACCCTGCCTCGCCGGCGCCCATCCCCCCGTACTCCTGCGGGAAACAGACTCCCAGAAGACCGATCTCCCCCATCTTGTGCAACACCTCAAACGGGACCCTCCCCTCACGATCGATCTCCGCCGCGATAGGGGCGACCTCGTTCTCCGCGAACTCCCGGATCATCCGTCGCAGAGCTTCATGTTCCGGAGAAAACGTGAAATCCATAGCTACCTCCTCACGGCGTGATCTCAACCTCCCACGCAGAGAACACATTCTTTGCAATCAGGACGTTGTGCACTTCGGTCGGCCCGCCGATGATGCCCAGCGCCCGGGCGTCGCGGTACTTGCGCGCCATCGGATAGTCCTCCATGTACCCATAGCCGCCCATCACCTGAACCATGCGATCGGTGACGCTGCGCGCCACGCGGGCCCCGAAGGCCTTGACGACGGAGGCGTCAAAGGCCAGGTCCTCACCCTGATCAACCTGCCACGCCCCGTGGTAGACCAGATACCGCAGCGCCTCGGTCTCGACGGCGCTCTCGGCGATGAAGTTCTGAATGGCCTGTTTCTCGGCGATTGGAACGTCAAACTGGACCCGCTCCGTGGCGAACTGCGCCCCCACATCCACGCTGTTATCAGATACGCCCAGCGCGGCCGCGCCCAGCGTGATCGCCATGCGCTGCCGCGCCCGTTCCGCGATCTCCCGCCCCTCGCCCTCATCGCCGAGACGATTCGCCGGCGGAACGCGACAGCCTTCCAGGTAGAGCGTGTGAAAGGGGACACTGCGCAGCCCGAGGGTGGGCTCGCGGTAGCCCACCGTCAGCCCGGAGGTGTCGCTGGGAATCAAGAAGGCCGTGATGCCCCCCGGCGCTTCGGCGAAGACGAGATACAGCGTATCCATCCCGGCGTTCGCGATCTCGCCGTTGGCGACCCAGGTCTTGACGCCGTCAAGGACGTACCCCTCCCCGTCGACGACCGCCCTCGCCTCCAGCGAGGTCGTGTCGCTTCCAGCGTCCGGCTCGGTCATCGCAAAGGCACCGATGGCCTCGCCGCTTGCCAGCAGAGGAAGGAACTCCTCCTTCTGAGCATCGCTTCCATGATCGAGGATCGACATCGCGACCAGACTGATGTGCGTTCCCAGCGTCACCGCGACCGATACACAGTCCCGCGCCAGAGCCTCAATGAGGAGAGCATAGCTGACGAAGTCGAGACTCGCGCCGAAATGCTCCTCCGGAAGCGTCGCCCCCAGGAAGCCCTGACGAGCCGCCTTCTTCAGCACGTCCACCGGCAGCATCTCCTCATGGTCGATCTCCTCCGCGATCGGCGCAATCTCGTTCGTGGAGAAGTCCTCGAACATAGCGCGGAACATCTTCTGTTCTTCACTGAGAGAAAAATCCATCCCAACCCCTCCTGCTGATGGCTCAGCACCTCCATTGATTGAGAATTGAGGTGCTCCGGACCCAGCGAGCTGCTACGGGACGATGACGACGGGTCCGGGGCACCTGCCGGCAACGGCTGTGACGGACAGCGTGTGATGGTCGCGCCCGGTCCTGCCCCGACGTCGCGGCGTTGTTGGCGTCGAAGCACGC
>JAWLCP010000067.1:4400-13985 GCA_041687115.1 Anaerolineae bacterium
GGTCCGGGGCACCTGCCGGCAACGGCTGTGACGGACAGCGTGTGATGGTCGCGCCCGGTCCTGCCCCGACGTCGCGGCGTTGTTGGCGTCGAAGCACGCTGGGACCGCGACGCCAACCTACCAGTCCACCGACCTACTGATCCTTGAACTCCGGCTGTCGCTTCTCCAGGAAGGCGCTGACCCCCTCCCGGATGTCCTCCGTGTCGGCGAGGCCGACAAACTGCTCTTTCTCAATCTCGAGGCCCTTCTCCACCGTCGTCTCCAGGCCCTGTGCGACCGCACGCAGCGTGGCCGCGATGGGGAACTTCGACTTGGACACGATCTTCCGGGCCAATCCACGGGCCTCCTTGAGAATCGCGCCCGCCGGCACGACCTTATTGACCAGGCCGATGCGGTACGCCTCCTGCGCCGTGATCATATCACCCGTGAGGATCATCTCCAGCGCCTTGCCCTTGCCAACGATGCGGGCCAGCCGCTGGGTGCCACCCCAACCCGGGATGAGCCCCAGGTTGATCTCTGGCTGGCCCATGCGGGCGCGGTCGGAGCAGATGCGCATGTGACAGGCCATGGCCAGCTCGAGGCCGCCCCCGAGGCAGAAACCGTTGATGGCAGCGATGACCGGTTTGGTGGCTGTCTCGATCTTGAGGTGGACGCCCTGACCCCGCTCGATGAACTCCCGGGCCTCAGCATAGCCCCCCTCGGGATTCTCGAGAAGCGCCTTGATCTCCGGGATGTCCGCGCCCGCGACGAAGGCGTTCGTGCCCCCACCGGTGATAATGATGGCCTTGACCTCGTCGTCGGCCATCAGCTCGTCTATCGCCTCATCGAGCTCGGTCACCACCTGTTTGTTGAACGAGTTGACGGGCGGGTGATCGATCGTCAGCAAGGCAATGCGGTCTTCAACCTCCGTTCGGATGTTTTGCCATTCTCCCATGGTTTTCCTCCTACGTATGCTCGTAGAACCCCTTGCCAGTCTTCACACCGAGATGCCCGGCGCGAGCGCGCAGTCGGAGGGGGCGCGAAGGCCGGAATCGGGGGCCGAACGCATCCTCCAGCTCCTCCAACTTCTCCACGACCACATCCAGCCCAATCCGGTCGGCGATGACGAGCGGCCCTACCCGATCCCCCTCGTAGGTCATGCCCGTGCCCGCGACCATGGCCATGTCGATGTCCGTCATCGTGGCCACGTTCTCCAGCACGCACTGCGCCGCCTCATTGATCAACGGATACATCACCCGCTCGACGCTGAACGACGTCCCCGACGCCACCTCGCCCCCTGCCTGGAGCTCCTCGATCATCTGGTGGACCTCCTCCGACTCCCCGCCGGGGTGATCGTAGAAGCCGGCGCCGCTCTTCTCGCCCAGCCGCCCGGCCTCCAGGAGCTTCTCGAACAGACGGGCCGGGGTCATGCGATCGCCGTACTCCGAGTAGAGATACTCCCCGACGTCGCCGCAGACGTCAATGCCCAACATGTCCATCAGCGTGAAGGGCCCCATCGGCATGCCCCACTCCACCACTGCCCTGTCGATCTCTGTGGCGGTGGCCGCGCCTTCCTCCAACGCCAGGGTCGCCTCGTTCAGATACGGCATCAACAAGCGGTTGACCAGGAAGCCGGGGCACTCCTGGACCACCACCGGGATCTTGCGCAGCGTCTCGGCGAACATCACCACGTCGTCCTGCGTCTCGCGCCCGGTGTCGAGCCCTGGGATCACCTCCACCAGCTTCATCACGTGGGCGGGGTTGAAGAAGTGCATCCCGATCACCTTGTGCGGTTTGCCAGTTGCGGCCCCCATCTCGGAGATGGACAGCGCCGAGGTATTGCTGGCGAAGATGGTCTGCTCAGGACAGACCTCCTCCAGCTCCTGAAAGACCTGCTTCTTGATCGCCATCTTCTCCGGTACGGCTTCGATGACGATATCCACGTCGCTGAACTCGTCGTACGAGAGCGTGGGCGTCACCAGGTCAACCTTCGACGCCATGTCGCTGGCGCTCATCTTCCCCTTGTCGACCCGCCCCTGGTAGATCGACCGAATCTGCTCCATGCCGGCATCGAGCATCTCCTGATCGATGTCCTTCATCACCACCGGCAAGCCGGCGTACGTAATGACCTGGGCGATCTCGCCCCCCATCGTACCGGCGCCAACCACGCCTGCCTTGAAAATGTACATTCTGACTCCCTCCTATGTGCTGGTCTCCAATCCACGGGGGCAGGAGCACGCCCTGCCCTGCACGTGAAGAGTGACGCGTCACATGAGATAACTCACGCCCCAAGACCCTCGGACTGCGGCCCCCGTCCGTTCCCCAACCCTACCACGCCGGCAGCGGGATCGCCGCGTCCGGGTCTTCCACGCGGACGAAATAGATCCACTCATCCGGATGCTCCTCAAACGCAGCTCGGTCCGCCTGACCGAGCGTCTTGCCGACGAAGTAGTCGCCACTCTCCGGTTCAATGGCCACGACCACAGCGTCCTCCCGACCGTCCAAGTCCCCCTTTATGGCCTCGAAGACCTCCTTGCCTTTGGCGACGAAGGCCGCCCGCGCGTCACTGTCCTGCCAGATGGAGATGTCCGCCATTGCTGTTCCTCCCTACCCCTTCCGTTCGATGATCATCGCACCGCCCAGACCTCCGCCGACGCATGCCGTGGCCAGGCCCAGCGGGACGTCTTGCTTGACCATCTCATAGAGCAGCGTAACCACGAAACGGGTTCCGGTGCAGCCCACCGGGTGACCCAATGCGATCGCACCGCCGTTGACGTTCACCTTCTCCCAGTCCAGACCCTGATCCTCCAGCTCCCTCCCCACCGCCAGAACCTGCGACGCAAAGGCCTCGTTCAACTCGACCAGGTCCATGTCGGCCAGGGTCAGGCCGGCCCGGTCCAGGGCCATGGGCGCGGCGTACGCAGGGCCAAGCCCCATGATGTCCGGGGGCACACCGGCATAGGCGTAGCTGCGAACGGTGCACATCGGCTCCACGCCGAGAGCCTCCGCCTTCTCTGCCGACATCACCACCACGGCCGCCGCGCCGTCCGAGATGGGGCAGGCGTTGGCCGGGGTGACCGTCCCCCCTTTCAAGAACACGGTGGGGTAGAGGGCGGCCTTCTGCACCGTCAGCCCCGGGTTGATGCACTCGTCCTCCACAATATCCTCGTGAGCGACCTCCTGGCCCGCCACCCGTTTGACAACCCGAAAGGGCACAATCTCGTCGCGGAACTTGCCCATTCGTGTGGCGCGGAAAGCCTTCTGATGGCTCTTCACGGCGTATCCGTCCTGCTCCTCCTGGCTGAGGTCGTACATCATCGCCAGGTTCTCGGCCGTGCGCCCCATGATCTGACCGCAGACGGGATCGGTGAGCCCCTCCCACAGGGTGTCGATAAACGTATCGTGACGCAGTTTGAGCCCCCAGCGAGCGCCCCGCACCACGTAGGGAGCCGTGGACATGCTCTCCACCCCCCCGCAGAGGAACACGTCCCCGTCGCCGGCCTGAATGGCCTGGTAAGCACTGCTGATCGACATCATACCCGATACGCAGTTGCGCTGGAGCGTGTACCCAGGCACGTGCGCAGGGATTCCGGCCATCAACGCTGCTACCCGTCCAATGTTGGGCGCGTCGCTCTGCTGGCCGATGCAGCCCACGATGACGTCGTCGATACTGTGGGGATCGATGTCCGCCCTCTTCACCGCCTCCTCGAGCACCGTCGCGGCCAGGTCTTGGGCCGGGATGTCCCGAAACGCCCCCCCGTGCTTTCCGATCGCCGTGCGGCATCCGCTGACGATCACCACTTCCTTCATGCTAACCTCCTCGGATTGATCCGCTTCGATCCCAAGTAACGCGCCTCGCTCCCCCCTCAGGGAGCCACTTTCAATCCCTTAATCACCGTATCCACGCTCGATTCGTAGAGCACCCGCTCATCGACCCCCACCATCTCCCGCCGCAGCGAATGCTCCATCAACTGGAGCACGCCGTTCAACGCCGCCCAGAAGACACACGCGGCCTTCTCCGCGTCCACACAGGCGAATACCCCATCCCGCACGCCCCGCTCGACGACCCGCACCGCGAGCGTCAGTCCTTCCAGGCTGGCCTCAAGAATCTCCTCGTAGAGCTCTGGTGGAACCGCCTCCTGAAATCGCCCGCGGTCCATGGCCATCAAGAACGGGAAGTACCGAGGGTCGCGATCGAAGAAGTCCAGATACGCCAAAGCCAGGGTCTTCAACTGCTGGTCGGCGGGGAGATCCGTCGCCGTCACGCACGCATGCTCCAGCTCGGAGACGAGCTCCTCGAGCCCCTCCAGAAGCAAATGAGCAAGGAGGGCCTCCTTGCTCGCGAAGTAGAGATAGACAGTCCCCTTGCTGACCTCAGCTCGCTCGGCGACGCTGTCCACGGTGGCATGGTGAAAGCCGTTCTCGAAGAACATCTCGCGAGCCGCCTGGAGGATGGATCGCCGGCGCTCTCGCTTCTCCCGTTCGCGACGCGCCCTAGTGCTCACACTCGCGCCCCCTCTAACCAACGGTCAGTAAGTGACTAATAGTCAGTATATCATAACAGAGAGCGGCTGTCAACGATCTCATCCAGCGCGGCCTTCCCCTTCGCCGTCAGATCGAGGACGACGCCACCATGGTCCAATCGGCGCGGTCGTAGAAGCCCTCCCCCTTCCAGCCGTTCGATCATCCCCTTGACCGCTGTCGCGGAACGGAAGGCCAAGGCGGCGAACTCGGCCTGGTCCAGGGCCTTCGCGTGAAGGGAGTGCCCTCCGTGCCGTGCCTTCCGTTCCCCACGCAGGATGCGCACCAGCGTACGACGCCCCCAGCCCCACGGCGCATTCGCCACGCAGCGCAGAATGGTCAGCAGCTGCGTCTCCTCGTCCGGAAGGCCGGGATCCGGAGCGGGCGGGATATCCACGCAGTTGTCGCAGGCGTCGCAGCGCTCGATGACGCGGCCTCCCAGGTAGGCGTTGAGGTGACCGTGACGGCAGCGACCGCTCCTGGCGTACGCGGCGATCTCGTCCACGCGCTGGATCTGCACCGCCCGATGTCGTTCGAGATGCAGCTGGATCCGTTCCGCGACGTCTGCCGGCGCTGGGAGCAGACGGAGCAGCAGATCGCGCCCCGCCGGCCGGTACATCAGCCAGCCGGCGTCCTCCCAGGCCAGCACCCTGTTCTCGATCTCACCCAGCGGGATCCCGGCCCTGGCCCCCACCTCCGCCAGGTCCAGCGTCAGCCACTGATGGGGCCGCAGACGAGCGGCCCGCCGGAAGGCCTCCAGTTCATCCGGCCGGGCCCCGTCGCCACACTCGGCGGCCAGACACACCAGGGCTGCCCGAGGCAGATCGGGCCCCCGCCGGAGCAGCCCTACCTCCTCAAGGACGCTGACCGCCACCCGCATGCGGGTGTCGTCAACCCGCAGATCGCGCTCCAGGTCGGCCATGACGATCCGCCCCGCCGATCTCCCATCCAGGTGCCCCTTCACCGCGCCATACACCTCGCGCAGGAACTCCAGCGACAGCTCATCCTGCCGGGCTCGGCGGGTCAGCAAGCTTCGATCGTGGCCCGAGACCATCAGCACGCACCGTGCCGGAAGCCCATCGCGGCCGGCCCGCCCGGCCTCCTGATAGTATGCCTCCAGCGATGCGGGCGGGAAGAAGTGGACGATGAAACGGATGTCCGGCTTGTCGATCCCCATGCCAAACGCGATGGTGGCCACCACCACGCGGGTCCGCCCGGCCATGAAGTCGTCCTGAACCCGGTGGCGCTCGGCGATGCCGGCGTGGTAGTGCGCCGCGTTCACCCCGTGCTGTCGCAGCAGGGCGGCCAGCTCCTCACAGCGGATGCGGGTGTCCGCGTAGACGATTCCGCTGCCCCTCTCCGCCAGGCACAGGGCCAGCAGATTCCGCAGCTTCTCGTCGGTATTTGCCGCGGGCAGAACCTCCAGCTGCAGATTCGGCCGCGTCAGGTCACCGGCGATGACGCGAGGTTCATGGGCCGTCTCCCCTGGACGCCCCAGGCGCTCAAGGATGTCCCGTCTCACGCGGAGCGGGGCCGTGGCTGTCATCGCCACGAGCGGAGGATCCCCCAGATCCTTCCGCACCTGCCCGATGATCAGGTAGTCGGGTCGGAAATCGTGACCCCACATACTGACGCAGTGGGCCTCGTCGATCACCAGCCGCTCCACCCCCGCACGGCGCAGCGCGTGGAGGAAGGGCGGCTGGCGCAGCCGCTCCGGCGCGGCGTAGACGAGCCGGTACGCCCCCTCCGCCGTGCGCTCCACACGGCGTCGCAGCTCGTCGCCGTCGAGGGTGCTGTTGATCGTCGTGGCGCGCTGCCGGACGCTCTGGGGCAGCGAGTCGACCTGATCCTTCATCAGGGCAATGAGCGGAGAGATCACCAGCGTGGTGCCCGGCTGTCCTCGAGGCGCGACGCCGTCAAGCCCTCCGTCTCCACCCATGAGCAAAGCCTCCATGGCCGGAAGCTGGTAGCAGAGCGACTTACCCCCGCCCGTGGGCAGAATGGTGAGCACATCCTCCCCGCGCATCACGCACGCCATGGTCTCCAATTGCCCAGGCAGGAGCGATTCAAAACCAAACAGTCGCTCGACGGCGCTCGTGATATCACGCCGCTCCGCGTCGGAGACGGGGACTGCGTCGTACGACGGCAGCTCTTCCACCGGCCTGCGGCGGACCGGGCCCTCTCGCCCATCGGACGTACCTCTCGACGCCGGTCGGCGTCCCCGCCTGGTCGGTCTCGATTCGGACGCCGGGCGCGGCCACTCCTTCCGCGAGAACCGTTCGCGCAGGTCGGCCACCTCCTCGGCATGGCGGCGAGCCAGGGCGGTCTCCATCTCGGCCACCCGGGTGGTCTCGCCGCTGGCCTGGAAGTAGTCCCGCAGATCCCGCAGGTAAGCCACCGATAGAGGGTTCCCCTCCTCCGCCAGCCCAAGCAGCTGCACCGCGTAGCCGCTGGCGGTCACGAGGTCACCGCGTGCGGAATAGACGTGTACCATCCCTCGCAGGTAGGCACGGCTATTGGGGTAGAGATCGTGCAGGTGCCGGTAGGCCGACAGGGCCGCCTCCTCGTCGCCACAGGCAAACTCTACCTCGCCCAGCAGACTCCAGGCCATCGAGCTCTCCGCTCGCTCGGCGAGTATGGTCTGTGCGGTCTGTCGCGCCGACGCCGCGTCACCTCCTGCCAGGTGGATACGCGCCAGCAGCGCCCGGGCGACCGATGACTGCGCTTGCCGCAGACGCTGCTCCATCACCGGCAAAGCCTGGTCCGCCCGCCCCTCGGCCACGAAGGCTCGCGCCCGCAGGTCGCGCAGCGACACGTGGGTCGGGTTGAGGGGAATGAGAACGTCCAGACAGGCGTGGAGCGCGTCGAACCGCTCCCAGCGCAGGAGGAAGTTGAGCAACCGGCTGCGGTCACCGCCCGTCACGTAAGGAATCTGCTCCAGCGTCAGACCCAATGAGCCCAGCACGGCCTCCCCCCTCACCCTAGCCCTCTCCCCAGCCGGGAGAGGGGATACCGTTCAGCAGAGAGGAAACGACGTAGTCCGGCACGACATGAACCCCCACCACCAGAGGCCAGTACTCCCCCTGCCAGCTGCGGCTGAGCCCCACAGTCAGGTAGAGCGCGTCGGCGCTCAATCGCGCCAACAGCGCGTCGTGGTCCAGCGCCAGAAATCCCCCCTCTCCCAGCCAGGACCGCCCCAGGGCGCGCCACTTCAGGTCCGTCACCGCCACGCCCCTTCGACCGGTCGCCCGCGGATGATTGGCGTCGCCCGTCAGGACGAAGCCCATCCGCGTCTCGTACTTGCCCGAGTAGGCATCGAGGGAGAACTGCGCCCACACCTCCTCCGGCTCCACCAGGCAGAGAGAGCGAGAGTGGTGGACGAGCACGTCCTCTGGCGCCTGGTCGAGGTAACGAGGGAAGAACGCTGCTCGCTTCTCCCCCTCCAGACGTCGCAGGAGGCGCGGACGGTGGTGGACGAAGTCGGTGAGCCAGTCCTCGACGTGGGGCGGATCGGGCCGCGGCTCGATCAGGCTCAACTCGACCACGTCGCAGCACTCCACCGATCGGCCGTCGGCGTACGTCATGTCGCCGGGCTGGACCGTGTCGAAGTCCCGCACCGGCCGCACCCAGCACAGACCCGTCACCGGATCGAGTTCGAGGGTCAGACCGGCTGTACAGATGCCGCTGCGCATCCTCGTCATGGCCAGGATCAGGACCTCTTGAGGCGGCATGGGTGATTTCCTCCGGTAACTTGCGCTGTAGCCGCTGCCTGGCAGCCACCCCATCCGCTTATCCGCTGCTCACCCGCGGCCGCCCTCCCTACAAGTGGACCAGGACCAATCCCGAAAACCGCTCCACCCAATACTCCGCCACCAGCCGTCTGTGACACCGCTCCGCCGTCGGCTCAGCGCAGAGAAGGCACGGCGCACGATAGCGAGCCAGAATCTCGCGGCCCACCTCCTCGGCCGACCGTTCCTTCAGGAGTGCGATGAAGCGGGCCTCGTACGCAGTCCAGTCCGCGCCATCGCGATACGCATCCAGAATCTCCGGCGTAGGAGCCAGCTCGGGACGATGCTCATAGGCGACGTCGAACCCCTCGCGCAGCAGAAAATCCAGCGTGTCTTTCTTGGTGTAGCTGAGTAGATGAGAGGTATTGCGCAGACGGACGTCGATGACCGCGTCCACCCCGGCATCGCGCAACTGGTTGATGAACGTAGAGAGCGGTTTCCGCTGGGTGCCGATGGTGTATAAGGCATGCATGAAGGGTACCTCTCGACAGAAAAGCCCAAGATAGCAGGGGGATCGCGCGGTCTGGCCGCCCCCGTGCCACTATCGATCTGCGGCCGTCTCCTCGTGCCTCTGTCTGTCCCTAGAAAAGAGAGAGCTGCTCGGGGATCCGTTCCCCATTGACCGTCTGACCGTCAGGTTTGATGTGGAGCACGTCGATGCCGCGCTTCAGCAGCGTCTGAGTAATGAGCAGGTGGCGATGACATTGCCGGTAGTCCCCCTCACCGCACATGACGGCAGCGTGCTCGGTGCGGGCCATGTCGAGCAGTTCCTCGATGCCACGCTGATAATCATCCGTCTGCTCCAGCCGCCCGTAGTCAGGGCCTCCCGCCGTGTAGAGGTCCGGATCGGACGGTCGGCCACCCAGCGAGTCGCCCATGAACCGATAGGCGATCCCGGCCTCCGTCAGACCCTGCTCCAGCGTCTCGCGGTTGAATTGGGGCGCCCACTGGCTGTAGGGCTGGCTGCGCACGTCGACCACCAGGGTGATGTCGTGCTGGCGCAGCAGATCGATGAAGCCCGCCGTGGTATGGTCACTGTGACCAACGGTGTGTATCGACAACGTGTGAGGCATCATGGCTTGCCGTGGTCTCTCGAAACCTCGTAGATCGAAGCCTGAGTGTACCACCAAAGATCGGAAAGGCCAACTCCGCCGGCTTGGCGATTCCCGTTCCGACCAGGATGTGATATACTCAAGTGCGGAGGGTGACCATGAAACGAAGCACACTGAACCTACTCGCCGGCACGGTGGGCCGAATGATGTCGTTGGGCAAACCCGATCAGGTACCACTGGAGGAT
>JAWLCP010000068.1:0-13890 GCA_041687115.1 Anaerolineae bacterium
TTCGGCTTCGAGCTGGCGGATCCAGTCGAGCCGGTGCAGATCGAGAACCTGGGACGGTGAACGTCCCGCCACGAATGGTGCACTTCCCGGTGATGATCGACGATGGGGCCCGGCGGCGGGCAAACAGACGGTTCTTGGTCGGCGCCTGGGACGATCAGGTTGCGACGACGGATACGGCTGACATCTACCTGTCCGGAGACGCCATCATCGGACTCGCGCACCGCGAGAATGCCGAGGCTTCTGGGAATCCTCAGCAGGTTGGTGTACAATCCAGGAGATGGAGAGGACATTCAGGCCAGTCTGTACGCCAACGAGAGAAGCAGAGGAATGAGCGCCGCGGACCCACGGACACGACGGCTGGCGCGCCTGCGCGGCATCGGTCTGGTAAACCTGGCCACGCTGACGTGGGCCTCGAATATGACCCTGGGCCGCTGGCTCCGGGACGACATTGGGCCCATCACGCTGGCCGCCTCCCGGTTTCTCATCGCCGCATCTGTCCTCACCGCACTCATGCCCCGTCTGCCCTACGACGAGCGGCGCCTGGGGAAGGATCGCTGGCTGCTCGTCGGGATGGCGCTCAGCGGCGTCGTGGTATTCACGCCCGCCCTCTACCTCGGCCTTCAGCACACCACGGCGGTCAACGCCACGTTGATCAACGGGATGGCACCCCTGATCACCGGTGTGCTGGCCGGACTGCTGATCGGGGAGCGCATGGGTCAGCGGCAGATTGGCGGCGCCGTGCTGGGCGTGGCGGGAGTCATCGCCCTCATCTCCGGCGGCCGTCTCCTTTTCTGGAGGTCGATGGAGAGCAACCTCGGCGATCTAATCGTTCTGGGGGCGGTGGCCCTATGGGCCCTCTACTCCGTCCTGGGCCGCCGCGTGATGGCCGGTCGCTCCGCCCTTTCCGTCTCCACCCTCTCCGCCCTCCTCGGACTCCCCATCCTGCTGCTAGCAGCTCTCTGGGAGATGGTCACGACCGGGTTTACCTTCAGCCCGGCCCTCATCCTGCCCCTCCTCTACATCGGCGTCGCCCCGGGCGTGGTCGGCCTTTTCTCCTGGAATGCGGGCGTCAAGACCCTCGGGGCTGGCGGAGCGATGGTGTTCTACAATACCCTGCCCCTCTACGGGGCGCTGTTGGGTCACCTGCTCCTCGGTGAGCCCATCGGACCGAGCCATCTCGTCGGGGGCGTCCTGATCGTCGCGGGAGGGGTGCTGGCGGCAAGCGAGCGGCTGCCAGCAACGCAGCGAGACACGGAGAGGCTGGCCACGGAGCAGGAGAGCATTGCTGCATCTGAGAAAGGAAGGGAGAGTCAACCCATGACCGAGATTGACGTCAAAACGTCAGAACAGAATGACACCTACGAGTTCCGGGTCACCGTCAGGGAGGAGAGCAGCGAGACCCGCCACCGGGTCACCCTCAGCAAGGCGTATTACGACCGCCTCACCGGGGGTAAGGCAACCCCGGAGGCATTGGTCCGGGAGTCGTTCCGCTTCCTCCTGGAGCGGGAACCGAAGGAATCGATCCTGCGCTCCTTCGACCTCCCGGTGATCAGCAACTACTTCCCGGCCTACGAGCGGGTGATCAAGAAGCGCCTGTAGCGCCTTGACGGCCATCGAGGAAGGGCAGACTGCTCCAAGCCGACCAGACCGGGCCCGGCTCTGGCCCTAGTCCCGGTCGAAGAAACGGTCAGCACTGACAAAATCAGCGCCGGCTGCGGCGGCAGGGGCACCGCTTCGTCCCCGATGGACACCAGCCAGAGCGCCTCCTTCAGAGCGGGCACCCCCTCGGCCACGTCCACCAGCCGGCGCCCGACTTCGGCCGGGCGAGGGTACGGGTCCGCTTCGATCGCGTTCCAGGCCACCCCTGCCTGATTCGTGGCCACGGCGATGTCGCCGTCCAACTGAGACAGCCGCTCCACCACCCCGGGCAGCAGCGTCGTCCCCCAGGTCTCGGCCAGCGTCCCATCCAGATCGAAGATATACAGCGGCCAAGCCCCTTTCATACGGCCTCGACGCCCTGCCTTCCCTTCGCCCAGTCTGACCCGTCCCCTGTGGATGGAAGAGCGGGATGCGCTCCCTGTCCCGAACGGTTCGCCGCCCCGCGCCTATCGAGAGACTCTCCTACGCCTTCCCCCCGCTGCCGAAGAGCACGATCTTTCGCTCGACCACGGCCTGCATCGCCTCGATGGCCGGCCCCAGGATCTTGCGTGGGTCGATCTCGTCTGGTTTCTCCGCCAGTGTCCCACGCACCGACCGGGCAAAAGCGTCTCGAATTTCTGTATCGATGTTGATCTTGCAGATGCCCTGGCTCACCGCCTCGCGGATCTGATCATCGGGGATCCCGGAGGCACCGTGCAGCACCAGCGGGACGTCCACCCGCTGACGGATCGCCCGGAGCCGATCGAAGTCGAGATCCGGCTCCCCCTTGTAGAAGCCGTGGGCGTTGCCGATCGAGACGGCCAGGAAGTCGCATCCGCTCTCCTCGACGAAGCGGGCCGCCTCATCCGGATCGGTCATCGCTTTCTCCGCCTCCGACACGACCACGTGTTCCTCGGCACCCACGATGCGCCCTAGCTCCGCCTCCACCGGCACCCCAACGGCGTGGGCCGCCTCCACCACCCGCCGCGTCTCCGCCACGTTCTCCTCGAATGGCAGCTTTGAGGCGTCGCGCATCACGGATGTGAATCCGTAGCGCAGACAGCGCATGGCGGTGTCGAAGTCCGGCCCGTGATCCAGGTGGATGGCCGCCGGTATATCGGCCAGCCGAGCGTGAGTCTTCACGATCTCCGGCAGGTAGTCAATCCCTCCGTACTTGATGGCGCCAGCCGACAGCTGGACCAGGATCGGCGCACGGGTCGCCTCCGCCGCACGGAAGATGGCGTGTGTGATCTCAAGATTGTTCGTGTTGAACGCCCCGACGGCGTAGCTCCCCTCCTGTGCCGCCAGCAGCAGTTCCCTCGAGGAAACGAGCATAGTGCCCTCCTTCTCTCTAGTAGCCGTCCAACCACGGCAGACACTGGAACGCGAGCCCGCCGAATCTAACCGGCTACAGCCGCGCCTGCCGGACTGTCGCCCCAGCCAACTCGGAATTGTCCAAAGCCTGCCCGGCCCGATCCGGTAGCCCCTCGGCGCGCGTCGGCACAGGCTCCTGAATTCTACTGCCAAAGCGCGCGCGGGCAAGTCGCGACTCCCGCTCACGCTCACGCCGGGAGAGCTCGGACGCATGTCCGGACAAGAGGGATAACCGGCTAGTGCGTCTCCGTGACCTTCGTCAGTCCCCGTGGATGATCGGGGTCGTATCCCTTGGCCAGGGTGACGTGGAGAGCCAGCAGCTGGCCCGGCACCACGCACACAAAGGGAGACAGCCATTCAGGGACGGGCACTGGCAGGCGCAGTGGGACGCGGGCCCGGTCCAAGGCCTCGTCCCGGCCGGAGACGACGATGAGCTCCGCATCGCGTTCGGCCAGTTCCTCGATCAGCGACAGTACGTCCCGGTAGACCGCCCCGTCGGGGGCGACGGCGATCACGGGAAAGCCCCGCTCGACGATGGCCACCGGCCCGTGGCGGAAGTCGGCCGAGGAGTAGGGCTCGGCCACCACGTACGTCAACTCCTTCAACTTGAGCGCGATCTCGAAGGCGGTGGCGTAGTTGTACCCGCGGCCCACCACGACGCACTCCGCGGCGTGCGCATACCGCTGGGCGGCCGCTGCAATGGTTTCCTCCAGCGCCAGCGTCCCCTCCATCGCTCCTGGGACGCGCCTCAGCTGCCCCAGCCGCTCCTCGTCGTCCGCCAGGTGCACCGCCAGCAGCGCCAGCGCCCCCAGCTGGGCGGTGTACGTCTTGGTGGCGGCCACGGCCCTTTCCTCGCCCGCCCCCAGCGCCAGCACGTGCTCGGCGGCCTGACCCAGCGGCGAGTCCGGCGTGTTCGTCACGGCCACCGTCAGGGCCCCCTGCCGTCGCCCCTCCTCCACCACGGCGACGATGTCGGGCGACTGCCCGGACTGCGAGATCCCCAGCACCAGCGCATCACGAAGCCGGGGCGGGGTACGGTAGAGCGTGAACAGCGAGGGGGTGGCCAGGGCCACCGGCAGCTCGTTGAGAGACCCGAAGAGGTACTGAGCGTACCGCGCGGCATTGTCGGAGGTGCCGCGCGCAGCGAAGACGGCGTAGCACACCTGACGATCGCGGATCACCCTGGCGACCTGCGCCGCCCGCTCGGCTTGATTGTCCAGCAGTCGGGCGAGAACCTGGGGCTGTTGGTGGATTTCCTCGCTTAGATGGCTCATAGTGCTCTCCTTACGTAGCCTCTCGGCGATGCCGACTCAACATCCGGCCCCTGTGCATTCGTCACCTGGAGCCTGGACGCTCCCGTCGAACGGAGAAGGCCCCACACGATCTTGCCAGCCGGGGGCGTCAGGCGGACCGGAGCCCGTCTGCCTGGTTGACCGTGACCCACCCCTGCTCCTGGTGGCTCCTCAGAATGGCCTCGCACAGCAGAACCTCCTTGTGCCCGTCGACGAACGTGGCGAAGGGTTGTGGCGCGGTCCATGCCCCGCTCGAGATGGCCCTGTAGAAGGCCTTGAAGCTCTGCTTGAACGTGTCATCGTACCCTTCGTTGTGTCCGCCTGGGTATGAGGCGTACGCCCGAGCCGCTGCGGATAGCAGCGCGGGGTCCCGGGGCAGGAGCTCGTTCGCCCTGTCCCGGTGGCCGATATAGAGGTCGTTGGGCGCCTCGCTATTCCACGCCAGGGCGCTCTTCGACCCGGCGATCTCGTAGCGGAGGGAGTTCTTCCGCCCCGCCGTGACCTGGGAGACCCACAGGGAACCATGCACTCCGCCCTCGAATCGGATCAACACGCCGCCGGCGTCCTCGGTGCCAACCTGGACCGTCTCCGCGGACTCGATCTCCTCCACCTTGCCGGAGAAGGTCTCCACCTCATCGGTGGGGCGGCTCCTGGTGGGATGGACAATCTGCAGATCGGCGCAGACTCTTTCCACCTTCAACCCGGTGATGGTCTGAACCAGATCGAGCCAATGGGTCCCAATGTCCGCTACGGCCCGCAGCTTCCCTCCCCTGTCCGCCAGCACGCGCCAGTTGTAGTCCGTGGTGTAGAGCAGCCAATCCTGTACGTAGCTACCGACGATCGAATAGACGTCACCCAGGTCGCCGCGTCGCACGAGCTCTCCAGCCTCGATGTTGAGCGGGTAGAAGCGGATGTTGTAGTTCACGCCTGCCGCCAGTCCCGTCTCCTCGGCCAGGGCGACCAGCTGCCCGGTCTCCTCCGACGTCATGGCCAGCGGCTTCTCACACATCACGTGCTTGCCCGCTCTCAGAGCCTCGCTCGCCTGCGCGAAGTGCAGGTGATTCGGCGTGGTGATGTGCACTACGTGGACATCTGCATCACCGACCAACTCGTCGTAGGTCGCGTAGGCCTTTGACACGCCCTCACGCTCGGCCGCCTGTCGGGACTTCTCCGGCGAGGACCCCAAGATGCCCACCACGTCGATGTCGAGGCGACGGAGAGCCTCTGTGTGAGTCCGTCCCATGAAGCCGGTGCCAACCACCGCGGCCCTCAGAGTGCGCATACGCAGCTCCTCACGACTCCCGATCGATAAAGGCAACAACCCGAGACGACCACCATTCTATCGCACAAATCCTGGTCTGCCAAGGGCCCCTTTCTCACGTTCGACCCTCACTTGACACCCCGCTGAGTCCGGTTAGAATGCCCGCTATGACCAGACCCAAGGCTGGCTTCGCCGCTCGGAGGTCGCTGCCCCTCGCCTTGCTCGCGCACGCCATTGTGACCCTCGTCCTCGTCTCGTGCGCCGGCGGCTCCGGGCAGACTGCGGTCACGTCGGTCGTGCAACCGACTCTTTCGCCCACCACACCTGTCCTGCGCCCCACCGCAACACCGCCACCCACCCAACCTCCGGAGCCGTCCCCGTCGCCGACCGAGGCTCCGTCCACGGAGCCCACACAGCAGACGACCACCGGCGTCACGCACACCGTCGAGCCGGGCGATACCCTCCTGGGCCTGGCCCGGGCGTACGACGTCCCGATGGCGGCCATTCAACTCCAGAATCACATGGGCGACTCGACCATTATACAGGTCGGCCAGACCCTCTCGGTCCCGCCGGGAGAGGAATGGGACGGCAGCTCACACTTCTGGGTCGTTCACCAGGTGTCCGCCGGCGAGACATTGATCGCCATCGCCCGCACGTACGGCGTCGAGCCCGATGCCCTTCAGGCCGTCAACGGCCTCGGGGACGTCAACCGTCTGGCAGTCGACCAGAATCTGGTGCTTCCGTTGACCGGCCCGGCCCCACCTCGCGCGCCGGTGGTAGCCAGCGACCCCGGGCCCACGTCGACTCCCCAACCGCCCGCCGCTGTGGCGGCTGTCGCGGCTGTGGAGACTCCGGACGCCACAGAGATCGCAGAAGCTGCCCCGGCGACGGAGGTCCCCCAGGCCCCTGTGGCGCCCAGCGGCCCGCCCGCGGACCTCGCGCCCTGGCCGCGCGAGATCGCCAGGCTCATCAACGAGGTCCGAGCCCAGCATGGCCTCGAACCGCTGAGGTACAATGAGACGCTGGAGCAAGCCGCCCAAGCCCACGCCGACGACTGCACTGAGCGCGGCTGGTGCAGCCACACGGGTTCCGATGGCTCGAATATCAAGACCCGCGTACGCCGCGCAGGCTACGACGCCAGCGGCTGGGCCGAGTGCTGGGCGCAGACCCAGTCTCCGAGCCGCGCCGTCGAGATCTGGATGGACGAGGTACCGCCCAACGATCCTCACCGCCGCACCCTCCTCAGCGATTGGTTCTCCGAGATCGGCATCGGCGTCTCCGAATCCGATTGGGGCCACTACATCATCGCCGACTTCGGCCGTCCCTAAGCCTCGTCGCAGGGAACCCCAAGTCGCAGCTGCTCCGCAGACCGCGCCACCCGGTCCGCCTATCCACTGTCCCCGCCTTGACGCTTCCATTGATCAGCTTATAATCACTTCCTGGCAGCAACGAGGGCCACAGTCACGTCGCCAGGCCCTGGCTGTTTCGCCCTTGCACGCAGGAGAACGGATGGATTCGGCAGACCCAGGTTGCAGATGATGAAGCAGACGCTATCATCCGCAGTCGAGGATTTCCACAGCGCGCGCCTCCAGGCTCAACTGGAGAGCCTGGTGGCGCGCCTCACCGGGCGCTCGACGGAGCTCCTTTCCTACGAGCAGGTCCGGCGCCAGCTGAGGGCCCGCGAGCGTTCCGCGGAACGGCTGGAGGACGTCCCCCTCGACGCGATCGTCGGGAGCGTGGGGCGCTACAAGGACTTCACTCGCAGCTTTCTCCCTAAGCACGAGGGATCAAAGGACCGCTGGGCGCGCGTCGAGCTCGCCATGACCGGGATGGAGGGGTTGCCGCCGGTCGAGCTCTACAAGGTTGGCGACGCTTACTTCGTGCGGGACGGTCACCACCGTGTGTCGGTCGCGCGCCAGCTGGGCTCGGACCACATCCAAGCCTACGTGACGCAGGTGGAGACGAAAGTCCCCCTTTCCCCCGACGCTGAGCCCGACGACCTGATCCTCAAGGCCGAGTATGCCGAGTTTCTGGAGCACACGACCGTCGACCAGATCCGCCCCGAGGCCGACCTCACGGTGACCGAGCCCGGCAAGTACCCGCTGCTCGAGGAGCACATCGAGGTTCACCGCCACTTCATGGGGTTGGAGCAGGAGCAGTACGTCCCGTACGAAGAGGCGGTCGCCCATTGGTATGACGAGGTCTATCTGCCGGTGGTGCAGCTGATCCGTCAGCGAGGCATCCTGCGCTACTTCCCGGAGCGTACCGAGGCTGATCTCTATCTGTGGATGTCCGAGCATAGGGCCGCGTTGGAGGAGGAGCTGGGTTGGGAGATTTCCGCGGAGATGGCCGCCAGCGACCTGACCGCCAGGTTCAGTCGAAAGCCCGGCCAGATCGTCAAGCGCCTCGGAAAGAGAGTCCTCGACGCCGTGACCCCCGACGAGCTTGAGCCTGGTCCGCCGGCCGGCCGGTGGCGAGAGGAGCGCGTCGCATCGCACCGGGATGACCGCCTGTTCCCCAGCATCCTCGTCGCCATCCGCGGCGACGAGAGCGGCTGGGCAGCCCTGGAGCAGGCGCTGACCCTGGCCCGGCGGGAGAGGGCCCGCCTCAAAGCCGTCCACATCCTCCCTTCGGAGGAGCACGAGACGCATCCCGAGACCCGCGCGGTACAGGAGCAGTTTGAGCATCGCTGCCGGGATGCGGGCGTCCAGGGAACACTCGTCCTCGACGTGGGCCCCGTCCACCGCAGAATATGCGACCGCGCTCGCTGGGCTGATCTGGTCGTCGTCAGCCTCAACTACCCGCCGCTGCCCCAACCGGTGTCGAAGCTGAGCTCCGGCCTGGTGACCCTCCTCAAGCGGTGTCCAAGACCCGTGCTGACGGTGCCGCACGACCCCTCTCATTTCCACCACGCGCTGCTGGCCTACGACGGTGCCCCGAAGGCCCAGGAGGCCCTCTTTGTGGCCACGTACATCTCCGGTCGCTGGGACGTCCCCCTGACCGTTGTCACCGTTCACGAGGACGAGCAGGTCGGCCCGCAGACACTCGAGGAGGCCCGCCAGTATCTACAGATCCACGGAGTCCAGGCTCAGTACGTGGCGGTAAGGGAGGAAGAAAGCAGTACCGTTGCCGAGTCCATTCTGACGACCGCCCAGGAAGAAGGTTGTGACCTCATCCTCATGGGAGGCTACGGGATGAGCCCGGTGGCGGAGGCCGTCCTTGGCAGCGCCGTAGACCGCGTGCTGCGTGAGAGCCAGTGGCCAACGCTGATCTGCCGTTGAACGAACCCCCCCGGACCTCGGGCTCAGGCGCCCGGCGGCCCGACGTCAGATGGCTCCTGGTGGCAGCCATCACGCTCCTGGCAGCGTTCCTCCGCCTCTACCGAATCGATAGCCTGCCTCCCGGCGATGGCTACGATCCCGCCTATTACGGTGTAGACGCGCTTCAGTTTCTGCACGGCACGCCGCCCTCCGTCATGCTGCCTCCCAATCGAGAGCCGCTCTTCAGCTACCTGGTGACGGGCAGCTTCCTGCTCTTTGGGGTTTCGACGGCGTCCATTCACCTCACGTCGGCCCTGGTCGGCATTCTCACCATTCCGTTGACCTGTCTGGCGGCGGACGCGCTGTTCGCGAGTCAGGACGAGCCGTTGACGCGCTGGGGTGGGCCAGTGGCCGCCCTCATGATGGCGATCTCGTACTGGCACCTCAACTGGAGCCGCTACGGTGTGCGAGCGATCCTGGTGCCGCTCTTTGCCGCCGCGACCATCTGGTTTCTGTGGCGAGGGCTGCAGACCGGAGCTCTGCGGTGGTTTCTACTGTGCGGAGCCGCGCTGGGGCTCAGCATGTACACGTACCAGGCAGCCCGCCTGCTGCCTATACTGGTGGCAGTGGGTCTTGCCCCGTCCGTCTGGGAGCGCGGCGCCACTGCCAGGCGTGACTGGAATCACTTCATCCTGGTGGCAGGCATAGCCCTGCTGATATTCGCACCCCTCGGTCTCCACTTCGCCACACACCCGGGCAGTTTCTCCCATCGAATCGAGGAGGCACTCGTCGTTGGAGCAGGACGACCGGCCACGAGCAACGCCCGCGCAGTTCTCAATCAGGCGCTGGATGCCGTTCTAGCCTTCAGCTTCACAGGAGATCGCACACCCTACAGCACCATCCCAGGGCGTCCATCCCTCAATCCCTTTTTCTCGACCCTGCTCCTCATCGGAGCCGCGGTCAGCCTGAGGCACTTCAGGCAACCCGGTCACCTGTTTCTCCTGATGTGGCTGGGCATCATGCTCATCCCCGCAGTTCTGGCCGGGAAGGGGCCCACGGCCAAGCGCGCCATCGGCACCCTTCCAGCGGTGGCGATGCTGATCGCTGTCGGTGCCCTCACGCCCTGGACCTACCTGGAACGGTGGCTCCGCCAGCGCTCTACACGCTGGACCAACCGGCTCAAGGCCGCCTGGGGCGTGGCGCTCCTCTGCGGCTTCGCCTACAGCACCGTCGCCACCTATCGGGACTACTTCGTCGTATGGGCATCGAACCCCAACCTCCCGGCCCACTTCGAGGCCGGCATCTCGGCCATCGGCGACTACATCGGCGACCTGCCCCCCAAAGAACGCGTCTACACCTCACCGGAGCCGCCCAGCCACCCCGCCATTCGCTTCCACTCCGGCCTCCGTGAGGACATCCGCGGCTACAACGGCCGCGTCTGCCTGGTCGTCCCCCAGCGCACGACCGCGCACACCACCTACGTCATCGTCCCCGGAAAGGACGGAAAGAGCCTCGACCTCCTGAAAGGCACCTTCCCGGAGGGGCAGGTCACTCACCAGGGATCGGCGGGCCTCGACCGGCCCTACTTCGTCGCCTACCGGATCCCGGCCGCCACCGGCGCGGACCTGAAGCCCGCACATTCCTCCCACGCCCAGTGGTCCGACCACATCCAGCTTCTGGGGCACGACCTGAATGAGGACGCCTACCGACCCGGGGAGGCCATCAAGCTGACCCTCTACTACCAGGACCTGGCCCGTATGGAGGACCGTTACACCACCTTCGTCCATCTGCTGGGGCCGGACAACCCAGCCACGGGAAACCCCCTCTGGGCGCAGAACGACAGCGAGCCCTGCCATGGCTTCTACCCGACGACTTCCTGGTATCCAGGCGAGATTCTCCTTGACCGCGTCGAGATTCGCATCCCCGACGACGCGCCCCCCGGAACGTATCGCCTGACCACCGGCTTCTACGACGTCTGGACCGAGGAACGCCTTCCGGTTGAATCGGAGGCCCCCTCCGCCGCACACGGTGTGCTCACACTGGGAGAGGTCCACGTCGATGGGGAGGATCGATCGACCGAAGCGTGTACGCTCGGCTTGACAGTCTGGCCCTTGGACGTACAATAGATCTGCCACGGACCCGCAGGGCCGTGAGCGAGCACGTAAGAACTAGAACGCACAATGCATACCATCACGTTCAGGTGCTGCTGGGATCGCCGAGGCGACCGAGACGGCAGAGGAAGGGACGTGTCCTCTGGCCGGCGGAGCTGCGCTCCGCCGTTCGGTTTCTCCTCGCCGCCGGTCCGCCCTCGATCCCGGTGACCGAGCAGACCAGAGGAGAAGCATGCTGACTGACGGAGACCCCTTCGCGCCCCCAGACGAGATCCGGCCGCGGGTTGACGAGGCGCTGGTGCTCACCATCGCCCTTCACTTCGTGCCGACCCTATTCGGTCAAATCGACAAGATCACGGAGGCACAGCGCGCCCGAGGCGCCGACGATCTGCCCACAGCCAGGGAATCACGAGCGTTTCGCGGGGCCCGACACCGCACCCGTCTCCACCAGCTACGACTGACGTGGGAGGACCTGGTGGCCTCTCTCATCGTGCTGGTTGCCGTTCTGTCCATATTCGCCCTGAGCCGCGGGACGTGACCCCCCGGCCGCTCTTCTGACCGTAGCGCGGCCTTGGCCGACGCCCGCATGCTCGCTTTACTAAATGGGAGGAAGTCAGATGCTCCTGACAATCGATATCGGAAACACGAACATCACCTTCGGACTATACGAAGGGAAAGAACTGGGTCCGCGCTGGCGCATCCGCACTATCCATGAGAAGATGCCCGATGAGTATGGAATCCTGCTGGTTCAGCTGTTCCACCACCGGGGCTACGCCCCCGAGGACGTCAGCGGCGTCGCCATCGCCAGCGTCGTCCCGCCGCTCACTCAGGCCTTCGCGGACGTCTCTCGCAGCTACGTGGGACAGGTCCCGCTCGTGGTGGACGCCGGGGTCCGCACGGGAGTTAGCATCCGCTACGACGACCCGCGGCAGGTAGGAGCCGATCGGGTGGTTGACGCCGCGGCGGTCTGCGCCCTCTACGGGACACCTGCCTGCGTGGTCGACTTCGGCACAGGTACCACGTTCGACGCCGTCTCCGCCGATGGAGACTACCTGGGCGGGGCCATCGCCCCCGGAATCGGCATCGCCGCTCAGGCCCTCTTCGAGCGAACGGCCAAGCTGCCCCGCGTCGAGCTGACCCGCCCGCCCTCGGCCATCGGACGCAACACCCCCCATGCCATGCAATCGGGCCTCCTGTTCGGGTACGTCGGCCTCGTGGAGGGCATGGTTGCCCGCTTCAAGAAGGAGCTCGGCCCTGGGACGCGCGTGGTCGGCACCGGGGGCCTGGCGGAGATCGTGGCCAGGGAGACGGACGTGATCGACGTGGTCGACCCCTGGCTGACGCTCCACGGCCTGCGCATCATCTACGAGCTCAACCAGGAGTAGAGCCGGCCGCCCTCCGTCCGAGAAGAGGAAGACAGCCTCGAGGCCCTGGTCTCAGTCGGGCTCGCTCGCCGACACGTCGCTGATCCCGCGGGCCCGCGCTCAGCGGGGTCAGGCGTCAGCTGCCACCAGACGGCTGCGGCGGCAGCGTGGGATTGACTGATTGGAACAAACGTGCTATACTATAAGTACGGCTCGCGGCACAGGGAGTTGCTAACCAGAGAGGATAGTGGTGTCATCAATAGGCGTAGGGACGGCGATATTCCACCGCACGCGCGGCGTCGGCAGGGTAGTTGACATCGAAACGCGCAAGTGGCAGACTGAGGAGACACGTTACCTGGTCGTCGAGATGATGGGATTGTCCTACACCATACGCATCCCCGATACGTCCCCGGACATCAGACACGTGGTCTCCAATCCAGACGGTATCTTCAGGACCCTTCGAAACGAAGCTCAAGACCTACCCGACAACTACAGAACCCGACAGGCGGAGATCCGCGACGCAGTGGACAGTGGAGAACCTGAGAGAGTCGCCGCAGCGGCCCGCGATCTCCGGGCCTATTCAGAAAGCGAAGATGGGAACTGGACCACCGGCGGGAAACGTCTGTACGAGCACGCACTGGAGATGCTGGCCGCGGAGGTTGCAGCCTCTCAGGAGGGGAATCTGCGCCAGGCCAGAGATCAGATCACGGCTGCCATGGCCAAGAAGACGCCGTCCGCATAGGGGGCACTGAGTACAGCCGGTCTCAAGGAGACAATCCGCCTCACCGCCTCGCCGGCGACGTGACGGTCCGTTTCTGTCGCCGCTTCCCCCTGAATCCCTTCTCCACGAACATCCTCTCGCCGGTGAAGGGATCCATCTCCGTATAGTACATCAGGCTGGAGTACGTGGACGGCGTGGGCGTGAAAATCTGCACCTGCTCCGGGAGGAGCTCCAGCTCGCGCAGGGCAAAGTCCCGCAGACGACGCATGTCGCCCGCCGTGCAACCGGGATGAGCGGCGATGATGTAGTAGGTCAGGAACTGCGGCAGGCCCGCCCGGTCCGTGGCGCGGAAGAACCGCTCCCGAAACTCGAGCAGCGGCTCGGGCCCGGGCTTCCCCATCGCCCGGAGCACCCGCTCCTCAGTGTGCTCCGGCGCCAACTTCATCTGTCCAGAGACGTGGTGCTTCACCACCTCCTCCAGATACGCATCCCCGTGGGCCTCGTCGTGGAGCAGGAGATCGTGGCGCAGCCCAGACGAGACGAACACATTCCTCACCCTCGGCAGGCGGCGCAGGCGCCCAAGCAGGTCGAGATGGGCGCTGTGATCCACCGGCAGCGTCGGACAGATGTCGGGGTAGATGCAGCGACGGTCGCGGCACGCCCCCTCCCGGAGCTTCCTGGGGCATTCGAAGCCATACATGTTCGCCGTCGGCGCGCTGACGTCCTGGATGGTACCCTTGAAGTCCGGTCGCTGTGTCAGCTTCCGCGCTTCCGCCTCGATCGCTGCTTGGCTGCGCCAGCGGACCGTGCGTCCCTCGTGGACCCCGATGGCGCAGAAGTTGCACTCGCCGTAGCAGCCCCGATGGGTG
>JAWLCP010000069.1:0-13693 GCA_041687115.1 Anaerolineae bacterium
ATGTATTCGTGGCGGGATCGAGAGATCGTGCTGGATATCATGGAGGATCTCTCCGGGGGACGCATCGCTCACGCGGCGAACGTCATTGGCGGGGTACGCATCGACCCGGAGCAGGGGCAAGTAGACACAGCCCGACGGCGTCTGGATGAGCTGGGGAGACAGGTAGACGATCTCCTGGACGTGGTCGAGCACGAACGCACGCTGAAGGTTCGCACCCAGGGCGTGGGACGGGCCTCCCTGGAACAGGTACGACGCCACTGCGCCGTGGGGCCGCTGGCCCGGGCGGCAGGGTTGGATCGAGATGTGCGACGCGATGTCCCCTACGCAGCATACGATCGGCTTTCCTTCAGGGTCGTTACGCAGTCCGGCGGCGACGTATGGGCCGCCACCCGCGTCCGGGTTCTGGAGGTCATCGAGAGCCTCTCGCTGTGCCACCAGATCCTGGACGACCTGCCATCGGGGGACGTCTCCACCCGCGCCAGCCGGCGGGTGCCGGAGGGCGAGGTAGTCACCCGTGCGGAGGCCCCTCGCGGGGAGGTGATCTACTACATCCGCAGCGACGGATCGGATAAGCCGGCGCGGATCAAGATCCGCACCCCCACGCTGCCAGCGCTCAGCCTGCTGCGAGAGCAGCTCCGGGGCATCAACGTCGCCGACGTGCCGGCCGTGCTCTCCGGAATTGACCTGTGTATCGCCTGCGCCGATCGCTGATGACGGAGGAGAGGTTGTTGTGTTGAGAGACCTGCTGTCTGTGCTGATCACCGTGTTCGTGTTTCCGGGCTTCGGGTTCCTGGTCGCCTGTGCACTCCTCTTCCAGTGGATCGACCGGCGCACCATCGCGCGTCTCCAGGCCCGCGTCGGACCGCCCTGGTTCCAGCCGCTGGCCGACCTAGTCAAGCTCCTGTCCAAGGAGAGTGTGCTTCCTCGCCAGGCCGACCGGCCGATCTGCACCGCCTTGCCCGTGGTGGCGCTGGCCGCGGTGCTCACCGCCGCGATGTACATCCCAGTTGGCGGACGCGTGATCTACGCCTTCGAGGGAGATTTGATCGTAGTCCTGTTTCTGCTCAGCCTTCCCGCGCTGTTCTACTTCCTGGCGGGATGGGTCTCCGTCGGGGTCTACAGCGTCATCGGGGGCAGTCGCTCTGTGCTCCAGTACTTCTCGTATGAGGTCCCCTTCCTGATGGCACTCAGTGCCCCGGCGATTCTCACCGGTTCCTGGTCGATCTCCGAGATCATCGCGCAGCAGGCAGAGGCCGGATGGATCGTGCTCGTGCAGCCGGTGGGTTTCCTGCTGGCGGTGGTGGGGCTGATCGGCAAGCTGAAGCGGGTCCCCTTCGACATTCCGAAGGCCAAGTCCGAGGTGGTGGGCGGTCCGCTGACGGAGTTCAGCGGACGGAAGCTAGCGCTGTGGCATCTCACGGTCGACATCCAGACCGTGGCGGGCATCTTCCTGCTGGTCAATATGTTTCTCGGCGGTGGGGACCTGACCCTGCTGCAGGGCTCGACACCGCTGGGCCTGGCCCGAGCGGTGACGTTCGGCGTCAAAGCCCTCGCTATGCTGCTGACACTTTCCGTGACGAGCGTGCTCTACGCCCGGCTGCGCATCGACCAGCTGGCCAGCCTGGGGTGGCGCATTCTGGCACCCCTCGGCCTGCTGCAGCTGGCGGCGACCATCCTGATAGGAATCGGTTGATGTCACAGCTGAAATCGCTGCTCTACCTGCTCCCCCAGCTGTGGGAGACGCTCTTCGAGAAGGTCATCACCGTCGCCTACCCCTTCGCACCGCTGGAGCTGCCGTCCAACTTCAGGGGCCGGGTGAGGATCGAGCCTGATCTGTGCCGCGGCTGTGGGGCCTGTGTACGGGACTGCCCGGCCTTTGGCCTGGAGCTCGACAAGGAAGGACGCGATGAGTTTCGCCTGATTCACTATCCGGATCGGTGCATCTGCTGCGGTCAGTGCGAGGAGAGCTGCCGATTCGACGCCATCCGGCTGACGAACGAGTTCGTGGAGCCGACCTTCGGCGAAAGGCCTGAGCGGGAGGTGCTGGTGGACCGAAAGCCCGAATCCGTAACCTCACGTTAATCCTTCCGTAACCGACAATCACCCAGACATCACGTATAATCGATCAGGTGCGGAACCAGATCCGATTACGAAGACCCGCGAGCAGGGCTGATCACATCATCCGATCCCGGCGGACACGGCCTGGGTGACCACGAGCCTTCTCACCCCCTTTCGCCTCCCTCGGCGCGATCCTGCCGCTCCTCCACCAGCAGAGCCAGGAGTTGAGTCTGGACTTGAGGGAGACCCTCGACAACCTGGTTGCGCGAGTTGCTGACCCCACCAGCGCGCCAGAGGCGCTTCCTGTCCAGCCTTGCCCCTTGAGTCGAGAGCGTAGTCGAACGCGAAGGAGAAGACGGCCTATGGAAGCCGACCCAGCTGGGCCGACGCGATGACCAAGACAGAAGAATACCGAGCACTCAGGCGCCCCGGCTCCATCCAGGAGACCGGGCTTACGATGGGCCTGCTGAGCGAGCTGGCCATCAAACTCGCCTACGCGGCTGGTGAGATCGGGGCCAGCGAGATCTGCGACGAGCTGAAGCTCCCTTTCACCGGCGTCACCGAACGGATCCTCGAGATCCTCGACCGGGAGGAGCTGGTCAACATCGTCGGCGCCGAGGGTTTCGGCGCGCAGGCGTACCGCTACACCATATCCAATAGGGGCATCGCTCGCGCTCGCCAGGCTATGGAGCACAACCAGTACGTCGGCCCGGCCCCGGTTCCCCTCGAGCGCTACAACGCGATGGTCCGCGCCCAGGCGATCGGCGAGGTGCTGCTCGACGAGGCCGCCGTGGAGGCAGCCTTCGAGGGGCTGGTCATCAGCCAGGAGATGCTCGACCGGGTCGGCCCTGCCGTCAACTCCGGGCAGTCCGTCTTCCTCTACGGTCCTCCCGGCAACGGCAAGACGACCATGGCCACCCGGATGGCCCGCCTCCTTGGGCGCGACCCGATCTACATCCCCTATGCCGTCTCCGTCGACAGCCACATCATCAAGGTCTACGACGGCTTCAATCACACCCGGGCTGACCCTGCTCCCGATCAGAATGGCGACGGCCTCGGCCTCGACGCGCGTGTCCTGGACGACCGCTGGGTGCAGATCGAGCGCCCCACCGTCGTGGTGGGTGGAGAGCTGACGCTCGAGAGCCTCGACCTGATCTGGGATCCAACCGCCAAGTACTACGAAGCGCCCTTCCAGATGAAGGCCAACGGCGGGATGTTCCTCATCGACGACTTCGGTCGTCAGCAGATGGATCCCCAGGATCTGCTCAACCGCTGGATCGTCCCTCTGGAGACGCGGCTCGACTTTCTCAGCCTTCACACCGGGAAGAAGATCGACATCCCATTCGAGCAGCTGGTCGTCTTCTCCACGAACCTCGACCCCACCGACCTCGTGGATGACGCCTTCCTCCGCCGCATTCGCCACAAGATCCAGGTGGGCAACCCCACCACTGAGGAGTTCCACCAGGTCTTCCAGGCTGAGTGCGAGAGACGAAAGGTTCCCTACACGAAAGAGGGGTTCGTGCACCTGGTGCGCAACTGGTACGTCAAACCGAAACGGGGGTTCAAGAACTGCCATCCGCGGGATATCCTCGACCAGCTGATGGACATCGCCAAGTACAAGCAGTTCAAGCCGGTGATCACGCCGGAGATGATCGACCGCGCCTGTTCCGCCTATTTCGCCGACCTATAGACCACACTCAAAGGAGTCATCATGCCCAAGGTCAGCCCGAATGCACCGTCGCCCGAAGAGATCAAAGTCCTGGTCGTGGACGACAAGCCGAAGACGGCCAGGGCTCTGGTCAAGCTCCTGAGCAGCGAAGGCTACCAGGTTATCGTCGCCCACGATGGCCCCGAAGCCCTCCGCCAGGTCGACCGGGGGAATCCGGACCTGGTGCTGACGGGCGTGATGATGCCCCGGATGAACGGATACGAGCTCTGCCGGCGGATCAAGAGCAACCCGGCCACGATCTTCTTGCCCGTCGTTCTGATCACCGCTCTCAAAGAACGAGAGGAGCGGGTCAAAGGGTTGAAGGCTGGCGCCGATGATTTCATCTCCACACCACCCGACCGGCACGAGCTGCTCGCCCGAGTCAAGTCCCTGGCGCGCGTGAAGGCCCTCCACGACGCGCTGGAATCGAACAATGGAAAACTGAGGCGGGTGGCGGAGGAGCGGAAAAAGGAGCTGGAGCAGGTCACTCGGCGGCTCGATGAACTGTTGGAGGAACGGGCGCCTTCTGGCGCCGACCCCCTTCCCAGGTCGGAGCCCGCGCCCGGCAAGGAGGAAGGCGATCTGGCCTGCGGATCCCCCCTGGTCCAGGCGGCGGCGGAGGCCGGCATCGCCCCGGAGACCCTGCGCGACGTCAAGCATCGCCTCCTCTCCCGGCTGACCACCTCCCTGGAGGGGCGCACGGACCTGGATCGGACGCCGGAGGTGATCGATATGCTCAACCAGCGGCTGGCCGACATCTACGCAGCCTCAGATCTGGAACTGCCCACAAGGATCCGGCGTACGCTCTTCCGCGACGTCGTCAACGAGATCGTCGGCTACGGCCCCATCGAGCCGCTGCTGGCCGATCCCTCGGTGACCGAGGTGATGGTCAACGGGCCCCACCTCGTCTACGCTGAGCGGGACGGCAAGCTGGTCAAGACCGCCCTCAGGTTCGACGAGGACGACCACGTCCTGCGCATCATCAACCGCATCATCCGCCCTCTCGGCCGCCGGGTGAACCGGAAGTCGCCGGCCGTGGACGCGCGCCTGCCCGATGGCTCCCGCGTGAACGCCATCATCCCCCCCTGCGCCATCGATGGTCCGAGCATCACCATCCGCAAGTTTGCCGAGGACAAGCTGATGGTGGAGGACCTGATCGGGTTCGATTCCATCACCGCCGAGATGGCCGAGTTTCTGGAGGCCTGTGTGGGCGCCCGGCTCAACATCGTCGTCTCTGGAGGGACCGGCTCGGGGAAGACCACTCTCCTGAACATCCTCTCGTCTTTCATCTCGGGGGGACAGCGCATCGTGACCATCGAGGATTCGGCCGAGCTCCAGCTCCACCAGGAGCACGTGGTGCGGCTGGAGTCGCAGCCCCCGGATCCCGACGGCACTGGAGAAATGACGATCCGGGATCTGGTGAGGAACTCGCTGCGCATGCGTCCTGATCGCATCGTGGTCGGCGAGGTTCGCGGCGCCGAGGCCCTCGACATGCTCCAGGCCATGAACACGGGTCACGACGGCAGCCTGACCACCGTCCACGCCAACTCGCCCCGCGACAGCATCGCCCGCCTCGAGACGCTGGTGCTCATGGCGGGGATGGACCTGCCCATCAGCGCGGTCCGGGCCCAGATCGCCTCCGCCATCGACCTGATCGTGCAGGTGGCCCGACTGAACGACGGGACGCGCAAGGTCGTCAAGATCACCGAAGTCCAGGGGATGGAAGCCGACGTCGTCGTCCTCTCGGACATCTTCGCGTTCAAGGAGGAGGGCATCGTGGACGACCGCGTGGTTGGAGAACTGGCGCCCACGGGCATCCGGCCCAAGTTCACGCCCCGGCTGCAGGCCGCCGGGTACAAGCTGCGGGCGGGCATCTTCGTGCCCACCCCTCGTCAGCCGGATCCAGGCAATGGCCGCCGCAGGTGAGTCCTATCGGCAGGACTGTCACGCCTTTGCTCAAGATGACCGGCACTTCCACAGCGTGCGGAGCTAAGCCGAGATTCTGAGATAGACCATTCTGCGCTTCTGTCATTCCGAGCGCAACGAAGCGAAGCAGAGTGAAGTCGAGGAATCTCCACTCTCGTCAGCCTCCCTACTCCTGCCGTGATACGCCTTGGCCATTTGACAATGTTCGGGACTCCTGGTAGACTATGGGCCGTCTTAGGGCCCCATCGTCTAGTGGACTAGGACGCCGGCCTCTCAAGCCGGAAACAGGGGTTCAACTCCCCTTGGGGCTACTGTGGAGAGTGACGGCAGACCCGGGCAGCCATTGGCACCCGGGTTTTTTTCCGTCCTGAGGGGACCAGGAGACACGATGGCGAAGACACGCACACAATGGGTCTGTCAGAACTGCGGACGCACCACCCCTCGTTTCATGGGCCGCTGCCCCGGCTGCGGCGAGTGGAACACGATGGTCGAGACGGTCGAGGAGCCGGACAAGGCCGCGACCAGCCGGTCCGCCCGCCCCGGCAGCAAGCCGCACCGGCTCACAGAGATAGAGAGGGAGGGGCTGGAGCGGTTCCCGGTGCCGATGCAGGAGCTCGCTCGCGTGCTCGGCGGCGGCGTCGTCCCCGGCTCCCTCACTCTGGTCAGCGGCGACCCCGGGATCGGGAAGTCGACGCTGCTGCTCCAGACCAGCGCGCTGATGGCCGAGGCAACCGGACACCCCGTGCTCTACGTATCGGGCGAGGAATCAGCCCGGCAGATTCGGATGCGGGCCGACCGACTGGGCATCGCGACGGAGGATCTCTTCGTCGTCACAGAGACCGACCTGGACGTCATCCTCCACCACGCCGCGGAGATCGCACCGCAGGTTCTGATCATCGACTCGATCCAGACGGTCACCTCGGACGAGCTGTCGTCGGCGGCCGGTTCCATCAGCCAGGTCCGGCGGGCGGCGTCCCGCTTCCAAGGATGGGCCAAAGCCAGCGGAGTGGCCGTGTTCCTGGTGGGCCACGTGACCAAGTCGGGGTCCATCGCCGGGCCGAAGACGCTCGAGCACATCGTGGACACCGTACTCTATCTGGAAGGGGAACGATTCCACGCCTACCGTCTGCTCCGCTCGGCGAAGAACCGGTTCGGCGCCACGTCGGAGGTAGGGGTGTTCGAGATGCGGGAGCAGGGACTGGTGGAGGTCCCGAACCCGTCGGAGATGTTCCTCGCCGAGCGGATGGTCAACGCCCCTGGATCGGCGATTGCGGTGACGATGGAGGGAACCCGCCCCCTCCTCGTCGAGATCCAGGCGCTGGCCAGCCACTCGACCTTCGGCCATCCAAGACGGACGGCAAACGGCGTTGACTACAACCGGTTGTTGCTCATCGCCGCCGTGCTGACGCGCCGTGTCGGCCTGCGGCTGTTCGAACAGGACGTCTTCGCCAGCGTCGTCGGCGGACTCCAGGTGGAGGAGCCAGCGGCCGACCTGGCCATGGCGGTGGCCATTGCCTCCAGCGTGCGCGACCGTCCCGTGCTGGCGGATCTGGCGGTCATTGGCGAGGTCGGGCTCTCGGGCGAGGTGCGAACCGTGAGCCATACGTCGTCGCGGCTCAGAGAGGCTGCGCGGCTGGGCTTCAAGCGGTGCCTGCTGCCGAAGGCAGTCCGTTCCAGCGACGAAGCATCTCCAGACGGCATCGAGACGATCCCCGTGCGCTCCGTCGCTGAGGCGGTGAGGAAAGCGCTGGTATAGCACCGTCTGGCGAGACGTGCTATAATCCCCAGGATGGGAAGAAAGAGAAAGAAGAAAGGACTGCGCGGGCGGATACCCAAGATCAGCCTGGATGTCAAGCTCGATCTCGATCGCTGGCTGGACATCCTGGGATACGGGCTGCTGGTCGTCTGTGCCCTGACGCTTCTCAGCTTCCCCTCGGCCAGTCACGGGACGATCCCGGCGTGGTGGCTGCGGGTACTCCGCCAGGCGTTCGGATGGGGCGCCTTCCTGATCCCGGTGCTCCTTGGCGCTGCAGGGGTGTGGTTGATCCTGCGACGTTTCGGCGATAAGCTCCCCCGCATGACGCCGCTCCAGATCGTGAGCGCCCTGTCCGGGTACCTGGCGCTCCTGGTCACGCTCCATCTGTTGGCGTCGCTCTTCCTCCTCCAGGGTGATCTGCAGGCGATCGGCGAGTCGGGCCTCGGTGGGGGACGCTTGGGCGGGGCCATCGCGGTGCCGCTGCTTCGGGGGCTCGGCATGGGTGGGCTTGCAGTGGCCCTTCTGGTCGGGTGGTCGATCATCATAGCGCTTACGTTCGACGTGACCCTGGACGATGGCCTTCGTACGGTGGAGCACTTGCGCAGCCGACTGTGGCCCAGACGGACTGCGCCCCTGCCCATCGGCCCGGAGGAGATCGTCGAAGAGCCACAGAAACCCGACGAGCAGGAGGGGGCCGAGAGGCAGAAGAAGGATAGGAAGAAACCCGCCGGAATCGCTCGCGAGCCCGAGGCGCCGATCATATCGACAGCTTCGGGATCGAACGGCGACATCCACCCGCACGTCATCGGGAGCGACAAACAGCATCGCCTTCCCCCCCTGGACGAGATCCTGGAGCCGGGAAACGATCACGACATCAGCGCAGCCATCCTCCGCGATCAGGCACGCATGATCGAGGAGACGCTCCAGAGCCTGGGAGCGCCCGTGCGCGTGCAGGAGATCAATCACGGACCCGTCGTGACCCAGTTCGGGCTCGAACCACTGCTGATCGAGAAGGGCGATCAGCAGCGCAGGGTCAAGGTCAGCCACATCACGTCGCGAGCAGATGACCTGGCGCTGGCCCTGGAGGCGAAGACGGTGCGCTTTCAGACACCGATCCCGGGCAAGAGGCTGATCGGCCTGGAGGTCCCCAACCCTGAGTCGGCGCTGGTCGCCATGCGGGACGTGCTGGAGACGGAAACGTTCGCGCGGATCGACTCCACCCTCCGGCTCTGCCTGGGCCAGAACGTCTCCGGTCATCCTGTGGTGGCGGATCTGGCCAGGATGCCGCACCTGCTCATCGCCGGCGCCACCGGATCGGGAAAGTCGGTCTGTCTCAACGCCATCATCGCTGCTCTGCTGCTGCAGAACACACCGGACCAGCTCCGCTTCCTGATGGTCGACCCGAAGCGGGTTGAGCTCACCGGGTACGACGGCATCCCCCACCTGCTGGCCGACGTGGTGGTGGACATGGACCGAGTGACGAAGGTGCTCAACTGGGTGATGGCGGAGATGGATGGCCGCTACCGCCATTTCTCCGAGACGCGGGCCACCCACATCGGGGACTACAACCAGCGCGTCGCGCCTCAGCTGGGCAAGAGACCGCTCCCGAACATCATCGTCATCGTGGACGAGCTGGCGGATCTGATGATGGTGGCCCCCCACCAGGTGGAGCGCTCCATCTGCCGCATCGCCCAGATGGCCCGGGCGACCGGTATTCACATGGTGATCGCCACACAGCGCCCCAGCGTCGACGTGGTCACCGGGTTGATCAAGGCAAACTTCCCGGCTCGCATCGCCTTCAACGTGGCGTCCGCCGTCGACTCCCGCGTGATTCTGGACATGTCAGGTGCCGAGCAGCTGCTGAGCCGAGGCGACATGCTCTTTCAGGCACCTGATGCACCGATGCCCATGCGACTCCAGGGGACCTACGTGTCCGACGAGGAGCTGCGCCGGCTCGTTCACTACTGGAAAGAGGAGGCAAAGCCGGCCGCTGTGGAGCCCGGAAAGGTGGTCCAGAAACCTCTCTGGGACGATATGATCGCGGAGGAGCCTCCGGTCGAGTACGAGGACGAGCTGCTGCCCGAGGTGATCGATCTGGTGTTGAGCGAGAATCGCGCCTCGATCTCCCTGATGCAGCGCCGGCTCCGCATCGGCTACACCCGCGCCGCCCGGATCATGGATATTCTGGAGCGGAACGAAGTGGTGGGCCCGCAGCCCTCGGGGGGGCGAGCGCGGGACGTCTTCCCCGAGGCAGCCAGGGCGCTGCTGAACCTTGACGCCGAGCACGACGAGCCGGAGACGGCCGAGGACGGGGAGCGGTAGATGAAGGGATCAACGCCAGAGCGGAGATGGCTGCCCTCGTTGTGGGTGGTGCTGGGCGTGACGGTGCTGGCCACGGCGGGGATGTTGCTGCTGCTGATGTCCCTGACAGCCGGGCCGGGCGCGCCAGCGCCGGCGTCCTCCACGCCAGAGCTCAACCCATCCGTGTCGGCGCCCGGGCGCGCCACGGTCACCCCGCTGGTGAAGCCCCCGACCTCCACACCCGCTACACGGCCGGAGGTGCCAGACCTCGCCCCGGATTTCACGCTGGAGCGGGCCGGTGGGGGGACCTTCCGCCTCAGCGATCAACTGGAGGAAGGCCCGGTCGTTCTGGTCTTCTTCGAACGGTGCGGATGAGGGCCGGACCGCACGCAACTGGTTCAGTTGCGCGACGAGTACCAGGCCTTTCGGGACGCCGGGGCGGAGGTGGTGGCCCTGGCCGTGGCTCCCGCATCTGCGATCGACCAGGGCGTGCGAGCGATCATCGAACCCCCGTACCCGCTGCTGGCCGATCCGGAGCACACGGTGGCCGAGGCGTTTCACGTGTACGACCTGTTCGCCGACGGGCTCGCCGCACCGTCCGTCTTCGTCATCGACACCGATGGGACGATCGTGTGGAGCTACGTCGGGCAGGGCCCGGGCGACCGTCCCAGCGCGCAGACCGTTCTCAACCGCATACCATAGGGAGCTACGTTGAACCGTAGGACATTTCTTCGTCTGGCGATGGCATTGGGATTGAGCCCGGTTGTGACGGCCTGCAGCCGAGCGACGGGTCTCCTGGACGAAGGTACTCCTTCCCCGGCCGAGCCGTCTCCGGGCCCGCGGCCGACCTCCACCGTCACGCCCTCCCCTACGCAGCCGTCGCCTACTGTCACACCCTCGCCGTCACCGTCTCCATCTCCCTCACCCACCGAGGCAGTCACAGAGGAGGATACGATGAATCAGGTTGCCCTCATACGGACGGATGACCGGGTTGCCGGTGTCCGACGTGCCCTCGACGTGCTGAACGCGAAGGGCCCTGCTGGACGAACGGTGCTGGTGAAGCCGAACTACAACAGCGCTGATCCCACCCCGGGCAGCACGCACAGCGACGTCCTGCGAACGCTGATGGAGTGGCTGGGGGAGCACCCGAGCGATTCCATCGTGCTGGCGGAACGGAGCGGGATGGGAGAGACGCGCCGGGTCTTGGAGCAGCGGGACGTCTTCGCCCTGGGCCGGGAGCTAGGCTTCGAGGTGCAGGTTCTGGACGAGCTGGGCGCTGACGCGTGGGATCTGGTTCAGCCCCCGGGAAGCCACTGGCAGCAGGGGTTCCCCTTCCCGCGGTTGGTCGAGGAGGCGGACTACGTCCTCCAGACCTGCTGTCTCAAGACGCACCGGTACGGCGGCCACTTCACCCTCTCATTGAAGAACTCGGTGGGTTTGGCGGCGAAGACCGTGCCCGGGGAGGGCTACAACTACATGGGTGAGCTGCACGGCTCCCCCCACCAGCGGCTGATGATCGCCGAGATCAACGCCGCCTATACGCCGGACCTCATCGTGCTGGACGGCGTGGAGGCTTTCGTGGGGGGCGGGCCGGCGCAAGGGGAACGGGTCCAGGCGAACGTGGTTCTGGCCAGCCGGGACCGCGTGGCCCTCGACGCCGTCGGGGTGGCCATCCTGCGCCATTTCGGCACCACACCTGCGGTGAGCCAGGGTCGCGTGTTCGAGCAGGAACAGATCCGCCGCGCGGTCGAACTGGGGCTGGGCGCCTCGGGCCCGGACGAGATCGAGATTCTCACGGACGACGAGGAGGGCGCCGCCTTCGCGGAGCAGGTCCGGGACATCCTCCGCGCCTAGGCACGCAGCAGCGTCCCCCTGAGGGAGTCCACGAGACTTCGCCCAGCTCTGTTGACCTGCTCCTGGCGACGGCCTCCGGTCGTTACCGCCCTACGGCTGCGGCGGAGGGCCGTGGCCGGGCGGAATCGTCTCGCCGTCCGGCAGGTCCCGCAGATACGCGCAGGGGACGGATTGGACGTCCTCCCACACGTGGCCCTCGTCCTCAAACGCCTCGATGTCCACGATCCAGCGCTTCTCCTCGGCCTCCAGGCGGTAGATGTGAGGGCTGTCGGGACACTTGAGGAGAACGTGGATCGCCGGGCCGATCTCGAAGGGATCCAGGAAGCCGTCCTCCACGACGTGGACGTCCTCCCAGGTGTGGCCGCGCATCTCGAAGGCTGTCAGGCTGCTGATCCAGCGGAAGCGCCCGTCCTGGTAGACGTAGATCTCCGGGTCGTCCTCCTCCTTGACCACCAGCCCATCGCGGATCACCATCGCGCGGGTGTCCGGCATGGCGGTGGCCAGGGTGGTGCCGTGGCGGTTGATGGGGATATTGATGAGCACCACCAGCGCCAGCAGGCCCAGGGCCAGGCGCCCCAGCAGCCGAGCGGTGTGGCGCGGCGCGGGCGGCGAGGGTGGCGATTCGAGCCCTGGTCTCTCCTCCAACTCCTCGGGTTCTGGTTCGACCGGCTCTTCCGCAGCCAGCGGAGGTTCGGGCACAGGCTCGGGACGAGGCTCGGGCTCTGACGGCGCGGAAGGCATCTCCTCCTCTAGACGTTCAGCCGTCTCGTCGATCAGCGCGCCGCGTTCCAGCGGCTGCCCAGCGAGGGAGCTGCTTCCACGCAGCCGCTCGGCCACCTCCTCGGCCAGAAGGTCGAGCAGTTGATCCAATCGATCGTCTCTTTCGTCTCTCATGGCGCTACCTCACTGTGACGAAGCCGAGGACCTCGCCAATACTGGCGAAGATATTGGCGTAGAAGTTGCCCCCCAGCTGGCGGAAGAGCTCGAAGGGAAGGCCGGGCGCGCCGACGAAGGGCCGCAGGGTCCAGGCCATCTGACTGCCGACGAAGGCGTAGAGGATGATCCAGAGCCACACCACCGTCCTCCGCACCCTCACGCTCTCGCCACCGCCGTAGGAGACGATCCGCATGCCGTAGCTGAGGAACGTCACGCCCACGATGCCGGAGATGGTGAAGACCCCCACGTTGAGGAGCTTGAAGAACTGGTACTGGCTGGTGGTGAGCAGGAAGAAGGTCACCACGGGGGCGAAGCTGAGGAGGAGCACCGAGGTGACGGTGATGGTGGTCAGCATCAGAGCAACGTTCTGACTCAGGCTCTGGTTAGACCCGAAGTTGAGGTTGAAGAAGTAGAGCGTCGGCGCGCAGACGACGAGGGTGGCCAGGAACAGCAATGGGAGCTTGGCGGCCGAGCTGAGGGCCTGCCAAAGGCTGTGGCTGGAGCCCATAACCGCGCCGTACAGGGCGAAGAACGCCACGCTGGAGACCAGCATGGCCCGCATCTTCTCCGCCAAACCCTTGCCCTCGCGAATCTCCTGGAAGAAGTTCTTTCGATCGCGTAAGATAGTCTCGATGACGGTCAAGTCTTTCATAGGTGTCCCCTCACTCGTTCAATGGAATAACCCGTTGGGATCTACCAGCGCACGGCCCCGCCGACGATGACGATGACAGACAGCCCCCAGAAGATGGTCCAACCGATGAGGGCGTATCGACGGCGCGGGAAGCGCCACAGCGGCACCAGCAGCGCGATGACGGCCACCGCCCAGAAGGCTGGCCTACCCACCATCTCCTGCCAGCCGACAAACGTCCCGTCGGGAGCGAAGACGAGCCAGCGCATGAGCAGGGCGAAGAGAACCGGCAGAGCGGCGGCAGCGATCCCCTCCAACGTGCCCCACCCCTCGTGGGTGGCCTGGAGCTCCCGTCCCACCTCCTCCACGCCGAAGCGAGCGGCCGCCTGGGCCAGGGCCTGGTCCTCGTCAAGCCCCCTGACCCGGGCATCGGCCGCGGCCTCGTCCAGGTGGCAGCGAATCTCCTCCAGGAGCTCGTACTCCGTCTCGGCCTCCAGATTCATCTGTGTGCGGATGCGTTCGAGGA
>JAWLCP010000070.1:0-9804 GCA_041687115.1 Anaerolineae bacterium
ACTCACCGTGGCTGGAACACTGTGGGCGCTGGCTGCCTATGTGAGCGGCGTGGACCAGCAGACGTCAGAACCGTGCGCAAAAGAGCCGCGGCCCTGGACGGTGGGCCTCCTCCTGGCAGCGGCCCTGCTCACGAAGACGACCGCTTACGTGGTGGTCGGGGTGGCCGTGGGCGCAGTGGTCATCCGTGCCCACCGCGAGCAGCGGGGATGGCCCTGGGCAGCCCGGCAGCTGGCCTGGATGTTCGTGCCGGCCCTCCTGCTGTCCGCGCCGTGGTTCATCCGCAACGGCCTCACCTACGGGTGGAGCGATCCGCTGGGATTGGGGCGGCACAAAGCCGTCGTCGAGGGACAGCCCCGGTCCGCCGAGTGGCTGGCTCACTACGGCTGGGCCGGACTGCTCAGCCGGCTCCTGCGCACGACCTTCCAGAGCTTCTGGGGCCAGTTCGGCTGGATGGCCGTGCCCATGCCGCGGTGGGTCTACCGCGTCCTCGCGCTGATATCCGTCTTCCTCATCGGCGGGCTCTTGCTCCGACTGATCCGCCGACGGCACCGGCGCGGGAGCGAGCCGCTGGTCACCCACCCCATCAGCCTGCTCGCCCTCTCGGCCCTGCTCACGTTCCTGGCCTACGGCTGGTACAACCTCACCTTCGTCCAACACCAAGGCCGCTACCTCTACCCTGCCCTCATTCCCCTGACCGCAGCCGCCGCGCTGGGGTTGGATACTCTGGTGGAGCTCCTCCCCAGGAGCCTTCGCCCCTGGACCCTGACGGCCTTCTTCGCCGGCCTGGCCGCCCTTGACGTCTACTGCCTGTTCAGGATCATCGTTCCAAACCTGTGAGGTGTCCATGAGTAAGATCACGATTGGTTTGACGGGCGAAGTGAAGATGACGGTGACGGAGAATGACACCGCCGAGCGCTGGGGCAGCGGGCTGGTGCCCGTCCTCGGCACGCCGACGTTGGTGGCAGTGATGGAGAACGCAGCGGTGAAGGCACTGAACGACTGCCTACCGCCGGGCCGGACCTCGGTCGGAGGAGGGATGAGAATCCGCCACCTGGCTCCGACGCCGGTGGGGATGGACATCCGCGCCCGCGCGGAGCTGCAGGAGGTGACCGACCGCCGGCTCGTGTTCCACGTCGAGGCGTGGGATGAGGTGGAGAAGATCGGGGAGGCCTCTCACGAGCGGTTCATCGTTGACCAGGAGTGGTTCGTCGCGCGGGCGGAAGGCAAGGCCGCGTCCACAGCGAAGACGTAGGTGAGGGCGGACCGACCACGCACGGCGCAGCTCGAAGGGTGGCGCAACATCGGGACGCTTCCTTGCGGTCGGGTCCGAGAGAGAAGCAGAGAAGCCCCCTCGAAGCCCGAGCGACCGGGCTCAACCGGCATAGGACCTCCGGCCCGACGGAGCGCTCCGGCAGGGTATCGTACTGTGAGCGGACGTGGCCCATCCTGGGGCTGACGGCGAGCCCTGCCCCGAAAGGCCGAAGGCCGCTTCCAGAGATCGCACTACGGTCCCACGCAGCGCCAGTACCGCTCGGCCGGATCCCCGCCGCCGGTCCGCTCGGCAAACGCCCCCACCGCCGCGCCCATGGCGTCCCGGCTGCCCCAGAAGGTGCTGATCTGCGAGGCATAGCAGGCGATAGCAGCCGCTTTGACCTCCAGCGCCCGGTGAGACAGAGACACGCACTCTGGCCGCCAGCGACCATGGGCCAGGGCAGCCTCCAGCGCTTGCGGATCCAGAGCGTAAGGGAAGTCCTCGTAATAGGTCAACGGGTGACCAGAGGCCTCGGCCGCTCGCCGCACGATGCGGTGGTCAACGTGGCCCCCAACCCCCAGCGGGACGTAGAGCCTGCCGCCCGACGTGAGGGGCAGGACCCTCATGCGCCGCGCCAGCTTCTCGACCATGTCCACGCACGCCGGGTGTATCTGGCCCCACAACGCGTCCTGGCTGGCATAGGGAAACTCGCCCTCGGGCGTCCTACGGTAGATGCAGTCCAGATAGGGCCAGTGTATCGGCTCCGCGCCGAGGAGAGCGAGCGCCCTGACATCCTCCATCTGTCGCCGTCGAGCTGCCTCAACCGGCTGGTCCCAGCGGGCGTGCAGCTGCCGGGCATAGGGAGAAAGGGGAGCCCCGGATCCAGGACACCCAGCGAAGACGGTCACCACCGCCACGCGCTCCCCGGCCTGCGTCCCTCGCCATATCCGGCCAGCACACGAAAAGACCGCGTCGTCCAGATGGGGAGAGAGATAGAGCTGAGCATATTCGTCCACAGGGATCCTCCACAGCCAATCGTACCACGGCAGAGGTCGGCTGCCAATCGAACGACCCGCGTCCTTCAGGGGAGCCTGGGTTCGCCCGTCTGAGCCCTGGTTGGCCGGGGAATGCGAGCCTGGTATAATGACGGGCGACATCTGGAGATCGACGCAGCCAAGGTGGGGCACGCGAAGGCAACTCACGGAGCCATGTACATGATTACAGTGGAGGTCAAGGTGTTCGCCACGCTACGACGCCATTTCCCAGAGCTGGAAATCGGCGAGGCGATGGCGGTGGAGCTGCCGGAGGACGCGACGGTGGGCCAGCTCCTGAAGGAGCTGGAGCTACCGGCGGAGGAGGTGAAGGTCATCTTCGTCAACGGGACCGTGCGAAAGGAGGATCATCGCCTGTCGGACGGAGACGAGGTGGGGTTCTTCCCCCCGGTAGGAGGGGGATAGCGGTTATCCTGGCCTGATTCCACGCCGCAGAGGGGTCGGCGGCGCGGGGATTGCGTCAGTGAGACGCGGGTCCCGAACCCCCCATGAGCGCGAGTTGAATCACTGGGAAGGGAGCGTACCCTGATGAGCAATAGCACCCGCCGCGTGACGTTTCAGGCTGCGAACCAAGGGCCCAGGTTGAGGGGCGTCCTTCACCTGCCGGCAGACGGTGAGGGCCCCCTCCCCGCCGCCGTCGTCTGCCATCCACACACGTTGATGGGGGGCAACATGGGCAACGGGGTGGTGGTGAGCGTGTGCCTCGCCCTGGCCGTGGCAGGCTGGGCGGCGCTTCGCTTCGACTTCCGGGGGGCAGGCAGCAGCGAGGGCTCTTTCGACGAAGGGGAAGGGGAGCAGGACGACGTGGAGGGAGCAGTGGACTTCCTATTCGTCCAGACGGAGATCGATCCAGGCGAGCTGGTCGTGATGGGGTATTCGTTTGGCGCCGGCGTGGCGCTGCACCACGCCGCGCGGGACCGTCGGCTGAGCCGTATGGTCGGCATTGCCCTGGCAGAGCAACACTACGAGGATCCGTTCCTCGACCATGTCCGTCGGCCCAAACTGTTCATCGCGGGGGAGAACGATCCCTGGGCGCCACCGGAGGCTTTTCGTACGTACGTTGAGCGCCTGCGGGCTCCGAAGAAGCTGCACGTCGTCCCTGGCGCCGACCATTCGTTCTCCGGGCAGGTGTCGGAGATAGCAGATGTGATCGTCGAGTGGCTCACAGCATGAAAATGGGCTCTTACGGCCCATGGCGGATTCAGAAGCTTCCGATGAGCTGGATGAGACGGCAAGAAAATCGTTTACGGCCGAACATCCATTCAGCTTCGCGAGTCCTCATCCCCTGCCTGTTGGCCTCCGGCCTGTACCTCCTTGTCGCGTGCTCAGGCTCTCCGTCGTCGCCGTCGCCCATTCCGTCTACGACCACGCCGGCGTCTCGCCAGCCCCCGGCTGAGACAACGACTGAACGCACGACGGCGAGCCCGCGTCCCAGCTCCACGCCCACGAGCATACCAACACGGACGCCGACACCGACGCCGCCTCCGCTTCCGGAGGTCTGTCTTCGCCAGCAGTTCGCCGACGACATTCAGGTCTGCCAGCCAGCCTCACGATATGACATCGAACTCACAATAGATCCCGCCTCCGCCCAAGTAACCGGCCGCCAACAGATCACGTATACGAATCGAGAACGAGACCCACTGGACGCCCTATATCTAAGGCTCTTTCCGAGCACCCGAGCCTACGGCGGGGCGATGACGGTCACTCATCTCCTGAAGGATAGCCGACCGATCACGCCATCGGTCGAGTCAGAGGGGAGTGCACTGCGGGTGCCGCTGGATCCGCCGCTCAAGTCAGGTCGGACCCTCACGCTGGCCATGGACTTCACCGTCGATGTCCCCACGTCGGGTGCGTACGGCCACGGGTTGTTCTCCTACGTCCAGGGGGTGATGGCCTTACCCACCGTCTACCCGCTGATCCCTGTCCACGACGAAGACGGCTGGAATATCGAGATCGCCCCCGTGCACGGGGACGACATCTTCGCGGACGTCTCGATCTATAAGGTGAGGATCGCGGCCCCCCCAGAGTTCACGTTGATCTCCAGCGGTGCTTGCAGCCATCCCCAAGAAGGAACGTGGCTGTGCGAGGCGGGTCCGATGCGAGACTTCGCGCTGATCCTGGGAGGGGATTACGAGCGAGCCGCCCGGGAAGTCGCGGGCGTGGTGGTGAACAGTTACTTCTACCGGCGGCACGGGGCGGGCGGTGGGAAGGCCCTCGACGTCGCTGTGAGAGCGCTGGAGACGTTTAGCGGCCTCTTCGGCCCTTATCCCTATACGGAACTGGACGTCGTCGAGACACCGAACCGCCTGGGGGGAATGGAATACTCCAGCCTGGTCGTGATCGAAGACAGGCTCTACCCGGGCGTGGTGGGTGTAGAATGGCTCACGGCTCACGAGGTGGCCCATCAGTGGTGGACGGTGGTGGTCGGCAACGACCAGGTCGATGAACCGTGGCTCGACGAGGCACTCACCCAGTACAGCACGCTCCTTTACTACGAGGAAGCGTATGGGAAGGAAAGGGCCGACGGTATCCTGTACAGCGAGTTCATTCAGACCTATGAGAGCCTGAAAGGGACAGGGCGCGATATGCCCGCAGGACTGCCAGCCGATTCGTATCCACCTGATCTCTATTGGGCCGTGGTGTACGACAAAGGCGCTCTCTACTTCCATGCGTTGCGGGAAAGAGTGGGAGACGACTCCTTCTTCGAGATTCTGCAGGCGTACTATGAGCGGCACCGCTACCAGATCGCCACGCCAGCCGCATTCCTAGAGACGGTGGAAGACGTCACAGGCGGCCGCCATCAGGATCTCTACGACAAATGGATTGGAGGAGATCCTGATGAGTAGGGGGGACGCGGGCACATCGGGGGGTGAACGGGCAGCGAGGCAGACGTGGTTGATCATCCTCGGTCTATTCATCTTATTCGGGTTTCTGATCGTCTCCGCCTGGCGTCTGGCAAGGCCGAGGCGCAGTCCAAGCCCGCCCGCAACCCCGAGCCCGCCGCCCGTTGCGAGTCCATCTCCGGTGCCGCCTCGCACTGCCGTGCCCACGGGCACGTCCACGCGTCCTCCCAGCACCCCGGCTCCCGATTACGGCCAGGGGCTCAGACCAGAGTTTCGTGAGGACGTGGACCGGTTCCCCGACGCAACCCGGTACGACCTGGAGCTGACCATCGATCTCGACGAGGCGATGGTCTATGGTACCGAGGGGATCGCCTACACGAACACGGAGACCGTCCCCCTTGAGAGCCTCATCCTGCGGCTGTTTCCCAATACCCCGGGCTATGGCGGGACGATGACGGTGACCCATCTCACCATCGATGGGCGGTCCGTCGAGCCCGTGAGCGAACTGGGCGGAGGCGCCCTGCGCGTGCCTCTGGAGGCAGCGCTGCCCCCGAGGGCGGTCGTTGACGTGGCACTGGACTTCACGCTTGCCCTGCCCACGGATCAACACCCTGCGGACAGCCGAGAGCCGGGGGGAGGATACCGGCAGTTGGGGATCTACGACGATACGGTGGCGCTGGCAAACGCATATCCGCTGGTGCCGGTGTACAACAACGAGGGGTGGAACGTGGAGCTCGCCCCCATCCACGGGGACGCGGTCTTCTCCGACGTGGCGTTCTTCAACGTCAGCATCACCGCTCCGCAGACGATGACGCTGGCAGCCTCCGGAACCTGCACCGTGTTCCCGGCCGATGGCGGGCAGAACACGTGGTCGTGCACCGCAGCCCCCATGCGGGACTTCAACGCGGTACTGGGCGGGGACTACCGGGTGGAGAGCGACGAGGTGAAGGGGGTGACGGTCAACAGCGTCTTCTGCACGGGGCACGAGGAAGGTGGCGCGAGAGCGCTGGACTACGCGAGCGCGGCGCTGCGGCTATTCGACGCGCGCATTGGCACATATCCGTTCAGCGAGTTGGACGTGGTAGAGACTCCAACGCTGGCAGGAGGGATCGAGTACCCGGGTCTGGTGGTGATCAACAGCGCGTACTACGGGGATGGAGGCAGCCGCATGGAATGGGTGGTGGTGCACGAGGTGCTCCACCAGTGGTGGTACAGCCTGGTAGGCAACGACCAGGTGGACGAGCCGTGGCTCGATGAGGCGCTGACGCAGTACTGCACACTGCTCTACTTCGAGGAACGGTATGGGGAGGAGGTGGCGAAGAGGCTGCTTGAGAGCATGTTCCAGGAGCCATCCCAACAACTCGAGGAGAGCGGACGCGACAAGCCAGCCGGCCTGCCCGTCGCCGCCTACAGCGGCAGCGAGTATGGCCTGGTCGTCTACCAGAAGGGACCTCTCTACTTCCATGAACTGCGCCAAGAGGTAGGAGATAGGGCCTTCTGGGAGATCCTGCAGACGTACTTCGAACAGAATCGGTACCTCATCGCCACCCCGACAGACTGGCTGGCGGCTGTGGAGACGGTCGCGGGCAGGGAATACCGCGACCTCTACGAGGCGTGGATCGGCGATGAGTAAGCCAGCACCGGCCCTCGCACCCCCCGTCTGGCGTGGATGGCGCATCAAGAGCCGACGACGGAGACGCTCGCCCGTTCGGGGGAGTTCTTCAACAGGGACATAAACAGATATGCCCGATAGCTTCCTGACAGCGGGGCGGACGCTGAACATCGCCCACCGCGGTGCCAGCGCCGTGGCGCCGGAGAATACGCTGGCGGCCTTCGAAAAGGCGGCACAGCTCCGCGCCGACGGGATCGAACTGGACGTCCGGCTCTGCGCCGACGGGGTGCCCGTGGTGATCCACGACCCCAGCGTGGATGCGACCACAGACGGCAGTGGTCGGGTGGCAGGGATGACGCTGGCGGAACTGAAGCAGCTCGACGCCGGCAGCTGGTTCGGGCCGGCGTTCGCGGGCGAGCGCATCCCGACGCTGGCAGAGACGGTGGCGACCGTAGGAGACCAACTACTGCTCAACATCGAGCTGAAGGGCGAGGGGCTGGTAGATCGCGGGCTGGTACGTGCGGTGGTCGATCTGGTCGAACACCACCGGTTGGCCGAGCGGGTGCTGGTTTCCTCGTTCAACCTCCTGGCCCTGCGCCACGTCCAGGAGATCGCGCCGCAGATCCTCACCGGTATGCTGTACACCATCAGAGCCCGGCTGGCCCTCGCCCGACTGGTCTCGGCGCGGCCTTACACGGCCATGCATCCTCACGCCAGAACGCTTGACGAAGGCCACATGAACTGGATACGGGAACACAACCACCGCATACACGTCTGGACGGTGGATGACTCCAGCGAGATGCGACGCCTCGTGCAGTGGGGAGTGGACGGGATCATGACGAACGTGCCAGACCGGCTGCGAACCGTCCTGGAGGTGGTGTCGTGAAGCCCACCCCGCCACCAGGCGTGTACGCATCGTGTGGCAGCCCCGCCACGGCCGGCGCCTGATCGTCATGCCGACCTCAGAATCGAAGCGCGACGTCACAGTCGACGAAATTCTCCATCCCCCGGACTATCGTCCGAGAGCACTCCATTTCGCCCTCGTTCTCACGGAACTCCTCAGCCGCATCCCTCCCTTGCTGCTGTTGCCCGCGTGGTTGGCGCTGACCGCCATCGCGTGCTGGCCGTGGGGCCCCCTGCGTATCCCGGCGGCCGGGATATCGCTCGCCTTCATGGCCCTCGACGGCGCAGGGCTGGCGCTGCTGCCCCGGCTGAACCGCTCGTTCGGACCGGTGACACCATCGCTGCTGACATTGACGTTGGTTCGGGTCTGCCTGACCTTCGGCGGCGGGGTGGTGTGGGGCGATGCACCGGCCCTGATAGCGATTGGGATGGCGCAGATGGCCATCACTGCGGTCTCCATCTACGCAACGTGGGTCGAGCCGTTCCGCGTGGGGGTAACGCACGAGTCCTTGCACTCCCCCAAGCTCAATGACCAGACGGAGCTCCGGCTGCTGCACATCAGCGATCTGCACATCGAGCGGATCACGCCACGGGAGCAGAGGCTCCTGGACCTCGTGGAGAGACTCAATCCAGATCTCGTGGTGCTCACCGGCGACTACCTCAATCTATCGAGCGTTCGAGACCCAGAATCGCAAGAGGAGGCACGCGATCTACTGGCGCGGATCTGCGAGCGGTGTCGCGGTCCCGTGTATGCCGTCACGGGAAGCCCTCCAGTGGACCTGAAGGAGGTGGTGCCGAGGATCTTCGATGGGCTTCCGATCCTCTGGCTCTTGGACGAGGTCGCAGAGGTGGAGATTGGTGACCAGAGTCTGTGCATCGCTGGATTGCGATGTACCCGGGAGCGTTCGCGCGACGCGCCTCGTCTGCGCCACCTTCTGGCGGACGTGCCCGCCGATTCGTTCACCCTGCTGCTGTATCACTCGCCTGACCTCATGCCAGAGGCGGTGGAATCGGGCGTGGACCTCTATGTGTGCGGACACACGCACGGGGGGCAGATCCGCCTGCCGTTCTTCGGCGCGCTCATCACGAGCTCCGCGTTCTGGAAGCGGTACGAGATGGGGCGATATGAGGAGCGGGGCACCACCCTCTACGTCAGTCGAGGGCTGGGGATGGAAGGCCTGGGCGCTCCCCGTGCTCGTTTCCTTTCCCCGCCGGAGATCATCGAATGGACGCTGTCCGGCGCGGACGACGGCACACACTGTTCAGGCAACTGAAAGGACGTACGGACACCACACGCGTGGACTGCCCAACCGGTGAGTCGTTCAAGGGAAGCAAAGCTACCGACGGGAGGCCGTTGACAGCTTTTTGGAAGTCAGAGATGGTGACTTGGTAGGTTTTGGGAGCACGTAGGTGGTATACTGTTGGGGAACATGCCGCCGGGGACAGCAGTCGTCCGGCGGTTTTGGTGTGTTGAATGTACTCAGAGTTGAAGACAGTGGAAACAAGGAGACGTAGATGGTGAGGCGATCCTCTCGGCTGGCGGGATTCTACAATCAGCCGTTGGAGGACCGCGTCTCACAGGTCGCCCGCTGGGCAGGGCTCTCCTCAGAGGAGACGGCGACGCTGCGCGGCTCGATGGGGCTCGACCGAGCACAGGCGGACGAGATGATCGAGAACGTAATCGGCGTGCACGCGCTGCCGCTGGGAATCGCGGTCAATTTCCTGATCAACGGGCGAGACGTGTTGGTGCCGATGGTCATCGAGGAACCGTCGGTGGTGGCCGGCGCATCTCTCGCCGCCAAGCTGGCTCGCGCCGGAGGCGGCTTCCACGCCACGGCCACACCGGCAGAGATGATCGGGCAGATCCAAGTGCTCGACGTCGCCGATCCCTGGTCGGCGCGGTTCGACGTCCTGTGCTCACGGGAGGAACTGCTGGCCGAGGCAGACGAAACCGATCCGGTTCTGGTCGAGCTGGGCGGAGGAGCGCGAGACATAGAGGTCCGCGTCATCGAAGGGACGACGGTGGGCCCGATGCTGATCGTGCATCTCACGCTCGACTGCCGCGACGCGATGGGCGCCAACGCAGTCAACACGGCGTGCGAGGCGCTTGCCCCGCGCATCGAGGAGATCACAGGAGGGCG
>JAWLCP010000070.1:9904-13614 GCA_041687115.1 Anaerolineae bacterium
ATACGATGGGCGATGATCAGGTGACCTTGCTCAAACCCAAGCGCGACGTTGGCATCGTCGGTTACGGTGCGTACGTGCCCCGCTATCGACTGCCTGCCAGGGAGGTCGCTCGCGTCTGGATGGACGGCAAGGGAGGCACGCCCATCGAGGAGAAGTCCGTGCCGGGCCTGGACGAGGACGTGGTAACGATGTCCCTGGAGGCCGCCCGCAACGCCCTGGCCCGCGCAGGCGACATCGATCCGAGGGAGATCCGAGCGGTGTGGGTGGGGAGCGAGTCCCATCCATACGCAGTGAAGCCCACGTCGACCATTGTAGCCGAGGCCATCGGTGCCACGCCCCATACGCAAGCAGGTGACTGGGAGTTCGCCTGCAAGGCAGGAACGGAGGCGATCCAGGCAGCGATTGGGTTCGTGGGCTCTCAGATGGCCCGCTACGCACTGGCCATCGGCTCGGATACCGCTCAGGCTCGACCGTCGGACGCGCTGGAGTACACGGCGGCCGCCGCGAGCGCTGCCTTCCTCATCGGGCCAGCGGAGGAAGCGTTGGCAAGGCTGGAAGGTTCGCTTTCCTACGCGACGGACATCCCCGATTTCTGGCGGCGGGCCTATCAGCGATACCCGTCGCATGGGGGGCGGTTCACGGGCCAGCCGGCCTACTTCACCCACACTGCAGGGGCCGTCGAAGGGTTGATGGAAGCTCTGGGAACCACGGCCGGTGACTACAAGTACGCGGTCTTCCACCAGCCCAACGTGAAGTTCCCGGTGAAGATAGCGAAGAGCCTGGGGTTCACGAGTGAACAGATTCAGGATGGGCTTCTGGTGAACGAAATTGGAAACACCTATGCCGGCTCCTCACCGCTGGGCCTGACGGCGGTTCTGGATGTGGCGCGGCCGGGCGACCGAGTGCTTCTGGCCAGCTACGGCTCTGGAGCAGGCTCGGATGCTCTGTCCCTCCAGGTCACCGATTCGGTCGTCGACCGGCAGCGGCGAGCGCCATCGACGCGAGACTACATCGCGCGTCGGGTTGAAGTTGACTATGCAACCTACGTTCGTTACACTAAGATGTTGGTCAAGTAACCGCCGTCCAAGAGAAATGGTTTGACACGACGGGGTAACCTGCCTCGCGACCGGAATACTGGCTATGAGAGATGTTGCCATCATCGGAGTTGGACAGACTGAAGTCGGTGAACACTGGGGTATCAGCCTGCGGCATCTGGCGCTGGGGGCGGTGCAATCGGCAATGGCTGATGCCGGGGTGATGAACGCCGACGCGCTGTACGTCGGCAACATGCTGTCGGGCGAGCTGGAAGGGCAGGAGCACCTCGGCGCACTGGTGGCCGACTTCGCGGGGCTGCGAGGCATTGAAGCGTTCAAGATTGAGGCAGCCTGCGGCTCTGGCGCCGCAGCCCTGCGGATCGGGTACATCGCCGTCGCGGGCGGCCTGGCAGACATCGTGATCGTGGTCGGCGTGGAGAAGATGACGGATACACTGGGCCCCGAGACGACAGCAGCGCTGGCGATGGCGGCTGACGCCGACTACGAGGCCGCCCAGGGAGCCTCATTCGTGACGCTCAACGCATTGCTGATGCGGCGGTACATGCACGAACACGAATACAGTCACCAGGACTTCGCACCCTTTGCCGTAAACGCGCACCGAAACGCGGTCAATAATCGATACGCGATGTTTCGCTTCCCGGTGAGCGCCGAGAAGTTCGCGAAGGCGAGGATGATCTCCGATCCAATCAACCTGCTGGACAGCTCACCAATCTGCGATGGCGCAGCAGCGGTGGTGTTGGCACCGGTGGATGACGTCAGGAATCACCCGGTGGGAGCGGTGAGGATCGCGGCCTCGACGGTGGGAACGGACACCGTTGCGGTCCACGATCGACGGGAGCCCCTGGTGCTCGAGGCGGCGAGGCTCTCGACTCATCGTGCATACGATCAGGCGGGCATGGGCCCCAGAGACATCGACCTATTCGAAGTGCACGACGCCTTCAGCATCATGGCGGCACTGAGCCTGGAGGCGGCGGGGTTTGCAGACAAAGGGAAAGGACTGGCGCTGGCGCTGGATGGGGAGATCGGCATCGATGGACGAATTCCGGTGACCACGATGGGAGGACTGAAAGCCCGCGGACACCCCGTGGGGGCGACAGGGATCTACCAGATCGTCGAGGTGGTGCAGCAGCTGCGAGGTCTTGCCGGCAAGAATCAGGTGCCGAACGCACAAGTCGGAATGGCCCAGAACATCGGAGGCAGTGGGGCCACGGTGATCACACATGTATTGGAGAGCATATAGGACAGGGGCTGGTGAGCTCCCGACGAGTTCACCGTCCTATGAGGAGGTTCTAAGATGAACAACATCCCGAGGAATTGGAGACTACAGCAGCAACGGTATCGGTTGGTGGGAGAGATCTGTGAGAAGTGCGGCGCGAGGATATTCCCTCCACGCGACGTGTGCCCAGAATGCGAGACGGTGGAACAGACAGAGGTGGCTTTCAGCGGCCGAGGCGAGGTCTATTCCTACAGCACTGTCTATCACCCGCCGCACGGGTTCGAGGAGTTCGCACCGTACACGGTGGCACTGGTGCGCCTTGAAGAGGGGCCGATGGTCACCGCGCAACTCACCGACGTGGACACCGAGGAGGTGAGCATCGGGATGCCGGTTGAGATGGTGACACGCCGCGTCCAGAGCGGCGGCGAGGAAGGTGCTATCATCTACGGCTACAAGTTCCGCCCGGCGGTTCAACACGCAGCCGGCTAGGCGTAGTCGGAGAACAGACTGAGGATTCCCCCCAGGCAGGACTGCGGAGTTAACCTGACTCATTCCCCACTTCTGTAGCAACGTTCATCTCATCTGCCGGGCCCGCCGGTACCCGAGAAGCCGAGCGGGCCTGGCGACCTATCCCCTTGGGCTCGCTCGCGAATCGACAGCCTTGAGAGAAGAGATCCCTGCGAGAACAGGATCGACGGGCAGCCGCCCGGTCGACCCCCGTCTCGCTTGGGCTTTTGAAACACGATCATTCAGGTATAATCCCCCTGCAGGAAACAGATCTTCGACCCACAGAGAGGAGGATGAGCGATGCTGGAACAGATTCACTGGTTGGGCCACGATGCGTTCCGGATCGACGGCCCGGAGACCATCTATCTCGACCCCTATGAACTGGGCGAGGGAAACCCAGAGGCGGACGTGATCTTCATCTCTCACGATCACCACGACCATTGCTCCCCAGAAGACGTGACCAAGATCCAGGGGGACAAGACGACCATCGTGACGATTGCAGCAGCGGCCAAGAAGCTCACGGGCGACGTGCGAATCGTGGAGCCGGGCGACACGGTGGAGGTGCGGGGGATAGAGGTGGAGGCGGTACCAGCGTACAACGTGAACAAGTTCCGGAGCCCTGGAGTGCCGTTCCACCCGAAGGAGGCAGGCCACGTGGGGTTCGTGATCACGCTGGAGGGGAAGCGCATCTACCACGCAGGAGACACGGACTTCATCCCGGAGATGGCGGACCTGCGAGGGATCGACATCGCCCTCCTGCCTGTAAGCGGAACGTACGTCATGACGGCAGAGGAAGCGGTGCAAGCGGCGGAAGCGATCCAGCCGAAGGTGGTCATCCCCATGCACGTGGGGAGGGGAATCGGTTCGTTGGAATCCGCTGAGACGTTCAGGGAGAAGGCGCCGGTGGACGTGGTGGTTCTGGAGATAGAATA
>JAWLCP010000071.1:0-13567 GCA_041687115.1 Anaerolineae bacterium
AAGCGGGTACTCCCCGTAGAAGGTCCTGGGGGGCTTGCTGGCCTTGGCCTCCCGCAGGGTCCGGACCTTGCCCCAGAGTTCCTCGGGTACGATGGGCTCGTGGTTCCCGTCGGAGACGATGGGCTCCTTGTTGGTCCCCTTGCGGCGCTTCCGCCCCCAGTCCTGCTGGACGTCGTAGCGGATCTTGCCGATGTAGACCGGGTTGTCCAGGATCTTGGCGATCCCCTGCGGGCTGAACAGGTTTCCGAGCTTCGTCCGGTGGCCCTCCTGGTTTAACTGGCTGGCCACGCCCCACAGCCCCTTCTCGGTGGTGTAGAGCTCGAAGATCCGGCGCACGATGGCGGCCTCCTCGGGGATCACTTCGAGCGTGGACTGGTCGCCGGCCTTGATGCTCCGGTAGCCGAGGACGACTCCGCCGTTCCACTTGCCCTTCTTCGCGCGCTGCCTCATGCCCAGGCGGACGTTGTCGACGATAGTGTTCCGCTCGAACTCGCCGACGGCCCCCATCATCTGCAGGGCGAACTTGCCCATCGGGGTCTCCGTCTCAAAGCTCTCCGAGAAGCTCCGGAAGGAGATGTTGTAGCGGTTGAGGTGGTCGACGATCTGCAGCAGGTCGATGGTGTTCCGGGCCAGCCGGTTGACCTTCCAGACTATAACCTCGTCGAACCGGCCCTCCTTGGCGTGGGCTAGGAGCCGCTGCAGCTCCCCCCGCCCCTCGATCGACTTGCCGGAGACCCCGGCGTCGACGTACTCGCCGGAAACGATCTTGCTGTTGCTCTTCTTCACATACTCCCGGAGGGTCTCCAGCTGGGCGTCAATCGAGTAGCCGTGGTCCGCCTGCTCCTCGGTGCTGACGCGGGCGTAGATGGCGACGCGGGTGATGTCGTTCACGATTGCTCTCTCCTTTTTGGGCTACATGAGGCGGACGACGTCACGGGTGCCGAGCAGATCTGTGATCATCTCCAGGTCCATCCACTCGTCTTCCTCCTCCTCAAGCAACTGCTTGATCTCGTCAAGGACGGCTTCTGGGACCCGGTACCGCACGACGGCCCCGAGAGTCTGGGACGAGGCGAGGACGAGCTGGGCGAGCAGGGACAGGACCAGGTCGTAGCGGTCTGTCTGGTCGTTGACGGAATGCATCCGATCTCCTCCTCGGGATTGGGCGGGAACCTGGGTAACGGGGCGGGGACTCTTGGACCGAGGTCCCCCACCAAGGGGTTGTTGAGAGACATGGGCGAGTCCGATTGGCGGGGACAGCGGGGGCTTGTTACAGCCCGGGGAACTCGAATCGGTACTCCTCGGTAGCCCTAGCGGGGACATAGGGGTGGTCCCAGGTCCCCGAAGTCCCCGCCAGTCGTCAAATTCCTTGTGCTACATGGTCACCGGGGGCGGGGGGCGAGCGGTGAGGTGCGCTGTTCCACCGAGGCCCCCGCAGAGGCAAGGCGCTCCAGGCGGTAGCCCTTGACCTTGGTCTTCCTGTCGCCCCGACCCTGGGTGATCCGGTGGCCGCCAACCTGCCGTCCGACCATTCTTGTGAGGGCCATCCCCAGCTTGATGGCGCTAGAGCGACTACCCGACAGCAGAGTGGACAGGAGGTCGTACTCCTTCGCCAGGGTCTCCAGTTGAGAAGCCGAGATCTCTGCCGACTCGTATTTGGTCCACCAGACATCGACGAACTCCCGCCAGGCAAGGGTCTCCTGGTCGATCTCTGCCTGAGATCCGAAGAGGTTGGAGAGGAAGCCAGGGATCCCAGCCACGTCGAGGATACCGCCGACGACCCTCGCCCACTCCTCGTAGTTGCCGAGGGCAGTCTTGGCTCGGGGTAGCCCGGCAGCTCGCCACGCCTCGATCAGAGTAAGCACTGCCGCGACGAGATTCTCTCGCTGCTGGGCACTCCAGCCGAGAAGGTCAGGGTGCCGGAAGTCGGCCCTGAACCAGGGCTGGTCTGTCCGGGCATCCAGCTTGATGACGACGGAGCGGCGGGCGATCTCCCGAGAGGTGCGGACTGCATTCCCCGTGACGACCCATGCGCACTGAACGGGGAGGCTGACTAGTCGGTTGCCACCGAGGAGGCGGTCCTCGTACTCGATCGCCGTCAGGGCGTTTGCCAGGGCGGCCGAGTCGAGTTCGGACTGCACGTTGTCGATCAGGACCACGGTGGGAGCGGTCATCAAGGCCGAGGTGATCCGCTTTCGCCACTCCTCCTCCGAGTTGGCCGGGGCCATCCTCGGCGTCCGTCGGCCTAGCGCCACCCCCGCCCCCGCCAGTACGTCGGCCAGGAGGCTCTTGCCCGTGCCCTGGCCGGAGACGGCGTCGATCACGTGGAGGGGGGTCGGGCCGGAGATGTACGGCCGCACAAACGGGAGGATCATGAGGCCCACAGCGTGGGCGAGGCTGGCGTCATCCGCGAAGGGGGAAGTCCCCCAGAAGTTCCGAGAGAATGAGGGTCTTGGCTGCCTCGATCTGATCCCGGCTAGGATTGCTCGGAGGCGTGACCCTCCCAAGCGACCCCTGGTACCAGATCCCAGACTCAGCGTCGTATCCGGGCTCACAGACGAGCGTCCCTTTGGAGGTGAGGACGGGGAAGTCAACGACCCTCGTCAGGGTGGGAACGGGTGGCTGGACCTCGGCCAGCATCGCCCTGGCAACGTCCCACGGAGGGTAGCGTGGCTTGCGCTTGCCCGGGTCCGAATCGTCGTCACCGGGCTTGTACCAGTAAGCGACTTCCTCCAGCAGGTTCCGGAACGAGGCTTCGTTCATGGTGATGAGGCGGAGCCCGTTCCTGTCGGGGACCAGCCGGGTGAGCTGACCGGCGAAGGAGACCAGGAAAAGAGTCCGGGTGTTGGCCTGCTTGATCGCCTTCCAGGCGGCCTCCATCTGGGAGGTGAGGTCCTGCGAGGTGGCGTCGATCGGCAGTCGACTGGGAGGCGGGTTGGCGGTCGGCTCGTGGTGCATGGCTGAGTCTCCCCTCGAATAGAGCGAGTCGGAACCGAGGACCCGGGTGGTCAAAGCGAAGATTGGGTTTAGCCCGGTTGAGGTCCCTAACCCTCGTCCTCCTGGTCACACTCGTCGTCCGGGTTGTCGTCATCTTCGATGTCCTCGTCATACGCAGGAGCAGACCGCACCTTGGGAGGCTCAAGCAGACGGTGGAAGTAGACCCTCTGGTACCCATCCTTCAAGCGGAGGTTGACCTCCAGCCGCAGCCCCTTCAGGCGGTGCAGTTCGGCCGGGAGATTCGAGACGCTGTTGAGGCGAACACCGCAGAGGTAGAGGTCCTGCTTGAGAAACGCAATGGACTCCTTGCCGATGTAGTTCCGCTTGTAGAGGTACTGGTTGATGGCGGTCGGCCCCAGGATGCGAAGCTTCCAGTTGAGGCGGTGGGAGTGCCCGGGGACGTTCGTCGACTCCTCGATCGTGACAGCCTCCACGAGGACGGTGTACCTACCCTCCGGGGGGCTAGACCAGGTCCGCTCCGACGGCGCCGAGGCAAAGGCCTCATCGTACTCAGCCAGGTCGAGGGTGGTCGCCGGCCTGGTATGGGTTCTGTGGAGGGTGTTGGGCAAGATGGGGTTCCTTCGGTTGGTGGTCTTCGGCATCGGGCTCACTCCTGAACAAGTTTGTTTACAGGGTGCCTATGCGGTCGCCTGCTCGATTGACTATAGCGATTGTGTCACTTGCTGTAAATAGCTCATAAATCTGGTAGTTAAATCGGCGGAGGGCTCTTAGATCAGGCACTCCCGGCTGTCAACCGCCGGAGCCCTTCTCACTTGAGGCCCAAACGCTCGGGAACTGTCAAGCCTTGAACGGACAGGTGTAAAATCGATTATGCACCCAAAAAGTTAGCCTACAAATAGTGTTGATGGAATCTATTACAAGTAATTTCTTCTATTCAGAAAAAAACCAGGAGTAGATCCTGGTTAGTCGACCAAAGCCTCAGTCGCAACACTGCATAGCTTCGCCGATCCAGTGGCGTAGCTCATTTGGGCCGGCTCGCTTAGAGTCCTTCGAGGTAAAGCTAACCACGAACTCTCCCCGCTCTGCAAACACCGAGTGGACGACATCCCATTCCCACCCAGGGCAGTCAGTGTTCAGAATCAAGGACATAATCGGGTCATCACACTGATCATCGAAACTCCGGTACTCCTGCACCGTCGTCGGAAGGGGTGCTTCACTTGATGCCGACCGGGTGGCAGAAGACCTCTGAGCAAAGAGGAGCCAACCGCCGGCCACCTCAACACCTCCAATCAGCAGGACGGGGCTATCCTCCGTTTCGGCCATCCCTCCGAGGAAGAAGCGAGGGCCGGTACCTGGTTCCCCGCCACAGTCGTAGGTTCCCTCGTACCACGATTTGCAGAAAATCATGCGGGCGCGCCCCCTATTCAGGCCATCTGGACTCACCAGCAGCGTCTTCAGACCGTCGTCAAGCGTGATGGCTCGTCCTGTTCTGCCGTGAGCGGCTTCACAGGGCGAGCTTCCGTGGCAGTGAGCGAAGCGGGGCGAGGGACTACATGGATTGTGCACACGGGGGAAGATCCTTCACCTGCTATTTCTTCTTCGGCAACTCAACCACCACACGGATCACGATCTCCACCAATAGAGGCTTCACGGCGTCTCACCTCCTGTCCATTCAGCATTTGAGTCAGCAGTCTCACCCCAGCAGGCCACGCTCGCGAAAGCTAACGTACCGATGGTGATCCCCGATGATCACGTGATCCAACACCTCGATCCCCATGAGCATACCGGCCTCCACGAGCCGCCGGGTGATCTCCCGGTCCTCTCGGGAGGGGGCAGGATCTCCGGAAGGGTGATTATGGCACAGGATCACCGCATGGGCGTTCGAGAGGATGGCCGCCTTGAAGATCTCCCTGGGATGGACCAGGGCTGAGCTGAGCGTACCGGTGCTCACGATCTCGATTGCGTTGACCTCGTTCTTGGCGTTGACGCAGGCCACGGGCGAACTGCTCCCGGTCCGAATCGCCGACGAACTGCCGGAAGAAGTCGGCCGCCTGGGCCGGCGACCTGAGAGACCTGGGGGCATAGAGCATGGTGGCGTCCCTGACGAGGCGGACACTGACCACGTTGACACGTTTTGCGGGCATACAGGAGGGGAGGGCAACCTCGGCCCTCCCCTATTCACCTCCGTCTTTCTCGGTCTGCTACGGGCTCTACGAGCCATACTTCTGGGTGCGTGTCCGGATCTCGGCCTCGTCAAAGGGCAGGCCGTACCGCTGACGGATCTCCCTCTCGGCCTCAATACGCTGCTCCACTTCGGTAGCGGTCAGCCACTCGTCGGCATGCTCCTCGGCCTCGTCCCAATCGGGATGCCCGTGGAGTCTTGCCGATTCGCTGTCGTCGTCCAGGCCGGCCACAGGTCGAACGGGCGCCGGGTCGCCCGGAGACAGCCCCAGCTCGGCCAGCACCGCGGCGACCTTCGTGTCGCCCAGAAGGAGGTAGGAGTCCGGCCCGTAGACCATGACCGAGTCTTCCCCCTGCATCAACTCCAACGAGGGGATGGCGGGGTCAACCTCGTCCATCTCCAGAGGACTGCCATAGTGCTGGTTGGAGACATAGGCCGACTGCTCGCCGTTCCCGTTGATCAGGTAGAGTCGCTTGCCGTTGACGTCAGCCACACCAATGCTGACTACGTCCTCGCTGTGGTACACCTTGACCCAGTCCGCCTTCCCGGAGGCCGAAAGAAGCCGCAAGATCCTGCCCATCGTCGTTCCCCAGAGTCCCATACCCATCTCTGCGCTCCACCTTTCTCATGACTTCGTGCCAGACGCAGAAGGCGCCCACTCCCCTGTCGGGAGTAGGCGCCTCAGTCGTTCTTGTTGACCTTCACTCGGCGAGCCCCTGGAGCCATGTCTCTGCCTCCTCGTCGAGCTGTCCCTTAATCGATAGGAAGATGTGCCCGTACTCGTTGTCGTAAAGGACCAGTAGCCTGTAGATGCGGAATCCTTCCAGGTCGATCTCCTCCACGTACTCGGGCCAGGTACCCAGCAGCCCATCCGGCAGGTGGTCCAGCCCGATGCCGGGTAGTCGGCGAAGGTCGTCGCCTGCTTCCAGCAGCACGATGTAGCCGTGCTTGTCCAGACAGAACTCGTCCTCCTCATCATCCTGAAGCGAATCCCGAAGTTGGGTGAACAGGTTCTCCAGATAGGCTTGGTACCGACCATCGAGAGAGGATGTTGACCGCAGTCCAGCGACGTCGGCTCCGGTGCGAATGATCTTCACTTGTATCACCTCCCCGATTGCGTTCATGACGCATATCAGGGTGATGATATCTGTTTGAAGCTTCGGTCTTTACGCCTTCCCGCTCGATGACAGACGGTTGTCACCAGGGTGTGATCTAATTAGGTTGTATGGGTTCAGGTACTGGAACCTACAGGAGACTGATTCCCTAGTATCGAAAGATTGATGGTGAAGGAAGTTGCGCCCCACTGACCGGGGCGCCCTCGATACGGTCGTGAAAAGAGGGATGAAACCTGAGCACTCCGCAACCGCGCTCCCAGAACTTCGGCTTCCTGGTGGCGGTCTCGCCCATGCTCGACAAGATCGCCAGTTTCGCTGAGGCCTACCTGGCGGAGGACCCCAACGGGTCCCTGACAAAGACGCGCCAGTTGGCTGAGATCGTGACCAAACGTGTGGCTGCCAAGGTGGGACTGCCCGCCGGTCCCGACGAGACCCAACTCGAAGCGCTCAAGAAGCTGGAGAACGCCGGAGCGATCAGCGGCGAGATTGCTCGGCTCTTCCACTCGATCCGCAAGACGGGTAACGCCGCTGTGCACGGCCTTGCGGGCGATCACGAGGAAGCCGAGACCACGTTGAAGATGGCGCACACGATCGCCGTCTGGTTCATCCGCGCCTACGGGGGTCAGCCGACCTTCCAGGCTCAGGCCTTCAAACTACCCAAGCCGGTCGCCGACCTTGACGCCGAGAAGGCACTGGAGAAGGAACAGCTCAAGGCGGACCTGGCGAAGGCTCAGGCCGAGATCGAGGCGCTCAAGAAAGAGGCCGACAAGCTCTCCCAGAATCAGATCAACCAGTTGATCGCCGGTGCCAAGAAGCAGACCGAGGTGGTCCAACTCTCCGAGGCGGAGACGCGGCAGATCATCGACCAGTTGCTGCGTGACCGCGGCTGGACGGTGAACAGCAGCACCCTGACCCACAAGAAGGGCGCCAGACCGCAAGCCGGGCAGAACATGGCGATCGCCGAATGGCCATGCGGCAAGGACAGGGCCGACTACGTCCTGTTCATCGGGCTGATGCCGGTGGCCGTCGTAGAGGCCAAGCGGAAGAACAAGAACGTCATGTCCGCCCTGGAGCAGGCCGAGCGGTACAGCCGGCAGTTCGAGGTCGCTTCCGATATGGTCAGCCCTGGCGGCCCCTGGGGCGTCAACCGTATCCCCTTCCTGTTCAGCACCAACGGGCGAGGCTACCTGAAGCAACTCCTGGAGTCCTCGGGGATCTGGTTCCGAGATGTGCGCAACCTCGGAGGGAGCCGTGCCTTGCCCGATTTCCACACCCCAGAGGACCTGGAGGCGATGCTTCAGCAGAACCTGCTGGCTGCCCACGACAAACTCGCCGCCGAGCCCTTGTCCTACCTGCAACTGCGGGACTACCAGAACGAGGCGATCAAGGCGGTCGAGAAGGCGGTCTACGAGGGCGAGCGGCGCATCCTGCTTGCCATGGCTACCGGTACAGGCAAGACGCGTACCGCTCTCGGGTTGGTCTACCGGCTCCTGAAGTCGGGCCGCTTCCGTCGCATCCTGTTCCTGGTGGACCGTGAAGCGCTCGGCGAGCAGACGCTGGCCACCTTCCAGGCAACTCACTTGGAGGGACACCTGTCGCTCACCCAGATCTACGACGTGAAGGGGCTGAAGGACGACGCACCCGAGGCTGCGACTCGGCTGGACATCGAGACCGTGCAGACGCTCTCCCGGCGCATCTTCGCCCCCGGGGAGGAGGGGACCCCTCCCGTGGGCCTCTATGACTGCATCGTGGTGGATGAGGCCCATCGCGGCTATACACTCGACCGCCAGATGGGCGACGCCGAGTTGGAGTTCCGCAACGAGGAAGAGTACCTCTCCCGCTATCGCCGAGTGGTAGAGCACTTTGACGCGGTTGCCGTCGGCCTTACGGCCACGCCTGCTCTCCACACCACCGAGATCTTCGGGCGACCGGTCTACCAGTACTCCTACCGGCAGGCGGTCATCGATGGACATCTCATCGACCACGGGCCGCCGGTCCAGGTGACGACGGACCTGGCGAAGCACGGCATCCACTTCACCAAGGGAGAGGCGGCCCAGGTCTTCAATTTCGAGCTGGGCACTATCGACACTGTCGCCCTGCCGGACGAGGTCAACCTGGAGGTCGAGTCCTTCAACCGAGCTGTCCTGGCCGAGGGCTTCAACAAGGCGGTCGCCGAAGAGTTGGCCAACACATGGGACCTGCTGGCCGAGAAGGGGAAGACCCTGATCTTCTGCGTCACTGATCAGCACTGTGATACGGTGGTGCGCTTCCTCCGCGAGGCTTACCACGATTCGGGCTATCCGGATGTTGATGCTGCCATCCAGAAGATCACCGGCGCTGCCGACAAACCGCAGGAGTTGATCCGGCGGTACAAGAACGAGGAACTCCCGAAGATCGCCGTGACAGTAGACCTGCTCTCCACGGGTATAGATGTGCCGACGATCACCAACCTGGTCTTCCTCCGGCAGGTGCGCTCCCGCATCCTCTACGAGCAGATGCTCGGGCGAGCCACCCGTCTCTGCCCCGAGATCGAAAAGGAGAGCTTCCGCATCTTCGACTTCGTGCGGCTGTACGAGGTCCTTGACCCGGTCAACACCATGAAGCCGGTGGTGAAAGACCCGACCGTCACCTTCGAGCAGCTGGCCGCCGAGCTGACGGATGCAGGCAAGGCTGGCATCAAGGAGTTGGCTCGGGATCAGTTCATCGCCAAGCTCCAGCGCCGGGCAAGCCGCCTGGCTGAGCACGAGGGATTCACGGCCCTGGCCGGTATGGATGCCAAGGCCCTGGCCAGTGCTGCCAAGGGCTGGTCCCCGGACCAACTGGCGGGCTACCTGAAGTCTCACCCAGGCGTAGCCAAGTTCCTGGATGAGGTCCGGGTCGGTGATCCACGGTATCCGCTGATCTCGGAGCACCCTGATATGGTAGTCGAGACCGCCTACGGCTATGGGAACGCAAAGCGGCCGGAGGACTACCTGGAGTCCTTCAAGAAATGGATCACGGAGAACATGAACACCGTGCCGGCTCTCAAGGTGGTCTGCGAGCGCCCCCGTGACCTCACCCGGAAGGATCTGCTGGAGATCCGGCGTCAGTTGGACCAGGCGGGCTACCCGGAGCAGTACCTGAAGACTGCCTACGCTCAGACCAACCACGACGTGGCCGCGTCAATCATCGCCTATATCCGGCAGCAGGCGCTCGGCTACGCTCTAGAGCCGTATGAGGCGCGAGTGGAGCGGGGACTGCAGCGGATTTTGGCTTCCCGTCAGTGGACGGAAGCGCAGAAGAACTGGCTACGGTTGTTGGCGGATGGATTCAAGGGCAACGTTGTGCTCGATGTGGACGCCCTGAACGAGGGGCAGTTCAAGACCAAGGGTGGAGCCCAGCGCATTGACAAGATCTTCGGCGGTCAGGTCCAGGACGTGATTCGGGACCTGCAGGACGAAATATGGAAGGATGTTGGCTAGACCGTGGCAACCACGCAAGACATCGTCGCGAAGCTTTGGAACCTCTGCAACACGCTGCGAGATGACGGCATCACGTACCAGCAGTACGTGACCGAGTTGACCTACCTGCTCTTCCTGAAAATGATGCAGGAGACGGGGCATGAGGATGAGCTGCCCGAGGGCTATCGGTGGGGCGACCTGGTGAAGAAGGGCGGGACGGAACAACTCACCGACTATCGGATGCTCCTTACTTACCTTGGAAATCACGGGTCTAAACGTGTCCAAGCCATCTTCGCCGCCGCTAACACATCGCTACGGCAGCCGAAGAACCTAGCCCAGCTGATCGCCGAGATCGATCAGCTTGATTGGTTCTCTGCGAAGGAGGAGGGCCTTGGCAACCTTTATGAAGGGCTGTTGGAGAAGAATGCTGGCGAGCTGAAGTCAGGCGCTGGCCAGTATTTCACGCCACGACCGCTCATCGACTCCATCGTGCACTTGGTGAAGCCGCGCATGGGTGAGGTCGTGCAGGACCCGGCGGCCGGCACGGCCGGGTTCCTCGTCGCGGCCTGGCAGTATCTCTCGGAGACCACCAACGGCTTCAGCACCGTGAAGATCGAGGACTATGAGAAGCAGCGGACTGAGTGCTACCTGGGCATGGAACTGGTACCTGACACCCATCGGCTGGCTCTTATGAACTGCATGTTACACGACGTGGAGGCTGATCTGCGCTCCGGGGATACGCTCTCGGAGGCCGGCAAGCAATTGCCCAAGGTGGATGTGGTGATGACCAATCCGCCCTTTGGCACCAAGAAGGGCGGTGGTGGCCCCACCCGAGATGACTTCACCTTTGAGACCTCCAACAAGCAGTTGGCTTTCCTCCAGCATATCTACCGGACGCTGAAGCCGGGGGGGCGGGCAGCGATCGTGCTCCCGGACAACGTGCTGTTTGAGGATAACGTGGGTGCTCAGATCCGGGCCGACTTGATGCACAAGTGCAATCTGCACACCATATTGCGGCTCCCGACGGGCATTTTCTACGCCCAGGGGGTTAAGACCAACGTGCTCTTCTTCCAGGCGGGGAAGCCTACGGAGCGGGTGTGGGTCTACGACATGCGGACGAACATGCCCTCGTTTGGTAAGCGGACACCGTTGACCCGGGCGCACTTTGCAGATTTTGAGGTAGCCTATGGGGAGGACCCTAACGGAAACTCCCCTCGGCAGGACCGAGGGGAGTTGGGGCGTTTCCGAAGCTTTTCCCGGGAGCAGATCAAGACCCGTGGTGATAATCTGGACATTTCCTGGCTGAGGGATGAGAGCGTAACGGCTGCAGAGGACCTGGGAACTCCAGAGGAAATCTCGGCGAGGATTATGGGTAATCTGCGTGCTGCGCTGGAGGAGATGGAGGCGCTCACGGAGATGCTGGCCGAGGAGGGGGCCAAGTGATGTGCTCTTGGCCTACAGCGAAGGGTGGAGACTTGTACGAGTTCGTTCGCGGTGTTACGTTTCCGAAGGACGTTGCGTCCACGACGTCGTCTTGTACCCGTATCGGAATTTTACGGGCTGGCAACCTTGAATGGGGCCGAATTTTACTAGATGACTTAGTGTACGTCCCGAGCGAATACGTCAAGTCCGAGCAGATGTTGAGACCTGGGGACCTTGTTCTGGCAATGTCATCTGGATCGGCGACAGTGGTCGGCAAAGCAGCTCCTGTAACTAATCCACTGCCAAGCATGGCTTTCGGCGCTTTTTGCGGTGTGATACGCCCTAAGAGGGAAGAGCATGTTCCGTGGCTAACATGGTACTTCCAAAGTCCGCTGTATCGCTCTTGGTTACGCGAGGTATCCTCAGGAACCAACATCAATAACCTGAAAGGGTCCTCGTTCTTGGAGTTGGAGATTCCTCTTCCTCCTGTAGAAGAGCAACGTCGAATCATCGGTCGCCTTGTGGAGATGATGGAGCGTACTCGGAGGGCAAGGGCCGCACTAAGCGGGATACCTCAAGAGGGCCAAAGCTTGATTACAAACATACTGTACAGCGCTGTCTCAGGTGATCTTACTCGCGACTGGCGGCTACAACACCCAGGTCACTCCGTTGCCCCACGACGCCTCACACAGGCGTCGACCTCACATGAGTCCGAGTATTTCCGGCCAGCTTGGGAACTCCCCTCGTCTTGGGTGTTCATTTCTGCGAGGGAGGCGGGGGAGGTTCAGCTAGGACGGCAACGTGCGCCTAAGTACCATCTAGGGGAGAACATGCGGCCCTACTTACGCACAGCTAATGTCTTCGAAGACCGGATAGACACCAGTGACGTTTTGAGCATGCAGTTTGGTGACAAGGATTTTGAGACCTATCGCCTCAAGCATGGAGACATTCTGTTAAACGAAGGACAGAGTCGTGAACTTGTTGGCCGTCCAGCGATGTATCGTGGAGAGCTTCCAGACGTGTGTTTCCAGAATACTTTGGTTCGCTTCCGAAGCTCGGAGGATGTGATTCCAGAGTATGCATTATTGGTGTTTCGATACTACTTGAGGTCTGGACGATTCCAGCGGCTTGCCCAGTGGTCTACAAACATAGCACACCTTGGCGCAGGGCGGTTCGCACAGATTGAGTTCCCCTTGCCACCCATGGCGGAGCAGAAGGAAATCGTTAGTAGGGCCCACGGACAACTGGATAAGACCCATACACTCTTACGCTCGGTCAGCGAGTTGGGGAGAGAGTTGACGCTGTTGGAAAGTTCTGTTCTTAAAACCGTGTTTCAGGGCCCACTCCCGTAAGGGATAGAAGTGGTCTGGGAACTCCCCTTGAATGGATAGCGACCGATAGATGTGCTGAGGAGACGACGTCTATGCTGATGCGGATGTTCCTGGTGGACGGAAAGCCAGACGGGATCAAGACGTTGGAACTGTCCCATTCCACAGTGCTAGGGACCGTGGTTCCGAGGCACCTTGTCTCTGCCTTCTCCATCCGTAAAGAGGCGACCAGACCGGGGGTCTACCTTCTGATGGGTCCTGATGATGAGGACCCGGAGAAGACTAGGCTGTATGTGGGCGAAGGGGACCCAGTCCTTGACCGCATCAAATCGCATGTGGCGAAGAAGGACTTTTGGACACGGGCGTACATCTTCACGAGCAAGGACGACTACCTCACCAAAACCCAAGTCAAGTACCTGGAACATCAGGTCTACCAGGTAGCGAAGAGCGCCGCCAGGTCCATTCTTGACAATGCCACAATCCCGACCCTCCCTAGTATCTCGGAGCCGGACCAGGTTGAGTCAGATCTGTTCCTTCATTCCATGAAGATGCTCCTGGCTGCAACAGGAGTGAACGTGCTGGAGCCGCGAGCAGTCAGCGCTCCTTCGATAGGATCAGGAACTCAGTATTTTGAGTTTAGGCTCAAGAATGCTGTAGCACGGATGGCGGTTACTACCGACGGATATGTGGTGCTAAAAGGCTCCACCGCAGTGACGACCATGCGTGACTCGGCGAGTGCGTTCCTGTGTAGGATACGAGACGAACTGGTCTCTGCCGGGGTCTTGGTGGCTGATGGGACTGGAGTCTTGAGGTTTGAGAAGGATACTCCGTTCGATAGTCCGAGCACAGCTGCATCCATCGTGGCGGGAGGGAACACAAACGGTCGAAAGCACTGGAAGCGTAACGGAGTCTCACTCAAGGATCTAGATGAAGCGAGTATGGGATAGAAGAGAAGCCCGCCGCATCGTTCGGCGGGCTTCAACTACAGGCCCTCACGGCTTGGTTCCGGTTCGCCGTTTACCTTACTACGGTGAACCGTACCATAAGTAACGGCGAAATTGACTACGTACTTGCCAAGGAAAGGTTGGTACAGCGTGCAGCACGAGATGGGACTCTATCGCAAGC
>JAWLCP010000072.1:0-13377 GCA_041687115.1 Anaerolineae bacterium
TGGCGACGCGCTCAGGCAGAGTTTTCCAACTACAAGAAGCGTCAGCGAGCCGAGCAGGCGAAGATGCAGGAGCTGGCCAACGCAGGCCTGCTGCGGAAGCTGCTTCCCATCCTGGACGACCTCGACCGGGCGTTCGTTACTATGCCAGAGGGCATTCAGCAGTTGAGCTGGAGCCAAGGCCTGCTGATGATCAGGCGCAAGCTGGAGGCAATCCTCGAATCGGAGGGGGTTGAGCCCATTGAAACCCAGGGCGAGACGTTCGATCCCTACTATCACGAGGCCGTGACGCACGAGGAGGCCGAGGGCTACGAGGAAGGGGAGATCATCGGAGAGGTACAGAAGGGGTATGTCCTCGGAGACCGCGTGCTCAGGCCCGCGTTGGTGCGTGTGGCGAAGGCGGTCCCTGTCTCGCCGGAGGAGGAGGTTGAGGGCGAGGAAGGCGAAATGAGCGATGGCTAAGATCATCGGTATCGATCTGGGAACCACGAACTCGGTCTGCGCTGTGATGATGGGCGGAGAGCCGACGATCATCCCCAGCGCCGAAGGGGGACGGCTTTTCCCCTCGGTGGTGGCCGTCAACCCCAAGACCGGGGAGCGGATGGTGGGGCAGGTTGCCAAGCGCCAGGCCGTGGTCAACCCAGACAACACCATCTTCTCCATCAAGCGTTTCATGGGGCGCAAGTTCGGGGACGCTCAGGTGCGGAAAGCCCTTGAGCTGGTCCCCTACAAGGTCAGCGAGGCCCCCAACGGGGACGTCCGTGTCTGGATGGGGGGCGAGGAGTACAGCCCGCCGGAGATCTCGGCGATGATCCTGCAGAAGATTCGAGCGGACGCCGAGGCGTTTCTGGGGGAGGAGGTGACCCAGGCGGTAATCACCGTGCCGGCCTACTTCAACGATAGCCAGCGGCAGGCGACGAAGGACGCCGGCCGAATTGCCGGTCTCGATGTGCAGCGGATCATCAACGAACCAACTGCCTCCTCGTTGGCCTATGGCCTGGACAAGGAGAAGGATGAGACCATCGCCGTCTTCGATCTCGGCGGTGGAACGTTCGACGTCTCCATCCTCGACGTCGGCGATGGGGTCTTCGAGGTCCGCTCCACGAGCGGCGACACGTTCCTGGGCGGCGACGACTGGGACCAACGCGTCATTGACTGGATCGCTGACGAGTTCAGGAAGGACGAAGGGATCGATCTCCGCCGGGATCGCCAGGCCCTCCAGCGGCTGAAGGAGGCGGCCGAGAAGGCGAAGGTGGAGCTGAGCACCGTGATGGAGGCGGAGATCAACCTCCCGTTCATCACCGCCGACGCCACCGGCCCAAAGCATCTGCAGATGAAGCTGACGCGGGCCAAACTGGAGCAACTGACCGAGGACCTGATTGAGGCCACGCTTGGGCCATGCAAGCAGGCTCTGTCCGATGCGAGCTTGAGCCCCTCCGACATCGACGAGGTGATTCTGGTCGGTGGTCAGACGCGGATGCCTGCCATTCAGCAGCTGGTGGCCGACTTCTTCGCCCGGGAGCCGCACAAGGGCGTCAATCCCGACGAGGTGGTGGCGTTGGGGGCGGCGATTCAGGCCGGCGTGCTCGGCGGCGAGGTAAAGGACATCCTGCTGCTCGACGTGACCCCACTGACGCTCAGCATCGAGACCCTGGGTGGGGTGGCCACCGCCCTCATCGAGCGGAACACCACCATTCCCACCAGGAAGAGCCAGATCTTCTCCACCGCCTCTGACGGACAGACGCAGGTGGAGATTCACGTGCTTCAGGGTGAGCGGGCGATGGCGGCCGACAACAAGAGCCTGGGCAAGTTCATCCTCGACGGCATACCCCCGGCGCCCCGGGGCGTGCCCCAGATCGAGGTGACGTTCGATATCGATGCCAACGGGATACTCCACGTGTCGGCCGAGGATAAGGCGACGGCTCGGGAGCAGTCGATGGAGATCATCCCCTCCAGTGGACTCTCGGATGACGAGATCGATCAGATGGTCGGCGAGGCAAAGGCGCATCGCGAGGAGGACCGACGGAAGAAGGAGAGGGTCGAGGTCCGCAACCAGGCCGACACCGCGGTCTACAGCGCCGAGAAGCTCCTTCGTGAGCAGGGCGAGAAGATCCCGGCCGATGCGCGCGCCGACGTGGAGGCCAGGATGCAGGCCGTCAGGGACGTCCTGGACGGGGATGACATCGGGGCGATCCGCAGTCGCAGCGAGGAGTTGCGACAGGCCGTGCAGCAGATGGGAGCCACGATGTACGAGGGCGGGGCTGGCCCCGGCGCGACAGCGCCAGGGGAAGAGGCTGCGGGCGGCGGGCCGGAGGATGAGGACGTTGTGGAAGGGGATTTCACCGAGACGGAGTAAGCAGACGGGTATATGATGGTTTCTAGACGTGACTCCAGACGTGACTACTACGAAGTCCTCGGGGTCGACCGTTCGGCCTCGCAGCAAGACATCAAGAAGGCCTACCGGGAGAAGGCTCGTCAGCTGCATCCCGACGTCTCCAATGAACCCGATGCAGAGGCGCGCTTCAAGGAGATCAATGAGGCCTATCAGGTGCTCTCTGACCGGGAGAAGCGGAACGCCTATGATCGCTTCGGGCACTCCGGCCTCGGGGGGGCGCGCGGTGGCTTCGACTTCGGCGGTTTCCGGGATCCGTTCGAGATCTTCGAGGAATTCTTCGGTCAAGGGTTTGGGTTTTCCACCCGTCGTCGCGGGCCCAGGCGAGGCGGCGACCTGCGCTACGATCTTCATCTGAGCTTTGAGGAAGCGGTCTTCGGCTGCGAGAAGGACATCGAGGTCACCCGCCACGAGACCTGTCCTGACTGCGGGGGCAGCGGGGCGAAACCAGGAACGTCCGCCTCTCGGTGCTCCAACTGCAACGGGACGGGCCAGGTACGACAGGTACAGCGTTCCATCCTGGGCTCCTTCGTGAGCGTCACCGACTGTCCGGCCTGCCAGGGTCAGGGCACCATCGTCCAGGCGCCCTGCCCGCGCTGTCACGGCGACGGGCAGGTCCGGGTGACCCGAGAGCTTTCGGTCACCATTCCAGCAGGCGTTGACGACGGTACCCGCATTCGATTGGCTGGTGAAGGCGAGGCGGGGACGGAAGGGGGGCCGCGGGGCAACCTGTACATCGTCCTGGATGTGGAGTCCGATCCCATCTTCCGTCGGCGAGATTACGACATTCTCGTCGAGGTCGAGATCAACGTTGCGCAGGCGGCGCTGGGGGGAGACATCAAGGTACCCACGCTGGAGGGGGAGGAGCTGATCAGCATCGACCCGGGCACTCAGCCTGATACGGTGCTGCGCCTCCCAAACAGGGGAGTGCCTCACGTCAAGCGGAACGGGCGCGGTGATGAGCTGGTGCTGATCCGCGTCGGTGTGCCGGACAAGCTGTCCCGGGAACAGAGGGAGCTCCTCCGCCAGCTCGGCGAGACCCTGGCTCCTGAGACGGTGATCGAGGAGGAACGGGGTTTCATGGACGACGTGCGGGAGTTTCTGGGCCTGTAAGCCTGTGGCGCGAGCAGAGGGCTGGTGACGGCCAGAAGAGGACGTGAAGGATATGGAATGGCTTGAGGTAGGTGTAGAGGTAGACGCCGAAGCCGCGGAGGCGGTGGCCGAGGTGTTGTCGCGCTACGTCGACCGCGGCGTCGCCATCGAGGCTGGACCGGACGGCTGGCATGCCGGACCGGTCGTGGTGAGGGGCTACCTGCCCAGCGACGATCAGCTCTGGGAGAAGAGGAAGCAGATTGAGGAGGCGCTGTGGCACCTGGGGCAGATCCGGTTCATTCCGGAGCCCTCGTTCCGTTCGGTGGCTGAGGAGGACTGGACGGAGGCCTGGAAGAAGCGTCTGACCGTCCTGCACATCGGGGAGCGCATCGTCATCCAACCGTCGTGGCTGGACTACGACCCCGCGTCGGAGGAGATCGTCATCCGGCTCGATCCGGGGATGGCATTTGGGACTGGCCTGCACCCCACCACGCAGATGTGTCTGCGAGCCCTGGAAGAATTGGTTCAGCCGGACACGGAGGTGCTTGACGTGGGGACCGGCTCCGGTATCCTGGCCATCGCGGCCGCCAAGTTGGGGGCCAGGAGCGTGCTAGCGGTCGACAACGATCCTCAGGCCGCGGCGGTGGCCCGCAGCAACGTCGTCGGTAACGATGTGGGGCAACGGGTGCGCGTCGAGCGGGGATCGCTTCCGGAGATCTCCGGATCCTATGACCTGGTGGTGGTGAACATCCTGGCGCGGGTGATCGTGGAGTTGGTTGAGGGGGGGCTTTCGGAGCGCATGCGGCCGAGTGCTGTCCTGATCACCGCCGGGATTACGGTCGACAAAGCGTCAGAGGTTGCTGCAGCGTTTGAACGCGGAGGGCTTGAGCTGATGGACCGGCGGCAGCAGGACGATTGGATCAGCCTGCTGGCCAGGCGATCCTAGGGTCTTTCCTGATCCGAGGCCTTGTAGCGGTAGACGATGCGGCCGCGCGAGAGATCGTAGGGCGACAGCTCTACCCGCACGCGGTCGCCGAGCAGCACGCGGATGTAGTATCGGCGCATCTTGCCCGAAAGATAGGCCAGCACCTCGTGGCCGTTGTCCAACTCCACTCGGAACTGCGTGTTCGGCAGTGCCTCGATGACAGTGCCCTCCATATAGATCTTTTCTTCTTTTCCCATTCCTGTGCTTCTTCTCCTCCCGCCCTGATCGCCTGGTAAATCGTCAGGGGGACAAGAGTCTGTCGCCTCCAACACGGAGGCGACATTGACTCAGGTCGGCTAGCCTATTGGCTCTTCGTCCTCTTCGTCCTCTTCTTCTTTTTCGTCTTCGTCTTCTTCCTCAAGGGCAGCGGGTTCGGCCTCCATCTCAGATTCTTCTCCCGCCTCTGATTCCGCTGTCTCTGGGGATTCCTCCTCGACGGCCTCGGGCTCGGGGATGTCCTGTTCGACCGCCTCGGGCTCGGGGATGTCCTGTTCGACCGCCTCGGGCTCGGGGATCTCCTGTTCGACCGCTTCGGGCTCCGGGAACTCCTCTTCAGCCGCCTCGGCCTCGGATGCCTCCTCCTCGGCTACCTCAGCCTCAGGTGCCTCTTCCTCGACCGCCTCGGCCTCAGGCGTCTCCTCCTCGGCTACCTCAGCCTCAGGTGCCTCTTCCTCGACCGCCTCGGCCTCAGGCGTCTCCTCCTCGACCGCCTCAGCCTCAGGTGCCTCCTCCTCGACCGCCTCAGCCTCAGGTGTCTCCTCCTCGGCCACCTCGGCCTCAGGTGCCTCCTCCTCGGCTACCTCAGCCTCAGGTGCCTCCTCCTCGGCCACCTCAGCCTCGGGTGCTTCCTCCTCGACCGCCTCGGCCTCAGGTGCCTCCTCCTCGGGTGCCTCGGCCTCAGGTGTCTCCTCCTCGGGTGCCTCGGCTTCGGCGGCTTCCTCGGGCGCTTCCGGTTCCGCCTCCTCCCCCGTGATCTTGTGCTCTGCCATCCAGTGCTCCCACTGATCCCGCTGAACCTGTCGGGCGCTCAGGGTGATGCGCTGCTTGTGGGGATCGATGCCGATGATCTTGACCAGCACCTTCTGCCCGGGCTTCAGGATCTCCGTGGGGCTCAGCTGGGACGTGCCCGTCATCTCGCTGATGTGAAGCAGCCCCTCAACGCCCAGGCCGAGCTCGACGAAGGCGCCAAAATCGAGCACGCGGGTCACTTTGCCCTGCACGAGCTCATCCACCTCATACTGATCGGCGACCTGGGACCAGGGGTTCGGCTTGAGCCGCTTGAGGCTCAGCGCGATGCGTGTGCGCTCCCAATCCAGGTTGAGGACGTAGACCTCTACCTCATCGCCCACCTCAACGACCTCACGGGGATCGTCCACCTGCCCCCAGGAGAGCTCCGAGATGTGGATGAGGCCGTCGGCGCCGCCGAGATCCACAAAGGCACCGAAGTCCGTGATGCCTGTGACCGTCCCGGTGACCGTCTCGCCTTCCGTCAATTCCTCCATGACGCGCTCGCGCTGCATCTTCTGCCAGGCACGCCGCGCCTGGCGCTGCGAGAAGATCAACCGGCGGCGGTGTCGGTCCACCTCGATGATCTTGAGCCCTACCTTGTCCCCCACCATCTCGGCCAGGCGCTCCCGGCGCTCGTCTCCCTGGAGGCCCCTTGGCATTCCCACGGTATGGGAAGCAGGGATGAAGCCCCGAATTCTGCCAAAGGGCGCGAGGAGTCCTCCGCGGTTGAACCCGCTGACCTCTCCCTCGTAGAGCTCACCCGCCTCCATCATCTTCTCCGCCCTTTCCCAGTCCTCGCGCACCAGGGCATCGTAGATAGAGAGAATCAGGCGCCCCTCTTCATCCTCCGGCCTCTGCACGGCCACGGCGATCTCATCCCCAGGCTGGATACTCTGGAGGGTCTCGTCGTCCAGACGGTCGAGGTCGCTGGCCGGGACGATGCCATCTCGTTTGAAACCAGCATCGACGATGGCGCCGCGGTCCCCGATCTCGATAACCACGCCGCTCTGAATATCCCCCTGCTGAGGCAGCTGGTAGTCGTACTCTCCTTCGCTGAGGTACTCCTCCAGTTGCTCCAGCATCGTAGCGCTGGTTTCTTCCTGGTCGTTCAGGTCCTGGTTGGTTGGGTGGATTTCGTTATTCATCAACTCAAGTTGCTCCTATATAAGTGACGTAACCTTCGCAAAAAACCCGACACATCTGCCATCCGCTGAGCGCGCAGACGATGTCGGGTTCAAGGGCCACGAACATCAGGCGGACGCTAAGTGGAATCGCTCGACTCTGCGCACCTCCAGGAGATGTTAACGCCGGTTCGCCAAAGCAAAGGCTTTCGGATCGAAAGTTTATTCTATCATGCCGCAAGGGAATGTCAAATTATCCTACAACTGTTTCACCGCCGTCCACCGGGATGACCGCCCCGCTAATCCACGTGATCTGCGGGTCCGCCAGGACGACCAGCGTGTTCGCCACATCCGCCGGCGTCGTGAGGCGACCCTGGGGGTTCCGCCGCAGGGCTTCCTTCACGTACGCCTCGTGACCGGGTATGGCGCGGAGCGCTGGCGTGTCCGTCACCCCTGGGCGGAGGCAGTTAACCGCCACGCCGCGCGGGCCGAGTTCCAGCGCCAGCTGTCGCATGTGGCTCTCCAGCGCGGCCTTCGCCGCCGATACCGCCCCGTAGTTGGGGGCCATTCGCTCCGCCCCCTCGCTGGAAAGCGCATAGACCCGGCTGCCCGGCGACAGCAGATCCCTTCGCACCAGATCCTGTACCCAGTAGACCAGCGTGTGGGCCATCACGCGCAAGGTCATGTCCATCTGCGACTCGCTGACTGCGTCCTCTGGATCGTCCGCGATGAAGGGGAGCAGGCTCCCGAACGCCAGCGAGTGGAGCATGAAGTGAATGCCCTCTGCAGGGTCATCGTCCAACGTCTCCTCGATCTGGTCCAGCGCACGTCTGCGATTCCGCTCGGCGGCGGCGTTTGTGTTGATGAACACGGCCTGGCTGCCCGTTGCCTCGATGTCCGCGATGACTTCCTGCGCCTGAGCCAGCCTCGACCGGGGGTCGAGATGGATGCCGAAGACGTTCATGCCGGCCTCCGCCAGCGCGCGCGACGTCGCCGCGCCGAATCCACTCGAAGCTCCCAGCACCAGGGCCCATCGTCCTTCGAGTTCGCTGCTGCTCATTGTTACCTCCTATGGCACGTCACCGTCTATGCCTTGTCTATGCCTCATGCGTACCTCACGAATCATAACACACGCCCCTCGCTTTCGATACGCCCTTGAACTCCGGTCCTCCTTCCGGTACAATCGTCTCGATGGATCAGGTCACTGTGCGCAAGCTCGACCATACCGGGCGCCAGGTCATCTCTTATCCAGGGAGGGTCCTGAGGCGCAGCGACGACGCCGTGGTGCTGCGCACCTCCTGGGATCGGGCGCCGATGGACCTCGGCTTCGTCGTCCTGGAGCCCGGTGACCGCTGGACGGAGACGTTCTACAGCGACAGATGGTACAATATCTTCGAAATCCGCGCCAGCGACGGGCGTCTCAAAGGGTGGTACTGCAACATCACGCGTCCGGCGCACATTGGTGAGGGCCACGTGACCGCTGAGGATCTGGCCCTCGATCTTTGGGTAGAGCCGGATGGCACCGTTCAGGTGCTTGACGAGGATGAGTTCGCCGAGCTTCCGCTGGCGGCCGAGGAGCGGCGGGCTGCGAGAGAGGCGCTGGCGGAGTTGCGGTCCATGGTAGCGCGCGAGGAGGTGCCTTTCGAGAGGTGAGGCGGCCCCCACCCTAACCCTCCCCCGCGGAGCGGGAGAGGGGATGACGGCCCTAGGCGGCTTTCAAGATCCGCCCCACAAGATGGCTGCCGAGGATCGCCAAGCCGTCCGTGGGCATGTAGTGGGGCGCGGTGTCCTCGAAGAGCACCCGCGCCTGCGAGGGGAACTCGCTGTCTCCCTGCCAGTAGACGACGGCGGCGCGGACGCGGGGTAGGAGGGTGAAGGCGTAGCCCGCGTCGCCGATCTCCTCCAGTGGCTCGCCTCCGAGCCTCTCGGCGGCACGGCGGAAGGCGTCGATGCCCCCCTTCAGCTGCCGCACCAGCCGAACGCCCGTGTAGCCGCGGAACGCCTGAGCGTAGAACATGCCCTCTGGGAGCTCGCGGAAGCCAATCCAGCGTCCGGAGGGGGTCGTGCCGTTGGCGCTGACGAGATAGGTGAGGATCAGGCTCTGGACGAACGAAGAAGTCTCTTCCCCGTCCTCGGCGCGCCGCACGGTGAAATCCTCGGAGCAGATCACGTACTCCTCCCAGAAGAACCTCAGCCGGAAGTTTCCGTCGGCATCCTGCTGGCAGCCGCTGTACATCACGAGTTTGCCCGGCTTCCGCTGCCCCAAAGCCCCTTTGGCCTCCTCGACCACCGGCGCCAGGCGATCGATCCACTCCTTCAGTTGCGGTGTGGACCTCGTATCCTCGAGCATGGGCTCAGCTCCCTCGGGCTTTCCCCGTGGCGGCATTCGCCGCCGCCGTCTCCACCAGCTCGACGAACTCCTCCCACTCTTCTTGAAAGAGATGAAGGGTCACCACGCCGAGCTCCAGATGGTACGTCAGCTCAGCGTCCGGTTCCTCGGCCTGCCAGACCTCGAAATTCGTCGTCTCAGCCAGTGTTTCGACTGTTGGCTCTTCCATGCTGTCTCCTTTGCGTGCTTGATCGTCCGTTGATGTGGATCACTTGCTGCCTGCCTGGACTTCGGCCCGTCTCAAACCCTGCCTCCGGACCCCGCCGTCTCCGATTCCCTGGCCCGAAGGAAGGTGGTGGGACAGCTCGAAGATCCACAGGTCGTGGTCCCAGCCAGGCTCGTAGCCGGCTCCCTCGGCGGCGCGTATCAGCTCCGGCTCGTCGACTGCTCTGAGGCGCACCTTTTCGCACCCGCGGCGGGTGACCAGCCCTCGCAGAGATAGGAGGAGGGTCTCCATCTCGTCCCTGCAGCCGTCGACCGTGCCGATGTCGATGGCGTCCTCCTTGCCCGTGCGGCAGAGCACTGCCAGCGCTGCCAAGCGGCTGTCATCATCGATTCCCCATGCGTCACCTGCCGAGAGGTGGTGCGCCAGCCGTTCGCGGGTCAGGGTCTCCCACGACCAGAACGTTTCGTAGAGACCCTCCGCTGCCTGGCGGCGGGGCGAAGCCTCGATCAGATTCCAGGCCGTGCTCAGATCAGCCTCGCTCAGCCTGTGCAGCGGAGCGGTCCGTTCCCCGTCGACCGGTTCCGCCTCGAGCAGCTGATACGTGGCGACGTGCCGGAAGCCGTCACGAGCGGCGAGGCGGTGGACTGGCTCGTTCCCGGAGTGCGTTGCGAAGCGGAGCGTACCGGGGCGCTTCTGGCGGAACACCTCGACCAGGTGAGCTTGCAGCTCGCCTGCGATTCCCCGCCGCTGATGCTCGGGGGCTACCCGGAGGCCCTCCAGCCACCACTGCTCGTCCGTCAGATGTGTGAGCTTGGCGAACCCGACGACGCACCCTTCCAGCTCTGCGACGACGAGCTCTCCATGCGGGTCCGCGAGCCAGTCGTCCCACGTCTGGGGAACGTAGTCGTCGTCCTCTGGCCAGATTGCGGCGCAGATAGCCGCGACGTCGGCCTGATCACTCGGACGCGCCGCTCGAATCCGAACCCTCGGCATGTTGCTCTGCAGCCCGTCTCACTTTCTCCGAGAGACGCTCGAGCGCCCCCTCGCGCACCTTCTCCACGGCGCCTGGCTTCCGCCGTGGAGTCTCCTCCTCCTCCTCCTTCACCCCCAGGGGCTGGGCGAAAGGGTCCCGGTCGTACAGACGGGCCAGCAGGTAGCGTCCCAGCACTCGGGTCGTGGCCAGCGTCGGCGCTGCCAGCAGGACCCCGAGGATGCTGGCCAGCTGCCCTCCGGCGAGGACCGCGATCAGCACCGCCAGAGGATGGAGGTTGAGGGTGCGCCCCATGATCCGCGGCACGAGGAAGTTGTTCTCGACGAATTGGATCATCGCGTACACGCCGGCCACGAGCACGGCAAACCAGAAATTGCCCAGGGGAATGTACGCGGACCCATCAATCAGCGCCAGGAGGATCGCGGGTATGGCGGCGATGGTGGGGCCAATATTGGGCACGATCTCCAGGACGCCAGCGAGGAGCCCGAGGGCCCACGGGTAGGGCAGGCCCAGGCCAGTGGTGACCAGACCGACAGTCACTCCGACCACCGTTCCGAGGAGCAGCTCTCCACGTAGGAAGGCGTTCCACACGTGGACGATCTCCCGACGCAGGCGCACGGCGTCGTCGCGATAGCCGGGGGGTGCCAGCTCCACGATGCGCTCCGCGATGTGGTGGGCGTCCCGGATGAGATAGAAGGCGACGATGAAGATGAAGACGATCCAGAGCGCCCCCTGGGCGAGGCCCACCACGAGGTCCAGTGTTCCCTGGAAAACCGACTCGAAGAAACGACGCAGCGCCACACTTAGCTCTTCGGCCAAGAAGCTCAGATCGAAGGTGTAGCCGGCGATCTCTATCTCCCGGCCGAAGAAGGCGTTGATGTCGTCGATGATCTGCCTCAGATCGAGCTGCGCGGAGATGATGGCCCGTTGGACGCTCGGTACCGCCGTCACCGGCGCGGCCAGGATGCCCAGCATGGCGATGATGAGGACGAAGAACACCAGGGCGGCCGCCAGGCTGCGGTGCATCCCAACGCGATCTTCCAGGAAATCAACGATCGGATTGAGGATGAATGCCAGGAGGAACGCCAGCACCAGGGGGCGCAGAAGGCTGCGGAACTGGTACACTACCAGGACCAGGAACAGGAGACCGATGACGGCCACGATGCGTTTGGTGGGTGTGTCCCAGCGGCGGCAACAACCCTCTCGCTTGGCTTCCGTCTCTCTGTCGGTCAGATCGCTCGTCATTTCGCTCACTCTTGCACGGTGGAAGCACCCTTGCTCACCCGCGTGCATTATAACACTTCTGGGGGCAAATCACCAACCTGACGAGGCGCCATCGGCTCTGGTTGTATGGACCTCAAGCCTGGGCTATAATCAACAGGGCAGGACTCATTGATCGCTCTGGGGATGGACGCTTTCTTCCTCTGGCAGTCGGCTCGGGCCGCCCTGGCAGAGGCGCGCGGCGGAACGTGGGAAGGAGGGGATTGATGGAGGTTCGTTTCCTGGGAGACACCGGGATCAAAATCTCGGAGCTGTGCATGGGCACGTGGTCGTTCGGGGGGGAAGCCGATGAGGAGACCTCGGCGGCGATGTTCCACCGCTGCCGGGACGCGGGCATCAACGTCTTCGACTGTGCCGACAGCTACCAGGACGGTCGCTCCGAGGAGATCCTGGGCCGCTTGATCGCCGCCTGCCGCGACGAGGTGGTCATCACCAGTAAGGTCTACTTCCCCACCGGCGACCACGTCAACGCGGCGGGGGCCTCACGGCGCCACATCCTGGCCTCTGTGGAGGGCAGTCTGCGGCGTCTGAATACCGAGGTGATCGACATCTACTTCATTCATCACTTCGATGAGCGCACCGCCATCGAGGATACGTTGCGGGCCCTCGACGACCTGGTCACCCAGGGGAAGATCCTCTATCCGGGGGCCAGCAACTTCGCCGCCTGGCAGATTGCCAAGGTACTGGGGATCTCTGCCAGGGAAGGGCGGATGCCCTTCAAGTGCATCCAGCCCATGTACAATCTGGTCAAGCGTCAGGCTGAGGTGGAGATCCTTCCACTGGCCGAGTCTGAGAATCTGGGCGTCATGACGTACAGCCCGCTCGGGGGTGGGTTGCTGACCGGCAAGTACGGGGTTGGGCGGCGACCGCCCTCGGGGCGGTTGGTGGAGGATGAGATCTACCAGATCCGCTATGGCGCGCAGTGGATGTACGGGGTCGCCGAACGCTTCACCGATTTCGCCGCTGAGCACGGCTTCAGCCCGGTGGCGCTGGCCGTGGCGTGGGTGGGGAGCCATCCCGCAATCACGGCGCCCATCATCGGCGCCCGTAACCTGGAGCAACTCGAAGCGTCCCTGGCGGCGGCTGAGATCAACATGACGCCGGCGCTACGTGCTGAGATATCGGCCCTATCACCGGCTCCTCCGCCGGCGACGGATCGGGATGAGGAGCGGACGTCGGTCCATTACGGGCTCCGTTGAGCAGGCCGACGCGACCGTGGTTTTCGTAATCGGACGATGCAGGACGGGTTCGCCATCCGAGAAGGTACCTCGGGTTTGGTGCCCGACAGATGTAGGTCGGTTTTCCTACCCGACAGAAAGGCCGTAAGAGATCCTATGGATACCATCGACGTCGAACTGACGACCATGGCCCACGGCGGCGACGCTCTGGGTCGACACGAGGGGAAGGTCATTTTCGTGCCCTACGCTATCCCTGGCGAGACGGTCCGTGCCGAGATTATCGAGGACAAGGAGCATTACGCCTTCGCCCGTCTGGTGGAGGTGGTCGAGCCATCGCCCCACCGGGTCGACCCGCCGTGCCCCTACTTCGGCCAGGGGAAGTGCGGCGGCTGCCAGTGGCAGCACATCGAATACCCCGCCCAGCTGCGACTGAAGGCCGATGTCCTGGCGGACCAGCTGGCGCGCATCGGGGGCATCGAGGAACCCCCGCTCCGAGCGACGGTGGCTGACGAGACGGGCTGGGCCTATCGGAACCATGCGCAGTTTCGTCCTGCGCCTGGCGGCGGTCTTGGCTTCCAGAGTGGTTCCGGCGAGGGAGCGGGCCCCGAGATCGTGGCCATCGACACCTGCATGATCCTCCATCCGCTGCTGTCGGAGCTCTACGGTGCCATCGACCTCGACGTCGAGGGTCTGGTGCGGCTGGTTCTGAGGGTGGGCACCGCCACCGGCGATTGCTTGATCGGCTTCGAGATGGAGGAGGACAGGCCTCCGGCCCTG
>JAWLCP010000073.1:0-13065 GCA_041687115.1 Anaerolineae bacterium
CCGTGAAGCGGGGGTCGGGCGAGGATCGGATGCGGGTCATGCTGGCCGCCCACATGGACGAGGTTGGCCTGATCATCGTCGGTCACGACGAGGATGGTTTCCTGAAGGTGAGGGCTGTTGGCGGTATCGATGCTCGTCTCCTTCCGGGCAGCTCCTTTGCCGTTGGCCCGGATCGAATATCCGGCGTGATCGGCGTCAAGCCGATCCACCTTCTCGAGTCCGGCGAGGCCGACAAGGTGACCAAGATCGAGGATCTTGTCATGGACGTTGGGGCGAAGGGGAAGGACGAGGCGCAGAAGCTGGTTCCTCTGGGTACCTATGCGACCTTCGACACCCGCTTTCAGGAGCTTGGGTCCACCGTGACGGGAAAGGCCTTCGATGATCGCGCCGGCTGTGCCGTCCTGGTGGAGCTCCTGCGTGGCCAGCCTTTCAGCTTTGATCTTCACGCTGCGTTTACTGTGCAGGAGGAGGTAGGACTGCGTGGAGCGCAGGTAGCGGCCTTCGGGATTGACCCGGATTGCGCGTTCGCGCTGGAGGGCACCATCGCTGACGAGGTCCCCAAGGAGAAGGATGTCAGTCCTACGACGGAGCTGGGGAAAGGTCCCGCCATCACCGTGATGGACCGTTCGTTCATCGCCGATCGTCGCTTGGTGCGTCTGTTGATCGATACGGCCGAGGAGCGGGGGATACCCTATCAGATCAAGCAGCCCGGAAAGGGAGGGACCGATGCCGGGGCCATTCACCTGACCCGCGAGGGCGTGCCCTCGGCGACGGTGGCGGTACCCAGCCGCTACATCCACAGCCCGGTGGCGCTTCTGCGCTTGGATGATTTCGAAAACACAGTGCGTCTGATGCGCGACTCCTTGTTGCGCCTGACGCGCGACACGTTGAAGTGAGGGAGAACGACTGGTGCGAGAGTTGATTCAGGAATTGGTGGAGACGTACGGCCCGTCAGGTGCCGAGGAGCAGATCAGGGACCGCATCCGTGCCCAGGTCGAGCCGTTGGTCGATGAGATCCGGGTGGATGCCCTGGGGAGCTTGATCGCCCACAAGGGGGGCGGCGGGCAGCGAGTTCTTCTCGATGCCCACATGGATGAGATCGGCGTGATGGTGACCTACATCGACGAGAAGGGGTTCGCCCGATTCACGAGCATTGGTGGGGTGAGCCCGCTCACGTGCATCGGATCTCGTGTGGCCTTTGAGGATGGGGAGATAGGCGTCATCGGCGTGGAGCAGAAGCGAGACGATGCCGATAAGGTCCCCAAATTGGAGCAGCTATACATCGACGTGGGCGCTACCGGTCGTGATGACTGCCCGGTTCGGGTTGGCGATCCGGCCGTCTTCGTGCGTCCCTTCACGGTGCGGGGCTCGCGATTGGTGGCCAAGGCGATGGACGACCGCATTGGCTGTGCGGTGCTGATCGAGACGCTCCGGCGGCTGGAGGAGACGCCTCACGACCTCTACGTTGTCTTCGCCGTCCAGGAGGAGGTCGGTCTGCGCGGGGCGCGCACGTCCGCTTACAGGATTGAGCCCGACGTGGCTATCGCCGTCGACGTAACCGGTACTGGGGACACGCCGGAGGCGAAACCTATGGCCGTCAAGCTCGGCGAGGGGCCGGCCGTGAAGGTGCAGGACCGCGGCATGATCGCCCATCCGAAGGTGCGGCGGCTGCTTGTGGAGCGAGCTGAGGAAGCCGGAATCCCCTACCAGCTGGAGGTTCTGGAGCGCGGGACGACCGATGCGGCCGCGATGCAGCTCGTCCGCTCTGGAGTTCCTGCCGGATGTCTCTCAGTCCCCTGTCGTTACGTCCACTCGCCTTCGGAGATGGTGGAGGAGAGCGACGTGGAGAACAGCGTGCGGTTACTTCTGGAGGTGCTGCAGAGACCTCTGTAGCACTGCGGCTTACCGCGGTTCACATCCAATGCGCGAGCTGGGCTCCCCCGGGCCGTCGCCGGGGGAGGAATGGTCGGCGAGGGTCTGGGGGCGGCAGCTCCCACGAGCCTTCTCCTTGGGAGACAAGCCCTCGATGCGGGGGCCTTTGCTGGAGAGGCGATGGAGGAAGGGCGCCCAGCCTATCGCGGCTACATCATCCTCTTTTCCGTGATCAGCCTCGTCGTCGGCGGCGTGGTGGGCTACTTCACGCCCCGGCCCCAGAGGGCCAGCGTGCCAATCACCATCTCCACGCCTCTCCCGACACCCACCCCGGAGCCCACACCCACGCCACAGCCCCTCCGTATCTACGTCAGCGGCGCCGTCCGCGATCCGGCCGTCTACGAGCTTCCCTGTGGGAGCATCGTCCGGGACGCGATCGAGGCCGCGGGAGGCCCCCTCTCCGACGCCGACCTGACCCGCGTCAACCTGGCGCTGGAGCTGCAGGATCACCAGCAGGTCCACGTCCCTCGCGTGGGCGAGGCGAACCCTCCGCCGGTGATCTCCGGCGGCAGCCGACAGGGTGAGGGAGGGATCGGAGCGTTGGTCAACATCAACATGGCCACGGCGGTGGAGCTGGAGACCCTTCCGGGCATCGGCGAGGTGATGGCAAGGCGTATCGTCGACTACCGCGAGGCCAACGGCCCCTTCCAGACCATCGAGGACATCCAGAACGTCCCCGGCATCGGCCCCAAGACCTTCGAAGCGCTCAAGGAGTCAATCGTAGTGGCGCCTTGATCTATCCGACAGGCAAGAAGCTGAGGAACAGAACAGCCAGGGCCGTTCTGCCTGAAGGTACCTGACGACCGGCTAGCAGTGCCGTTTCTATGGCCACGCCACGTCTACTCTGCCCAGGTCACTGCATTGGTTGGGCTCCAAGGTGATTAGGCGGGGAGTCTGGTCTGAGGGAGACTCCACAGCCAGGATCCAGTCGTATGGAGCCCAAACCGCCAGATAGTAACTGCCTGGGGCGATATCGCCTATTGCGAAATGGCCGCTGCTGTCTGATTGGCCTTGAATGTCTCCATGTTCTGCATTTGGTCCCGAAAGAACGCGTGGCGGACCGTTTGATGCACCTTCGGAGGGGATGAGATAGAAGATGGTTCCGGGAATTGGCGCATGACCAGAAAAAGTGAAAAGGGTACCACCAACTGATGCTTTTCCCTGTTCCGGAGTCGGTATCTTGACTGGTGTCCCGACAGATGAAGCGTCAGACTCTACTGTGGGGATGGGCGATTGGACCTGGGTTGGCACTGGAGATTCCGTTGTCGCAGAGGCTGTCGCTGGAGCCTCCGTGGGAGACGAGGAGCCACACGCCGTGGGCAGCCCCCCAGCGGCGGCAAAACACAGAATCAGGGCTACTACACGCGACTTTGTCATCTTGTTCCTTTGGAAGGCATTTGCCAGACTGACGAAACGGCAACGGGACAGCCAGTGAGTCTGACTGTCCCGTTGATCCGATCTCAAAGACTGCGAGGACTGCGAGCTGGCTAGTTAGTGAACGCGTTGTGCGACATGAAGTTGTCCCCGCCCGGCAAGCCAGGGTTGATGCTCCGCAAGAAGGTCAACTGCACAAAAGCATTGATCGGCTGGGTCTCGGATTCCACGACCATGGTGCCGAACCAACCGTCGGGCATGCTGGTGACCGCGCCCGAGCCGCTTGTGATGCGGTGGTTGTGGATCAAGCTGCCACCCAGCGGGATCTCAATGTCGTTCATAGTCAGTGGCGTGCTGCTTCCACCGTAGTCTGATGAAGGTCTATATGTGATATCGACCGTGGCAGCGGATGTGGTGCTCAAGTTCTGCACCGTCACTGCCGTAGCGAAGCCGTTACCGAGCCTCTTGGCTACCAGAGGGATCGTAGCTTTGGTACTGCCTTCGCGGATCGCTTCGTATGCTGCTGCCTCACCCGTGTCCACAAAACGCATCTGGACGAACGCGACCACGTCGGCCGACGACTGCACCACGCAGGCCCCGTAGAAGCCCTCCGGGATGGTCGTATCTGTGACCGGGTTGAAGAAGTAGGAGGCCGAGTCCCCGACAGCGGACTCGTTTTTCATCACGAATGAGCTCCCTCCTACGCTCGGGTCTGGCTGACAGGTTACGGTGACATCTTCGGCTGGAATCTCTGAGCCACTAAGGTTCTGGACGGCGATGGGCGTGCTCAGGCTGTTCGCTAATCGGGAGGTGAAGAGCGGTACTGCCCAGACCGTCCCGGGTGCCGATGAGCCAAACGCATTGAACGTCTGCATAGCGTCTCCGGTGAAGAAGTTGGAGACCACAGCAATTGATGCTCCTGAGGTGGTTGTACGGGCGACAGCCGAACCATACCAGCTGTCCGGCACGTTGCTGTCGCTTTCCTCCGCCAAATCATAGTACCACGAAGCACCAGGCTCGAGCGCACCACCATCGGCAGTGTAGGTGCTATTACCATTGCTTGCGATGAGCTCGATTTCTACATCGGCTGCCGCGCTTCCAGTATTCTGCACGACGATCTCGCTGTTTGCCAAACCGCTGGCCGTGGAGAGTTCCTTGGCTGCCAGCGGGACGTAGAAGGACGCGTCGCCTCCCTCAAATCCAGAGTATGCACCATTGCTGGTGGGGTCCTGCCCGCGAGCTTGAATCTGAACGACTGCTCCTAGTGGCTGGTCGGCGCTCACGACCACCGAGCCGCCACCGTCATCGAGGTTTGGATTGCCAGGATCGCCCGCGTCTGCGTACTGACGGAAGATCGCCTGCCCGCCGGACTCGCTAATGGTGAAGCCCTCGCTTCCCCAATCGGTCCCATCGGACTTGACGTATTCTACCGCGCCCGTCGCGGGTCCATCACCCAGATTGACCAGCGTGAAGTTCGTCCAGAACGTCTTGGTCGAAGACTGGGCGAGGCCGGGAAGGATAGTCCCGAGGACCAGCACCACTGACAACCCCACTGCTACTACGAGTCTTCTCTTGTTCATTCGCTCTACCTCCTACTATCTTATCATCGCGATATTCCCAAATGGGTGGTGCGACCACCGCGCTGGGAAGACTGGCCAACTACTAGTTCCAATTATAGGGAAACGAGGTCGAAAAGCAATACTTCTTCTGGATTACTTGTCTGTCTTTGGGAATGAATCCTCTGATCCCATCGTCAGGGCATGGAAATGCAGACCCAGTCCGATAGCAAGGAATGCAAGCTCGGCCAACAGGACTTCGACTCTCGACAAGACGGCGATGAGATGCGCTTGCCAGGAAAGGAAGCCGGTGTGCAATGGCAGCAGGGTGGCAAACGTGACCTCCCGAACCCCGATGCCCGCTGGTACAATCACTGCAGCGAATCCGGCGACCCAGGAGAGACTTGACACGAAGACGGTGCCGAGTAGATCGGTTGCCGAAGCAGATGTTAAGGTGCTCGCCGTAAGGAATATCGAAGTGCCATAGGTTGTCCATAGAAGAAGATACAGCACCACCGTCAACGACCACGTCTTTAGTAGGGATCCTTCCTGATGGGGCGGTGACACCCCTTTTCTGAATCGTCTGCCGAACCATACTACAAGCTTCGGCAGGCCTAGCCAAGCCATTCCAATTGCACCTACCCAGGCACCCACTGCTGCAAACCTCAAGGCTCCCTCCCATCGGATGCTGGCGCAGAAGCCCGCCACGCCAATACCGGTCAGGGTGAGGGCTAAAGCTTCCAGAACCGAACCCAGGACAGAAGTAGTGTATCTCACCCCATAGTTCTGCTCGAGCCAATGGCTGCGACTCCAATATCCCCACACGCTTCCTGGGATATAGCGTGGTAGGAAGGACAAGAAGTACCCTTTGAACGCTTGGCGTGGGTCCAAGGAGGTTCCCAAGCAGCGCATGATAGATCCCCATGCCATAACTTGGAGGCCATAGAATAGCAGAATCGCGACTCCCCCTGCCAGCAGGTAGGTCGGACGATACAGGATGAGTTCTTGCTGACGAATCGCTATGTAGCTTGACCAGACTTGCCTCACAAATAGCAGTACGCCAGCGCACAGACCGACGGAAAAGAGCGCTGTCCGCCAGCGAACTGCCTGTCTAAGTGAAGCACTATGTCGTGCTATCTTCTTCAGCATCGACTTGCTTGTACAGAATCCAGTTGAAATTGGGCAAGAACGGGAGCACACAAGACCATATGAGGTTGGGCGTATTCCGGACAATGGATGTTAGGGCCTTGGGTGCAGAGGCCAGTTGATGTTGCAGGATCTCCCTTGTGATGTCGCGAACCGTGAAGTCTTGCATCATCCGACGTAGTCCCCAGAGGTGACTGGACTGTTCGTAGTAGCGCTGCCCCTTTCCTGCGAAGCGCAAGTAGAGGTTTGCTAACCGCTCTGGGAGCCAATGGAGGAAGGGAAGGAAGTAGTGAGGCTCGATCGGAAATAGCCAGTTTGGCCCACTGAAGAAGACCACGCCCCCTGGCAACAACACCCGATACATCTCGTTGAACAGGGTTTCTGCGTCAGGAACGTGCTCATAGACTTGAGAGCATACGATCACATCCACTGCGCTGTCTGCAAAAGGGAGATCCATTGCGTCGCCTCTCAGAAACTGGACCTTGCCACAAGCATGACGGTGCGTTGCTTCCAGAGCCCTTCGGTCATAGTCCAGCCCGATTGTTTTCTCAAAGAGAGGGGCTAGAGCCTCCGTGATCAAACCGGCTGAACAACCGACGTCCAGACATATCGAGTTGTCCAGAGGACGACGGCCATTGAGGTTCAGGGCTGCTGTGATCTTCTCTGCCTTCCTACGTCGGCTATCAGGATCACGCACTCGTTCAGAGAGGAAGTAGAAATCTTCTTGATAGCCCCTTCTCATTCTGCTGCCTCGGTTGTTTGCAGGGGATCACAGTTGCCTTTGCAGGCAACCGCGGCGTATCCCAGGGGGAAGAGTCCCGAACGGTCAAGTCGACAGTCTGCCCAGTAGCAAAGACTTGTGATGACCCACTTGTTCAGGAACCAAGCGATCTGCCGCAAACCACGTACAGACCACACCGCACATAACAGCAATGTCGACACTTGATGACCCAGAAAACACAGAAGACCTCCCTTCTGTTGGATCTCCAACACATCAAAGCCTGCACTTTCAAGCAGATGGCGGAGGCCATAGCCCGTGCAGCGGAAATAGTCGTGGGGCTGGTCGTGCAGACGGCTAAGATGGGGCACCGAGATGATAAGAGTCCCGCCATCCTTAAGTATGCGGTACATCTCCCGCATCGCTCTGTGAGGAGCTGGCAGGTGTTCCAACACTTCCAGGCAAATCGCCACGTCGTAGCCGGCAGCTGGAACCATGGGCATATCCTGGATGTCCCCGATATACGTGACCCCCTCTGACCGAGGCCGCAGATCTAGTGTGTGGTACTCGTCAACCACGGCTTCCAGCAGCCCCTTGAATGGCATTGTGCCGCAACCGAGGTCAATGACTCTTCCTCTTGCATATCGCTGTATCATGGGCCCGATGACCTGATACTGCGCCAAGAATACCGGGGAGAAGTATCGTCGCCTCGGCGATTCCGCCAAGTCCCGCTCGATTACCTCTCTATTCGCTGCGAGCCATTTATGCACGGGGATCCCCCTGAGATCGCGTGCTATGTCACCGACTCGTAGAGCGTAATGAACCGATCGGCTATGATATCCCAATCGTAGTGCCTCACGGCTCGCTCTCGAGCCCTTCGGCTCACGGCCGACCAAGCTGCTTCATCACACAGGATGTCGCATATGGCTTCAGCTAGAGCCGGTGTGTCGGATGGGGGAACAAGCACGCCCACGTCAGGAGTGATCACCTCTTGAATGCCGCCGACTCGGCTCCCGATGACAGGTGTTCCGCAAGCCAATGCCTCCAGGAGCACCACCCCCATCCCTTCTTCAACTGAGGGTAACACGAGCACTCTGGCCCGCTGCATCCAGGCTCGCACCTGATCTGGAGGTCGAAAACCAACGAATCCAATTCGCTCTCCCAGTCCCATTGCACGGGCCGACTGCTTCAGCGGTTCGGCTTCCGGTCCCTCTCCGATCACCACCAGACGATAGTTCGGAAACGACTCAAGTACTTCTGGCATCGCGGCCAACAGGTACTCCACGCCCTTGCGTTTGATCAGGGTACCGACGTACAGAATGACATCTTCTCGAGCTTCTTCGGCACCCACGGTGAACTCGCGCGTATCTACCCCGTTGGGGACGACCTCGATCCGGTCAGGGTGAACGCCGATGGAGGTGGCAACTGTCTTGAGAGCTTGACTCAGTGCTGTGATGCGATCACAATTGCGCAGCACTTGTCGAGTGAGCCGAGCTCCAACAGGATGCCTAGTCACTTGGAAGATGTCACTACCTTGGACAGTGACCACAATTGGACGATGATGGACCCACTGCCCAAGATACGCTGCCGCTGCGGATAGGGTCCAGTGAGCGTGAATTAGATCAGAGGATTGTGCAATCTTGGCCGCGGTCGCAGCGTGGACCATAAGAAACGGCAGGATCTGCAGGCGCGCCAGTGGATACTTCTGCCATGTCACTGGGAGACCTGCAGGTCCTTCCTTGCGTAGGTACTCCCATTTCTTGGGCCACCAATATGGGGGTCGTATTATCTCGACGCCTTCGACTATTTCGTGCGTCCGAGCTTCGGGACTGTGCATGGCAACAACTCGGACTCGGACACCCCGCCTCGCAATTGCACGGACCGCTTCCCACACAAAGACTGCTTGACCGTCGCCCGGCCAACGTGGAAAAGCTGTCGTAACTACACACACTTCCATGCCTGCATACCTGTCGCTTTCTAGCTTGGTTTCCTGAGCAAGAACTGCGCATGCCATGTGAGAATCTCACCAAGCACCGGCCAGCGAATGAAGCTCACCGGTAAGTAACGCGCAGAGATGTCTATCACCCTGAAATCGCTAGCCCTGACCAAACGTCTGGCTTTGGCGACGGTCATCTTGAATAACCCCCAGTCGCCGTACGTCTCAGAAAAAGAGCGAGGGGCGGGGGAGACATGATAGAGATTGCTGACCCATTGTGGCGTTTTCATGCGGCGTCCTTTCAAACGCAAAGCCCAGTCTTCGCCCAAGTAGTGGAACGGAGAGAACTGATGTCCCCCCAGGGGGCCAAAAAAGGGCGGAAAGCTCAGGTAGCAGTACCCTTCCCCCTTGAGGACCCGTCGGATTTCTTCCAGCAGCCGGCTGGGATCAGCGACGTGCTCGATAAGGCTAGCGCACAGAACGAAGTCAATGCTTCTATCATGGAGAGGGATCTGGAGAGCATTGCCCACGATTGCCCTGTGCCCGTCCGTAAGCTCCGGGGAACTGATCAGGTCTAGGCTGACGACCGCAGCGCCACACTTGGCCAACTGCCTGCTATAGCCGCCCACGCCACTTCCTAAGTCTAGAACTCGTCGTCCCGTGACGTACAAATCGTGATCTCGGAAGTACTTGAGCAACAGAGTGGCCTGAAAGGCCTGGAATCTCTCATAATCCTGCCGAGATCGCAGGCGGCGTCTGCTCACCCTCCACAATTGAACAAGATCAGCAAGGTTCATCGTGCACCTGACGACCGACCTCATGTAAGTCACGGTACCTGATTGGCTCGAGCCTTTCGTGAGCAGCAACCCTTTGCGCTTCGATCGGCGTATTGCAGCTTGGAAGGTGCATGTGGTTGTCAAAAACCTTGTCCGATGAAGCAACGTGCACACAGACATCCGCCGCACATACCGCTGCTCAGTCTCGTGTCGGGTGGCACCGTTTCCTTCGTTCTTTCTCTCGGCCTGCTCAGGTCGATTCACCCTGTCACTGTCAACACCCTCAAGCGATCCTGCCTATAGACTTCCCTCAGGTTCTCGTGAGGGGAGTCTTCTGCCCCCTGTCCTAGATATGGCGAATTGCTTGTGAATACATGGGTGATTCCGCACACATCCAGAATCTGCGGTGAGAGTGGAGCTTGCCTGCCGTCGGCCATCTGCAATTCATATTCTCCTGTGAGGCCGGCAAACAGCGTCGGACGCTCACTCCACTCAAGGGGATACACCATTGGCGGCAGAGCAGTATCTCGATGTGCAAGAAGTGGAATCCAGTATCCTGCATTGGTCCCCAGAACCCAACCTGGTGACCATTCAACTTGGACGCTGTCGACCAGAAACCGTGCGTCTTGGGGAGTGTTATCGCGTATCCACTCCATCGCAACTAGATTCCCGGGTCGGAGATAGAGTTGACCATTGTACATTGTCTTGGGGAGGCGCAATAGGCTCGACAGCGTACCGACCATCAAAGCAAGACTTATGGCTCGGCGAACAGCCCGTTGCCTTCTTCCGGCTGATCCCGACAGGGCCTGTTCTGCCAGTCCGCCGAGTGTGGCTAACGGAATCGGTAGAGAGAGCACGACGCTCTTCAAGTCCCAGAACCCGGCGGGTATGAGAGCCGGAAATGTTGAGGGGCCCAGTATGAGCACAGCGCACCAGATCACCAACGCCTGCGCTGTTGACTGGTGCTCGCCCCAGAAGCAGGCTAGAATAGCTGAGAGCAACGATCCGACGATGAACGGCTTGTTAGTTACAAACGAAAGGACCTCTTCCTCTAGACGCACTAGAGCGTTTTGTCCCTCCAATAGAGGATAAGCCAATTGCAGCTGATACGGATCTTGTTGAACCTGAAACACGTGAAGTAGCCACGGGGCGGTGAGGGCCAAGCTGACTGCTCCGGTGATCATCCAGCCTCTGGTCTCTTCCCAACCGTGCCGGAAACCCCCTATCGCTCCCGCGATGACCGCAAAAGCTCCCAGAAAGAATCCCACACGGTAATGGCTAAGTACTGTCCCAGCGACCAGCAAGGGCGGAATGCCCCGGTTGTCCTCCTTTGCCCCAATCATCATAGCCCACAGCGCCATAGGCAGGAACAACAACCCCGCCGTCTGCGTAAACCGCCCCCAACGAAGCAAACAGAACGGCGAAACCGCAATGAGCCCCACCAGAGCGGCTGCCACAACACCGCTTCGCCGCTTTCCGGTCAGTTCTTCGCAGAGCCACCCCGTCGCAGCGGCGATGGCTCCGTTCATCACCAATGCAACTGTCTTTGTGGAGACAAGCATCTCGGAGCCAAACAGCCAGCGGAAGAGTGCAACGATGCTGTGAAACCCCCAGTGATAGGAGAACGTAATCAACGGTGCATACGGTTCATACGACTGAGGGATCCCCCCCTGCTCCATGAACAGCTGAGCGATCAGGGTATGGTGATAGGTGTCGCTTCCTGGCAGCATGACCATGCCACGACCGACGAACAGGCGCAGACCAATAGACAGCACGACAACCGACCACAGGGCCAACGTCATCGACGGCCTGTTCCCGGTCCAGTACTGGCTACGACGCCATTGCTCTCTATCTCGGATGAAGTATCCCAGCCCCAACAGCGCGCCAATGCCTACCATAAGCCTGACTCGCGTTCCATCGAGACGCACACCGAAGACATCGGCCCATACCAGCAGCACCATCCAGAGAGCAAGAACACTCACGGCACCTAACACAAGCGAAGACGTGAAATCCAGGCCTGCTCCCCGGGCCCATCCTAGGACAAGTGGATAACCCGCGAAGAACAGAAGTCCTACTACAGCAGCACCATATCCCAGCCATGTCGAAGCTAGAAGAACGAGGTCCTTCATGATCAGCAGGCGATCGTAGCTCAATCGAAAGACAGCTTGAGACTCTTGAGGTTCGTCGTCGTAATACAGGGTGCCGTCCAGATAGGAATCCAGATCGCCAGTCGGCACCTCTATCTCCTCGGTCCCTGTGTACTCCAGGGTGGCGTAGAAGTAGCCGGTGTGGGAGTTGAAGAGCGGCGGGAAAGAGAATCGGTAGAATCCTGCACTGCTCCCTGGGCCTAAGCTGACGCTCGAGGTAAGGACATCGTCCGTCTCAATAGGTGACTCGCGCAAGCGGAGATCGACAGCACCCTCGGCTCCCGCTGCTGGAGAGAGATAGAACTCTATCCCGTTCAGGCCAGCATGGCGGGCCACCACGGTTTGACCCACCGTGTGATCTGCCTGCAGCATAACCGTCGTGTCAGGTCGGATCTGTACCTGATCCTGATCGACAAGATTGGAGCATCCCCCCGCAATCAACGCGGTAATCGTGAGGCACATCCCGATCCACACGCGCCTCATCGCTCAGCGGCTCCTCTGTCCTTGACTATCTCCATTCGCCGCACACGATAGAGCGCTTCCTCTAGCATCTTCCGATTCATGCGCACAAGATCCGCGATTAGACCGATCAAACAGACTTGAAACCCGACGATCACCAGAATCGCGGCCAGGATAAGAGACTGGACCTTGCCTGTTCCGTAGCCGGCGAGAAAGTAGTAGAGAAATCGAAGGCCCACCACGACTCCGCCGAGGATCAATGCCGCCCCTATGCTCAGAAACACCCGTAGTGGGCGATACATGATGTAGAAACGAAGGATAGTGACTGATGAAAGTGCTAGGAAGTAAGGGATATTGCGTATCAAGCGTGACTCGCGAGTCTGCGGGTTGGTTTGGATGGGCACGTAAGCCACCTGCATCCGGCGCGCCCCAGCCTGGATCAACGTCTCCAGCGTATACGTGTAGTCGCTCAACACGGTGAGGCGCAGCGCCGCCTCGCGTGTGAAAGCCCTGAAGCCGCTCGTGGCGTCCGGTATCGGGATGCCCGCTGCTTTCTCCACCACCCAACTGCCGAGGCGCTGCAGGAAACGCTTGATCGGCGAGAACTCTTCCAGCAAGGTCACCCCGCGATCGCCCACGGAGATGTCGGCTCTGCCTTCCAGGAGAGGCTCAATGAGCCGTATCACGTCCCTGCCTTGGTATTGGTTATCAGCGTCGGTGTTGACGATGATATCGGCGCCGACCTCCAGGGCTGCATCCAACCCGGACATGAACGCGTAGGCCAGTCCCCGATTCTGTTTCAGGCGGAGGATGTGATCGACTTCCAGACCGCGGGCCACCTCGGCGGTCCTGTCGGTGCTGCCGTCGTCGACGACCAGAATCTCGATTGCGTCTACGGAGGGAAGCTCCCTCGGTAGATCGCGTATCGTCTGAGGGAGGGTCGCCTCCTCGTTGTAGCAAGGGATCTGTATGACGAGCTTCACCGCCAACTCCTGGAGAGCATAGACGTCCAGCGACTGGG
>JAWLCP010000074.1:0-12939 GCA_041687115.1 Anaerolineae bacterium
GCTGATGTACTCCCCGAAGGGAGCCTCATCGCTCGACTTGCATGTGTTAGGCACGCCGCCAGCGTTCATCCTGAGCCACGATCAAACTCTCCATAGTTTTACACCTTAACCGCGACTGACGTCGCGGTCGGGTATCGAATTGTCGTTGACCCAAGTTCCGCCTTACCTTCCTATCACTATTCAGTTGTTAAGGTACTTCTCGCACTCAACTAGATTATAACACACTCGATATTAAGTGTCAAGCTCGCTGCGCTCCGCGCCTATCGACTGTGCCCCTCCGTGGGAAGAGAGAGTATACCACGTTCGACTGGTGCTGTCAAGGAACCCTCAGGCTCGAACTGCATCTCCCCACAATGGGCCCGAGATTATACCCGGTTCGATTCAGGTTGTCAAGGGCCGATCCCAGACTGGTCGGGGAACGGTCTCGACGGTCGCTCCCCCACCGCGGCGCGAGATTATAGCAGGCTTCCGGAAGGTGTCAAGCGGCGGCGGAGTCTCAGCAGGCCTCAGCCGTCGTCCCCGGGGGCGCAGCATGGCGATCTGTAAAGCCCGCGAAGGTCGTCGGCGGTTTCGTCATACACGCCCTCGACGACGATGAGCTTCTCCTGGAGAACCTGCTGGACGGCCCGCGCCTTTTCGGGCTCCCAATACTCGTAGAGCAGATTGGCATGACCGGAGATAAAGACCCACAGGCAGTCCTGAGCGCCGACCAGGCCCCGCAATCCCTCAAGGTCCCGTACGTCGGCAGAGCCTCCGTACCTGTCTGACGCATCGAGCACCGCTGCCTCCCCGTGATAGTAGTGCTCTAACTGGCCAGCGGACCCGCCCAAGACGAGGATGGAATCCTGCGCCCGGGCGTGTTCCTCCAGATAGTGGCCCACACTTCTCCAATCCTCCTTCTGGTGCAGGTAGTAGTAGTCGTTGAGGCTGGGGGCGATGAGCAATTGGAGGACGACGGCAGCCACGAGGTAGTAACGCTCGTTTGACACGTTGCTGAAGAGGCTCTGGACCAGTCGTCTATAGGCGACGATGCCCAACGAGACGAACATCAGATAGACGGGCAGGACGAAGAGGAAGTACCGAGGCCCGAGATTGAGCCCCGAGGCGGTGACGGAGATCAACGGCACGCCTGCCCACACGGAGAGAAACGTCAGTTCCCCGAGCCTCTGGCGCCGAATCAGAGGGATGACCAGACCGGAGAGCGCCAACAGGGGGATCGCCAGTCTGAGGAGTCGAAGGTAATTCCAGGGAAGAGAAGAGGGCCAGGAATACGCCCACATCATCGAGCGATAGGAGCGCAGCGTGTTGGCCAGGTAGGATCCGGTCTGCACGTCATCGCGCCAGACCATGGGGGCATCGGTGTGTCTCAGAAGGGTTGGCAGCCAGGGTAAGTAGAGTATGCCCATCAGCAGCACCCCGAGGGCGTAGGGGACGACGTCGGTCGGCCTCCATTCGGGATCCCTTCGTCCGGGATGGTAAAGGCCGAGCAGCAGGAGGTAGACCCCCTGGGCGAGGAGGACGAACGCCCCGTAGTAGTGGGTGTAGATCATGGAAAGGCTGGCGACGAACCAGGAGAAGAGGTTCCACCTGCCCGCTCGACGAAGGTGGCGGACAAAGAACACCATGGACAAGACGGCCAGAAATGAGAAGAGGCTGTACGGTCTGCTCTCCTGGGAGTAATGGATATGAAAGCGGGAAAGGGCAAGGAGGAGGCCGGCAAGGACGGCCGTCTCTGTATCAAAGAGCTCCCTGGTCACGTAGTAGACGGATACCACCGCCGCAATCCCGAACACCGCGGCAGGCAGGCGCACGATGAAGTCGCTCTCTCCCAACCGCATGAAGGCATGGAGGACAACGTCGTACAGGGGTGGCCGCTGAGACACCTGTCCTATGACGGTGGGCAGGCTGCCCTGGGCCACGACCACGCTGATTAACTCGTCGTACCAGAGAGATTTGGCATCCATCTGGTAGAACCGGGTTACGGCCGCCAGGATGCCGAGGGAAAGCGGATATACGCGGGCACCGAGACTTCGTGCCACCTGGAGGGGGGTCTGTCCGGAGAGCGTGGACGCAGCTCCCAGCGCGAGGAAGGCGAGTCCGCTCCCCAGGGCCAGCAGCCTGTACAACCGCAGACTGCGCAACCCCTGGGCGGTGATATGCTGGTCCGGAGAGAGGTATCGCGTGGCGACGTCGGGAGAGATCAGGATGGCACTGACGACTCCGATGATGCCAGCAATGATAAGCAGGTAATTTAGCTTCTTCATGTGGCGGACTTCCTGGCCAGTATACATCAGGTGTCGGCGGTCGCAACCACGACCGGGTGTGGGCCTTCGCGGCGATTCAGTAAGTCGTGGGGAATGGAATCCCGACCTACATCGGCGGAGTCCGGACGTGCGGTGGCGGCGAAGGTCTTTCCAAGTCGTGTGAGCTATTGTATAATCCGCGAGGTTGAAACGGGTGAGAAAACAACGGAGGGGGAGATGACTGAGCAGCTACGCGTGTTGATCGCCAAACCGGGCCTGGACGGCCACGACCGGGGCGCGAAGGTCATCGCCCGCGCGCTGCGAGACGCCGGGATGGAGGTGATCTACACGGGCCTGCGGCAGACGCCGGAGATGATCGTGGAGTCGGCGCTGCAGGAGGACGTGGACGGAATCGGCCTGAGCATCCTCTCGGGCGCGCACATGACGCTGGTGCCCCGGGTGATGGAGGGGCTGCGGGAGATGGGGTTGGAGCACGTCAAGGTGTTCGTGGGCGGCATCATCCCCGCAGAGGACAAGGCGGAGCTGGAGGAGATGGGGGTGGCGGGGGTGTTCGGGCCGGGCTCGAACACGGAGGTAGTCAGCGCCTTCGTCCGCGAGCAGTTGTTGGAGGGTTGAGGTGGATCTGGTCGCTGAGGCGCTGGAGGGCAACCGGTACGCACTGGCGCGCCTGATCTCGCTGGTGGAGGACGATGGGGCGGAGGCCCGGGCGGCGCTGACGGCGCTCTACCCACACACGGGACGGGCTCACCTGGTGGGGGTGACGGGACCCCCGGGATCGGGGAAGAGCACGCTGGTGAACGAGCTGGCGAAGCAGCTGCGGGCGCGGGAGACGACGGTGGGGATCGTGGCGGTGGACCCGACGAGCCCGTTCACGGGCGGGGCGCTGCTGGGCGACCGGGTGCGGATGCGGGATCTGGCGGGGGATCCAGGGATCTTCATCCGGAGCATGGCGACGCGGGGGAGCCTGGGCGGACTCGCGCAGGCGACAAACGACGTGGTGAAGGTGCTGGACGCGGCCGATTTCGACCTGGTGTTGATCGAGACGGTGGGCGCCGGGCAGTCGGAGGTGGAGATCGCGCGGACGGCGCACACGACGGTGGTGCTGGAGGCGCCGGGGTTGGGCGACGAGGTGCAGGCGCTGAAGGCAGGGATGATGGAGATCGCCGACATTCTGGTGGTGAACAAGGCGGACCGACCGGGGGCGGCGCACACGGCGCGGGCGCTGGAGATGGCGATCCGCCGGAACGCACCGGCGAACGACGGCCGGTGGGAGCCGCCGATCCTGCAGACGGTGGCGCTGGACGGGCGGGGGGTGCCGGAGGTGCTCAAGGCGATCGAGGCACACCGGGAGCACCTGGAGACGAGCGGGGTGTGGGTGAAGCGAGAGCGGATGCGGGTGGAGGCGGAGCTGCTGAACGTGCTGCAGCGGGAGCTGCTGGAGGGGCTGCGAGCCCGGGTGGGTGAGGAGCATCTGGAGTCATGGGTGGAGCGCATCGCCGCGCGGGAGGTGGACGTGTACACGGCGGTGGGGGAGTTGTGTCAGCGGTGAACGGGTGGGCTCGGCCAGGAGACCTCGCCCAACAACGGATTCGGCCCAACAACAGAGTCGGCGGAGGGAACCTATGATCGTGGGAGAGAAGGTGCACCTACGTCCGGTGGAGCGGGAGGACTTGCCTGATTTCGTCGAATGGTTCAGCGACCCGGAGGTGCGCCGGTATCTGGACATGGCGCTGCCCTTCTCGATGGCCCAGGAGGAGCGCTGGTTCGAGCAGCTCCAGGAGCGCCTGGAGAAACGGGAAGTGGTCATGTTGACGATCGAGACGAGCGACGGCGCGCACATCGGCAACATCAGCCTGTTCGACATCAACTGGAAGGACCGTCACGCGGAGCTGGGGATCACGATCGGGGATAAGGACTACTGGGACCAGGGGTACGGGAGCGACGCGATCCGGACGATGGTGCGGGTGGCGTTCGACGAGCTGAACCTGCACCGGGTGTTCCTGCGGGTGTACGCGAACAACAAGAGGGGCCTGCGGTGTTACGAGAAGGTGGGGTTCCAAACGGAGGGGACGCTGCGGGAGAGCGTGTTTCAGGGAGGGGCGTACCGGGACACGATGGTGATGAGCATCCTGGCAGAGGAGTTCGAGAGCAGCGGGGGGGATTGAGGGGAGCATGCACGGAGAGATCAAGCTTTTCAGCGGCACGGGGTGCCCCGGACTGGCGGAGGAGATCAGCGAGTATCTGGGGGTACCGCTGTCGCCGCGGGAGATCATCCAGTTTCCGAACGAGAACATCTTCGTCCAACTGAAGGAGAGTATCCGAGGGCAGGACGTCTTCCTGATCCAGACGACGGCCTCGCCGGTGAGCCACAACATCCTCGAGCTGTTGGTCTTGCTGGACGCGCTGAAGCGAGCGTCGCCGGATCGGGTGACGGCGGTGATTCCGTACTTCGCGTACGCGCGGTCGGACAAGAAGGATCAACCGCGGGTGCCGATCACGGCGAAGTTGATGGCGGACATCATCGGCATCGCGGGGGCCGACCGCTACATGACGCTGGATCTGCACGCGGACCAGATCCAGGGGTTCTTCGACATCCCGGGCGATGCGCTGACGTGCTTCTCGCTGTTGTCAGACTACTTCCGGGAGAAGGAGCTGGAGGAGGCGGTGGTGGTGGCGGCAGATCTGGGGTTCGCGAAGAAGGCGCGGAACCTGGCCGCCGAGCTGGGGATGCCGCTGGCGCTGGTGGAGAAGCGGCGGGTGAGCGTGGACACGGAGGCGCTGACGCTGGTCGGCGAGGTGGAGGGGCACGACGTGATCATCGTGGACGACGAGGTGGACACAGGGGGAACGATGGTAAACGCGGTGAACATCGTCCAGGAGCACGGGGCGAGAGACATCTACCTGTGTTTCGCGCACGCGGTGTTCTCGCCGCCGGCTGTGGAACGGCTGAGGGAGCTCCCCATCGAAGAGATCGTGACCACGAACTCGATCACGCTGCCGCCGGAGAGGCGCCTCCCGAACCTGAAAATCCTCTCGGTGGCCGGGCTGCTGGGAGAGGTAATCGAGCGGGTGCACGCGGGGCGGAGCGTAGGGGAGATCTTCCGGCGGTACCAACGGTATGAATGAAGGCTCATTACTAAGGAGGTGCCTGGGGTGAAGAGGGATCTGGACCGCTTGATGGAGGAGCGAGGCTTGGACGCGATGGTGGTGGCGGGGCCGACACGGGACAACCCCGCGATGGCGTACATGGCGAACGGCGCGCACCTGACGCAGGGGTACGTGATCAAGAGGCGGGGGGAGGAGGCGATCCTGCTCTGCTCGCCGATGGAGCGGGACGAGGCGGCGGCGAGCGGCCTCACGGTGGTGGGCCTGAACACGTACGACTTCACGAGCATCCTGCGGGAGAAGGAGGATCGGCTGGCGGCGACGGTGGAGCTGTATCGACGGATGCTGGGCGACGTGGGCGTGAGAGGCCGGGTGGGGTTCTACGGGAAAACGGATCAGGGCCGGGCGTGGGTGCTGCTCAACGCGCTGGACGCCGAGCTGGAGGACGTGACGGTCCACGGGGACTTCGAGACGACGCCCATCGACGAGGCACGGGCCACGAAGGAGGCGGGCGAGGCGGAACGGATCCAGGAGGTGGGCCGGCGGACACGAACGATCGTGCAGCGGACGATCGACTTCCTGCGGTCGCACGAGGTGCGGAACGAGCTGCTGATCCAGGCGGACGGGACGCCACTGACGATCGGACGGGTCCACGAGGAGATCAGCCGGTTCATCGCGGAGGAGCACCTGGAGGACCCGGAGGGGTTCATCTTCTCCATCGGACGGGACGCGGGCGTGCCGCACAGCAAGGGGCGAGCGGAGGACGTGGTGGCGCTGGGCAAGACGATCGTGTTCGACATCTTCCCGCGGGAGGCGGGGGGCGGTTACTTCTTCGACATGACGCGCACGTTCTGTCTGGGGTACGCGCCGCCGGAGGTGGAGGAGGCGTACGGGGACGTGCAGGCGTCGGTGGAGATGTTGTTGGGCGCGTACGAGGTGGGCGAGGAGGCGCGGCGATACCAGCAGATGACGTGCGAGCTGTTCGAGGAGCGGGGGCACCCGACGATCGAGAGTGACAGCAAGACGGAGGAGGGGTACGTGCACAGCGTGGGGCACGGGCTGGGGCTGGCGGTACACGAGGAGCCGCGGTTCGCGGACGTGCCGACGAACACGGACGTGTTGCGCCCGGGACACGTGTTCACGTGCGAGCCCGGGCTGTACTACCCGGAGCGGGGGTTCGGGATGCGGATCGAGGACGTGATCTGGATCGACGACGAGGGGGAGGTGCACAATCTGACGGACTTCCCGACGGAGCTGGTGGTGGAGATGTAGCGTGGGTTGGGCGCTGGTGAGGGCGACACAGCGCTGAAGGCACCCGGGCGGAACCGCCTACTACGAACCTGGCGTGGCGCGCGGCTTGGATGGGCAGCTGGCGATGGAGATAGGATGACAAGATTACTGGCAATAGAGACTTCGTGCGATGAGACGGCCGCGGCGGTGATCGCGGACGGACGGCAGATCCTGTCCAACGTGGTGGCCTCGCAGGTGGCGCTGCACGCCGAATACGGGGGGGTGTTCCCGGAGATGGCCTCCCGGGCGCACGTGGAGGCGATCGTGCCAGTGATCGAGCAGGCGATGGAAGGGGCGCACCTTGGCTTCGGCGACCTGGACGCGGTGGCGGTGACGTACGGGCCGGGGCTGGCCGGCTCGCTGATCGTGGGCGTGAACGCGGCGAAGGGGTTGGCGCTGGGGCGAGGGCTGCCGCTGGTGGGGGTGAACCATCTGGAGGCGCACATCTACGCGCACTGGCTGGAGGTGGAAGGCGAAGGGGCGGCGCGGGGTGAGCTGACGTTCCCGCTGCTGTCGCTGCTGGTCTCCGGGGGCCACACGGAGCTGACGCTCATGCGCGATCACGGCAACTACGAGTATCTGGGCGGGACGCTGGACGACGCGGCGGGCGAGGCGTTCGACAAGGTGGGCCGACTGCTGGGGCTGCCCTACCCCGGCGGGCCGGAAATCGAGCGGGTGGCGGAGAACGGCCGGCCGCAGGCATTCGACTTCCCGCGGGCGTGGCTGGACGACGGCGCGACCGGATCGGGCAGCTACGACTTCAGCTTCAGCGGGCTCAAGACGGCCGTGCTGCGGGAGGTGGAGAAGTACAGCGACCGCCCGAGAGGGAGGCTGCTGGCGGACCTGGCGGCGAGCTTCCAGGCGGCGGTGGTGGACGTGCTGTCGGCAAAGGCAGCCCGCGCGGCCGCGGAGTTCGGCGTCACGGCGGTGCTGCTCTCGGGTGGGGTGACGGCGAACCAGACGCTGCGCCAGGCAGCGACGGCGCGGGTGGAGGTGCCGGTCTACTATCCGCCGATCTTCCTGTGCACGGACAACGCGGCGATGGTGGGCGCGTCCGGGCACCGGCACTTCGTGGCCGGGGAGAGGGCGGGGTGGGACCTGGACGTGGTAGCAGGGCTACGGTTGGTGTAAGGAGAGAGAAGGTGAGGCTGCTGGATCTTCCCGGTAATTGCGTCCAGGTCGTTGGCAACCTGATCCGTTCGCTGCGGCGGAGGGGGCTGGACTACGTGGTGGTGCGACTTGAGGGATCGTTCCCAGAACGGGCCTCACGAGGCCGCGCCCCGTTCCCGCTCCGGATGCTGCCCCTGTTTCCCTCGGAGGTGAGCCTGGAGGAGATGGAGGCGATGGTGGCGCTGATCGGCAGGGATGAGCGGGTGGAGGGTGCAATCCTGCGCCTGGGCAGGCTGCGGGCCGGGCCTCCGACGCTCCACACATTGCGCCAGATGGTGCAGAGGCTGCGCGACGAGGGGAAACGGACGGTGGCCTGGGTGGCCTCGGCGGGCACGTGGGAGTATTACCTGGCGTCAGCCTGCGACGAGATCATCGTCCCCCCGTCGGGGCGGCTCAACGTGCTAGGGCTGCGGAGTGAGGCGCTGTTTCTGAAGGATACGCTGGCGATGGCGGGCGTGGAGGCGGATCTGGAGTCGATCGCGGAGTACAAGGTGACCCCCGACATGTTCCGCCGCTCGACGATGACGGAACCGCACCGGGAGATGGTGGAGGGGATCCTGGACTCGTACTACGAGGAGCTGATCGATGGCATCGCCGAGGGGCGCGGCCTGGAGCGAGCGCAAGTCCGGGAGTTGATCGACAGGATGCCGCTGGCCCCCGCAAACGCGGTGGCGGCGGGTTTGGTGGACGCGGTGCTGTACGAGGACGAGCTGGCGAGGTACGCGGCCGATGGGAAGGCCGCCTCGGAAGACGGCGACGAAGGGAGGGCCCCGCTGCTGACCTGGGATCAGGCGGTGCGCTGGATCCGCCGCCCGATCCGGTGGACGACGCGCAAGCGGATCGGGGTGGTGTCGGTGGAGGGGATGATCGTGCCCGGCGAGAGCCGGCGCATGCCGACGCCGCTGCCGCTCCCGGTGGAGGCGCAGGCAGGGGCCGAGACGGTCACCCGGGCACTCCGTCGGGCGGAGGCGGATCCCCGCATCGCGGCAGTGATCCTCCACGTCGACTCGCCGGGCGGCTCGTCGCTGGCTTCGGATCTGATCTGGCGGGAGGTGCGGCGGCTAGGACAGCGGAAACCAGTGGTGGCGCTGATGGGGGAGCAGGCTGCGTCCGGCGGGTACTACGTGTCGGCACCGGCCAGCCGTATCGTCGCTCGCCCGACGACGATGACGGGCTCGATCGGAATCTGGGGCGGCAAGGTCGTGCTAGGGGGGCTCTACGACAGGTTGAAGGTGGGACACAAGGAGGTACAGCGCGGGGCGAGGGCCGACCTCTACTCTGAGTTTGAGCCCTTCAGCCAGGCGGAACGGGAACAGGTGCGCCAGGAGCTGGGGGCGTTCTACGCGCGCTTCAAGCAGGTGGTGGCGGAGGGACGGGGGATGGCGGAAGAAGAGGTGGAGCAGATCGCGCGGGGACGGGTGTGGACCGGTAAGCAGGCACAGGAGGTCGGCCTGGTGGACGAGCTGGGAGATTTCGAGGTGGCGCTGGCGACGGCGAAGGAGCTGGCCGAGCTCGACCCGGAGAAGCGCTATACCGTGGTGCAGATCACAGCCCCGGGGCAAGAGACGTTACCTCGTCCATTCCCCACCAACGGAGACGTCGACCGGCTGGCACTTCTGGACGGGTTGCGAGATCTGGCCCGCGAGCACGTTTGGGCCATGGCGCCGTGGGTGGTGCGGGTGCGGGGATGAGGAGGTGAGACATGATCCTGCAGATTCTGAAGGTCATCGCTGCGGTAGGTACGGTCGGCACCGGGGTGGTCTCGCTTCTCAAGCCCTCGACGGTGACGAGCTTCACCGGCATCCGCGCGGAGGGCCCACGGGGTGTGACGGAGGTACGAGCCATCTTCGGCGGCCTCCTGATCGCCATGGGCGCGTTCCCGCTGATCGCCGGCGCTGCGGTGACGTACCGCATGCTGGGCGCGCTGTACCTGACCATCGCCGTCGTGCGTGCCGTCTCCATGGTGGTGGACAGATCGATCGAGCGCTCGAACTGGATCAGCCTGGCGGCGGAGGTCGCGCTGGGGACGGTACTGATCCTATAGGACCGCTACGCACACAGCGGGTGTTTGCCTGCGCGTTAGCTTCGCCAGGAGGGAGACGATGACCAGAGATGTGCGCGTGTATCTATCGCTGATGCCGGAGGCACTGATCGCCTCGATGTTGACACCCGAGGAGTTCGGTGTGTACTACGCTGTGGGGACGGAGAAGAAGGCCCGGGGGCAGGCCCTGTTCATCGAGGTCGATCCCCAGTTCCGACACGACTATTTCCGCATCGAGGAAGGCATGCGGCGGTGCGTGCCACACGAGGACGGGAGCCCAAAGGCATCGATCTACATATCGGTCTACCGGGTGGTGGAACACGTGCCGCTGAACGCCATGGGGAAGCTCTACCTGGTGACTCAGGACGGACGCGTGCTGGGGCTGGAGGCGGCGGACGAGCTTCCGGAGGTGACGAACGGCTTCCACCTCTATCAGGAGATCGCCCCGGTACACCCGATGGTGGTAAGCTCCCTCGGCCCGCAGGGATTCTACGAGCTGATCGTCAAGAATCCGGAGATCCTGATACGCCTGCCGGCGATCTGTTTTGCCGAGCTGCGCCTGGGCAACCTGGCGGAGGATCCAGAGCACGGCGAGGTGGGCGATCTACCCTACTCGAGGATCGAACATCTGCGCCAATGTCTTATGGCTCTGGCAAGAAAGACGGTTGACGCGAAGATGGTCAACCGTACGGCCCCCGCCACGTTCTCCTACCGGACCATCCAGAGCGGCATATTCGTGGGAAACGAGGAGGGTCTGACGTTCTTCCCGCTGCCGCCGGTGGAGACGCTCCGCGCAGAGCACTACCGCTGGTGGCGGTCGGCCTGGTCGGCCTAATGGTGTCTGACAAGAGTTCCGAGGTGTGGGCGAGTTATCCGCGTAGGCTTCCGAAGTCTGTGAGACTTCGGAAGCCTGGCGAAAAGAGGCTGGTATGCTGATATCGAACTTCTGGGCCATTAGCGCGCTCTTCGCCGGGCTGATCTCGGTGGGGGCCGCGGTCTGGTTCTACCGCTGGGTTCAACGGCAGGACGCCGGGTCTGAGAAGGCACAGGAGGTGGCCTCGTGGATCCGGCAGGGGGCGAGGACGTATCTGCAGCGCCTCTATCTGGCGCTCACGGTGGTGTCGATCGGGCTGGGCATCCTCATCGCCATCGTGTTCGGCTTTGATATCGAGAATCTGGGGACGGGCGCGGCTGCTCTTGCTCCCGGACGGGGGTTCTCGATGGCGCTGGCCTTCGTCGCCGGCGCGATCTGCTCCGCGGTCGCGGGATACATGGGGATGAGCATCGCGGTGGAGGCGAACGTGCGGAGCGCGACGGCGGCGCAAGAGAGCCTAAGCCAGGCCTTCAAGGTGGCCTTCTACGCCGGATCGGTGATGGGATTGGCGATGGTGGGGTTGGCCGTCATCGGGATGAGCGTGATCTACCTGCTGACGGGGGATCCGGAGATCATCCTGGGGTTCAGCTTCGGCGCCTCGGCTCTGGCGCTGCTGGCCAAGGCCGGCGGGGGGATCTACACGAAGACGGCGGACATCGCAGCCGATCTGGTGGGCAAGGTCGAGATTGGAATCCCCGAGGACGATCCCCGGAATCCCGCCGTGGTTGCCGACAATGTGGGCGATAACGTGGGCGACGTGGCCGGCATGGGAGCCGACGTGTTCGACAGTTACGTGGCCAGCACAGTGGCGGCCATGCTCCTGGGCGCGTCGCTCTTCGCCGCTGACCCGGGGCTGCAGGTGCGGCACGTGCTCTTCCCGCTCATGTTGTGCACGCTGGGCATCGTGGCGTCGCTGATCGGGATCCAGTTCGTGCGGGTGGAGGAGGGCGGGCGTCCAGGACGGGCGCTAAACAGCGGGACGATCATCACGTGTACCATCTTCGCCGCGTTGACGGCGGCGGTCGTGCTTCTGGGTGGGTACAACGTGGGCCTGCTGTGGGCCACGCTGGCCGGGCTGATCACCGGGGTGGTGATCGGTTTCACGTCGGACTACTACACGTCGGCGAGGTTCCGTCCGGTGCTCGAGACAGCGCGGGTGTCCAGCTCGGGCGCAGCGATCAACATCATCACCGGCTTCAGCTACGGGCTGGTCAGCATCGTCCCCTCGATCGTGGGCATCTCAGCAGCGACGCTCCTCGCCTACTACCTGACCGAGCTGGCAGGGATAGACGGCATTTACGGAGTGGGGGTGAGCGCGGTGGGCATGCTCTCGATCAGCGGGATGATCGTCTCCTCGGACGCGTACGGACCGATCGTGGACAACGCGCGGGGCATCGCCGAGATGGCCGGGATGTCCCAGGAGGTGATCGACACGACGGACGTGCTCGACGCGGCGGGCAACACCGCGAAGGCGATCACGAAGGGATTCGCCATCAGCGCTGCAGCCCTGACGGTGCTGGCGCTCTTCGCGGCGTACGCAGAGGTGATCGAGGCACGGGGCGTCGAACTCGTCATCAGCCTGCGAAACCCGGTGGTCGTCGTCGGCGTGCTCCTGGGCGCGGTGACGCCGCCGTTGTTCAGCGCCCTGACGATGTTGTCCGTCACCGAGAACGCGTTCGACATGATCGAAGAGGTGCGCCGCCAGTTCGAAGAGCGCCCAGGCATCCTGGCGGGAACGGAATTGCCCGACTACGACGCGTGCGTGGCGCTGGCGGCCCAGGGAGCCCTGGGATCGCTGGTGGGGCCCGCGCTCCTGGCCGTCGCCCTGCCGCTGGTGATCGGCTTCGTCCTCGGCCCGGAGGCACTGGGCGGTTTTCTGGGTGGGAGCATCTTCACCGGCGTGATCTTCGCGTTGTTCATGTCGAACGCGGGTGGGCTGTGGGATAACGCGAAGAAGTACATCGAGGCCGGGCAGTTCGGCGGTCCGGGCTCCGACGCACACAGGGCATCGGTGGTGGGAGACACGGTCGGCGACCCGTTCAAGGACACGGCGGGCCCGTCGCTCAATACGTTGATCACGGTGATGTCGCTGGTGGCCTCACTGTTCGCGCCGATCATCGCTGCATTTCACCTGTTCTAGCACGAAGGTACCTTTCTTCGGCCTGCGGGCCAGAATCCGCCTGCGCGCAGGCTCA
>JAWLCP010000075.1:0-12939 GCA_041687115.1 Anaerolineae bacterium
CTAGAAGTCCGACGTCTGGGTCCGGGGTCTGCACCCTTGTTGCCAACCAAACTCCAACCTCTTCAAACTCGAACCAACGTGAGCGCCAACCTTGTCCAGCGCTGGGCGCGCTGAGTTTGTGATATCATAGATGGGATAATGACAGACGGCTTCCTGTGCAAGCGATTGGAGCACAGCCCACCCGGAACCGGAGTCCGCGGGCTGTGCCCGAGTAAGACGCCCTGCAGCCCGTCGCGCGCGGGGACTAGAGAGCCGGGCCCGAGGAGGGAGTGAACGACGGCCGTTCACGTTCTGGCGCACGAGCTTGAAGATGGCTTCGGTGGACGTGAGCTCACCCTCAAAGGTGCCGGCTCTTCGGGGCCAGACTTCGAGACAATACCTAAAGGAGACTGACGATGCCACGCGACATTCCAGTAGGCAACGGCTCTTTGCTGGTCAACTTCGATCACCGCTACCTATTGCGCGACCTCTACTGGCCGCAGGTCGGCCAGGAGAACCACACGGAGGGGCATCCGTCCCGCTTCGGTGTCTGGGTGGATGGCCAGTTCAGCTGGGTCAGTGACGATGGCTGGGAGCGCCAACTGGACTACGTCGGCGACACCCTGGTCACGCACGTCGAGCTCCACCATCCCCACCTGGCGCTAAGGCTTGTCTGCCAGGACGCCGTCGATTTCCACGAGGATCTCTACCTGCGCCGCATCGAGGTTCACAACGAGGCGGATCGCGAGCGCGAGGTGCGGCTCTTTTTTGCCCAGGACTTCCATATCGGCGGCCAGGAGGTGGGCGATTCGGTCTACTACGAACCAGAGCGTCGAGCCGTCTTTCATTACAAGGGTCAACGCTGGTTCATGATCAACGTGAAGAGAGAGGGCAGCCCCGAAGGCGTGGATCAGTGGGCGGTGGGTGTCAAGGAGGCGCAGGGCAAGGAGGGCACCTGGCGGGACGCTGAGGACGGCGATCTTTCGGGCAGTGCCGTGGCTCAGGGCAGCGTCGATTCGGCGGTGGCGCTTCACCTTACGGTCCCGGCAGGCGGCGAGACGACCGGCTGGTACTGGATCGCCGTCGGCGACTGCTTCCAGGAGGTGACGCGCATCAACCGCGCCGTCCGCCAGAAAGGGCCGGGCACGTTCCTGAAGCGCACGCGGGATTACTGGTCGCTGTGGATCCGCAAGGAAAAGCGACAGCTCGCCGATCTGCCGGACGACGTCTGTCACCTGTACAAGCGCAGCCTGATGGTGCTGCGCACGCAGATTGACAACGATGGGGCTGTCATCGCAGCGAACGACTTCGACATCGCTCACTACGGTCGCGATACGTACGCCTACATGTGGCCGCGCGACGGCGCGCTGGTGTCGGCGGCGCTGATCGACGCCGGCTATGCGGAGGTGACGCGGCGCTTCTTCGACTTCTGCCACCGGGTCATCACCGAGGAGGGGTACCTGCTCCACAAGTACAATCCGGACGGATCGCTGGGCTCCTCCTGGCACGCGTGGATCCAGGACGGCGAGAAGCGGCTGCCCGTCCAGGAGGACGAGACGGCGCTTGTGCTGTGGGCACTGTGGCGACACTTCGAGCGGTTTCGTGACATCGAGTTGGTCAAACTCCACTATCGCGGTCTGATCATCCGCGCCGCCAATTGGCTGTGCCGCTACCGCTACGACGAGAGTGGCCTCCCGCTCCCGTCCTGGGACCTGTGGGAGGAACGTCTCGGCGTCCACGCCTGGACCGCCGGAGCGACCTGGGGCGGGCTTCAGGCCGCCGCCAAGTTCGCGGAGTCCTTCGGCGAGACCGGGCGGGGGGCCAAGTACCGCAGCGTCGCCGACGAGATCAAGGCGGGCGTCAGGGAACATCTCATGTCCTCCGACTTGGGATGCTTCGCCCGGATGATAACCCGGAAGGAAGATGGCACCTGGGAGCACGACAAGACCATCGATGCGTCACTGATCGGCCTCTGGTACTTCGGCATGTTCGCCCCCGACGACCCGGAGATCGTCGCCACGATGGAGACGGTACGGGATCGACTATGGGTCAAGACCGACGTGGGTGGCCTGGCCCGGTACGAGGACGATTACTACCACCAGGTGAGTCAGGATCTCGACAAGGTACCCGGCAACCCGTGGTTCATCTGCACGCTGTGGCTGGCTCAGTGGTACATCGCCAGGGCGCAGACCCTCGCGGACCTGAAACCAGCGCTCGATATCTTCGACTGGGTGGCAGATCGCGACCTGCGCAGCGGCGTGATGGCGGAACAGGTGCACCCCTACACCAATGAGCCCCTCTCGGTCAGCCCATTGACGTGGAGTCACGCCACGCTGGTGGCGGCGGTGCAGGACTACCTGGAAAGGCGCGGGCGCCTCAATCGCTGTCCAGAATGCGGTCACTCCATGCCCTGAGTCACAACTGAGGAGGACTTCTAAGGCGGTCCAGATAGCCTTTGCTGGCTACGCGACACCGGTAACGAGGCGAAGACCGAAGCACAGCGACGCACCGAGACGAATGGAATAGGCGTGGAGGCGTGGATCGTGCTTCCTCATCGCGTTGTGGCTCTACGGCAATCGGAGGAACAGAGATGAAAGGACTGGAGGACAAGGTTGTCATCGTCACCGGCGGTACGTCCGGCATCGGTCAGGCCATCGCGGTGCGGTTTGCTGCCGAGGGCGCGAACGTGGCCATCAACTACCGCAGGCAACCCGAGGACGCGGCACAGACCGACGAGATGGTACACCGGGCGCTGGAGAAATGCGTCCATGACGTCAAAGCGCACGGCGTCAACCACATCCTCGTCCAGGCTGACGTCTCCAAAGAGGATGACGTGATAGAGATGGTAGAGGAGGTCGTAGAGAAGCTGGGCGGCGTGGACATCCTGATCAACAACGCCGGCATTCAGGTCGCCGGTGACTCCCACGAGATGGCGATCGATGCCTTCGACCAGCAGCTGAGGGTGAACCTGCGCGGGGCCTACGTCGCGGCCCGGGAGGTGATAAAGCATTTCCTCGCGGAGGAGAAGCCGGGCGCTATCGTCAACATCTCCAGCGTGCACGAGATCATCCCCAAGCCGCGCTACGTGGCCTACTCAGTCAGTAAAGGGGGGATGGGCAACCTGACCCGAACGTTGGCACTGGAGTATGCAGCCGACGGTATCCGAGTCAACGCCATCGGGCCGGGTGCCACTATCACACCCATCAATCAGTCCTGGGTCGACGATCCAGACAAGAAGGCGCAGGTCGAGGCCCACATCCCGATGAGGAGGGCGGGCACCGCCGAGGAGATGGCCGCGGTCGTGGCCTTCCTCTGCTCGGACGAGGCGGCCTACATCACGGGGCAGACTCTCTTCGTGGACGGCGGCTTGACGCTCTACCCGGACTTCCGCACTGCCTGGTCGTCCACGTAACCGCGTCGGTGGACCATCTCGCATCGGCACTGAACGGGGGAGATGCGGATCATTCACACAGAATGGAGGACCCAGATGCTGCTAGCCGGAGACATCGGAGGAACCAAGACCAAGTTAGCTGTCTACTCGAAGGAGAGAGGGCCCCGAAAGCCACTGGTAGAGGAAACGTTCCCAAGCAGGGACTACGACGGGCTGGAAGCCATCGCCCGAGAGTTTCTGGATCAGGTCGATATCGAGGTCGATCGGGCCAGTTTCGGTGAGGCGGGTAACCTGGCTCTGAAGGTGATGACAACCGGAGGCGTCTACCTGGGCAGTGGAATCCCGCCGCGCATTCTGCCAGCGCTGGAGCAGGAACGATTCTTGGAGGCTTTCCGCAAGAAGGGACGTCACAGCGACCTGATGGATCGCATACCGGTGCACGTCATCCTCAGGCCCGAGGTCGCCATCCTGGGCGTGGCGTGCCATGGGCTGGGTCTCTCAGGTGCCGGGGACGCCGTCATTGACGATGCTTGATTTTGGGCGCGAGGTTTGCGGTTATCTTCCCCTCGCCGAGCGCCGCGAGTGGCTGATCACCAACGGAATTGGCGGCTACGCCTGCGGGACCGTCGCCGGCCTGCTGACGCGCCGCTACCATGGCTTGCTAGTCGCCGCGCTGGATCCCCCCTTAGGGCGGACGCTGCTGCTGACGAAGCTGGACGAAATCGCCACCTACGACGGTCGCGACTATGCGCTGTTCGCCAACCGCTGGGCCGATGGCGGTGTGGAACCCACGGGCTTCCGACACCTGGAGCGCTTCCACCTGGAGGGCACAACGCCGGTGTGGACCTTCGCCTGCGCCGACGCCCTCCTGGAGAAGCGCGTCTGGATGGAGCCGGGCGCCAACACCACTTACGTGCGCTACGATCTGCTTCGGGCGACCGCTCCGCTGACACTTAACGTCAAAGCCATGGTCAATTACCGGGACCACCATGCCACGACCGACGGCGATGACTGGCGGATGCGTGTTGAGACAGTGGCGCACGGTCTGGGTATAACTGGGTTTGACGGTGCAGCGCCATTCTACGTGTTGACCAACAATGCAGAGGCGGTGGCGGACCACCGATGGTATCGGCGGTACGTCCTGGCGATGGAGGACTACCGTGGGCTGGATGCCCGGGACGACCATCTCCACATCGGGCGCTTCCATGCCGAGCTTCAGCCCGGCGAGTCGCTGCTGATCGTCGCCAGCACAGACGCCACGCCGGATCTAGGTCCCACAGCCGCGCTCGACAGACGGCGAGCCTACGAGGAGGAGCTCCTTCGGCGGAGCGGCGTCCTGAACCCGTCGGACGGCGATTCCGCCGACGCGCCGCCCTGGGAACAGCACCTGATCCTGGCGGCTAATCAGTTCGTCGTGCGCCGCAGCCTGCGCGAGGACGCAGATGGCCGCACGGTCATTGCGGGCTATCCGTGGTTCGGCGACTGGGGGCGCGACACGATGATCAGCCTGCCCGGTCTGACCCTCGTCACCGGCCGACACGACGTCGCCGAGCGTATCCTGCGCACGTTCGCCACCTTCGTGGACCAGGGGATGCTGCCCAACCGCTTCCCGGATGAGGGCCAGGAGCCCGAATACAACACCGTGGACGCGACGCTCTGGTACGTCGAGGCGTTGCGCGCCTACCACGAGGCCACAGACGACAGCGACCTGCTGCGCGACCTATTTCCCATGCTACAAGAGATCATCAGCTGGCACGAGCGCGGCACGCGGTACAACATCCGTGTGGACCCGGCAGATGGGCTGCTCTACGCCGGCGAGCCCGGGGTACAGGTCACCTGGATGGACGCCAAAGTAGGCGATTGGGTGGTCACGCCCCGCATCGGTAAGGCAGTGGAGATCAACGCCCTCTGGTACAACGCATTGCGCATCCTGGCCGATGTCGCGCGTCGCCTGGAAGAGCCTGCCGATCACTATGAGGCCATGGCGGATAGCGTTCGCTCTGGCTTCGCTCGTTTCTGGAACGAAGAGGCCAGGTACTGCTACGACGTGCTCGATGGCCCCGATGGAGACGATCCGGCCCTGCGCCCCAATCAGCTGTTTGCCGTTTCCCTGCCGTATAGCCCGTTGAGTCAGAAGCAGCAGAAGGCTGTCGTGGACACTTGTGCTCGCCACCTGCTCACCTCACACGGTCTGCGCAGTCTGTCGCCCAATGACCCGGTTTACGTCGGCCGCTACGGCGGCGATCAGCGTCAGCGCGACGCGGCTTACCACCAGGGGACGGTGTGGGCCTGGCTGATCGGTCCCTTCGTCATGGCTCACCTGCGCGTCTACGGTGATCGTGAGCAGGCGCGCTCCTTTCTAGAACCGTTCATCCACCACTTGAGCGACCACGGCGTCGGCAGCGTCAGCGAGATCTTCGACGGGGACCCGCCCTTTGCGCCCCGGGGCTGTATTGCCCAGGCATGGAGCGTGGCTGAACTGCTGAGGGCGTGGCGGACCGTGACGCGCCGAGACGGAGGTAAGGAAACCACTGCCAGGAGCGTCAATGGAGACGAAACGTGACCCGAATTCGACGCGTCGAATATCATGCGCATGACACAAACGTACGGTAGCGAACGAGGAGTAATTCACTGTGATTGCACCCGAGCAGCTTCACACCAGCAGGGAGGTTGAACGGATATGACAACGACGGAGAAGTACGACGCCATTCTCATCGGCGCCGGCCAGGCGAATAACCCGCTTGCCGGGGCACTGGCGCAGAATGGCTGGAACTTGGCCATCATCGACCGGGAGCACGTGGGCGGTACGTGCATCAACGAGGGGTGCACCCCGACCAAGACGATGATCGCCAGCGCTCAGGACAAGAGAACCTGCACCAGCGCGGCAGTCAGCATGGCAAGAAGGGTGGAGGACAACGTCCCCACCAGCACGTATTCGGCGTATGTCCGCTTCTCCAGGTCCTTAAACCGGGTGAAGCTCTTGGCGGCCAGAACCAGGCCTATGACCGCGAACTGGGCGTTCAGCACCAGATAGTAGATCAGCAATCTCTCCAGGATACCGATCACGCGTCCTGCGTTGTACTCCTCTCGGTCGACGGTTGCGCTCACCCCTTCATCAGCCTGCACCTGCTTCTTCGGTTCGAGGTCAAAGAGACGGAACTGATACCGGACCAGCGTGTTGACCTCGTTAGTGACGAGAAGAAGCCCGAACAGAACAATGTTGATCTCCGAGAGGTCAGCCGTCCTCGCCAGCGTGAGAAAGAGCGAATACCGGCCGAGAGACTGCGCGACTCCCGGCAGGGCGGGGCTGAAGCGTAGGTCTACCCAGGGAGAGAAGAAGACGTTTAAGGCCAACCCGTAGCCCAAGAGCGAGAGCAGTCTTACCTCTTGCACTTTGTGCAGTCGGCTCTCAAGCACCTGGATCAGCGCACCCATCAGGACGAGAACAGCTGCCAGGGCTGCCACCCCGACGGTCATCTCGTAGGCCAGTAGTCCCGCACCCTGTAGCAGCAGCATCACCGCTGTCTGCCTTCGAGACACGGCCCCGTCGTGGAACGTGAAGATAAGACGGGATATCAGAATCACGTTGGCCAGGTAACAGACGGCGAGGTTCATGCTCGATCCGACAGGCTCTGGTTGATGACGCCCTCAACCTCCGCGAAGAGAGACATGATCACCGGGAGGGCCCCGACGCGGATAGTCTTGTAGACGGCTGGTTCCGAAATCTCCAGCTCAGCGGCAATCTCCTTTACAGGTAGCTTCCTCTGCAGCATGACCAAGGTCCGGATTCGATTCTCGTTCCAGGTGTCCATATGGTGAGAGACGAAGAAGAGGATCTGCTGCATGAGGCGAAGGTGCGGAATTTCCTCGCCAGTGAGGTGGAGAAGGTAGTGGCTCTGCTTGAGTTCGTTCACCCCGTCGCGGGCGTGGTGGAAAGCGGGCCCGTCCATCTCCGTGGCCTGGTCAGGGTTGATGGGGGTGAAAAGGGTCCCGACGCCGAAGGAGAAGCGCATCCTCTCTGGGTGAATGGCGGAGAGAATCGAGACCGCATCACTGAACAGGGAGTCGGCGCTTCCAAACACGGCCTGAATCTCGTCACCGATGAGTGTGTAAGGTGAAAGGATAGCGGGATTTCGATCGCTCAGTTCCCGCAAGACACGGAGCAGGGTCTGGTCGAAGGATACCCTCTGCGCGATCTCGCGAGACGCCACCACATCACCGACCAGTGCGATGACTCTCTCTTCCAACTCCGCCCCCCAAAGTATAAACCTATTCGGTTTAATTTCTGAGTTCTAAACCTATTTGGTTTATTTACTTGCTTCTAAACCTATTCGGTTACGTCACCAGATCCCCAAGTGCAAGCGTCGGGTGCTAGCTCGTCACGTGATGCGCAGTATACCGTCGGTCACCACGTTCTGTCAAGCCCTCAATCTCGCGCGCCCCCCGCAGTACGTTGCACCTGCCCGGTGCGACGCACCTTTAGGGTAACGCATCGCAACGGACCCTGCCCTTAGCCCCGCGACTCCTCGTGGACGTCTCCGATCGTTCCTACGGGTCGATGCAGTTTCGGTTCTTCAAGGCCTTGGGATGCAGTCGCAATCGCTCGGCTGCTCTAGCGAGATCCTCTGCTTCCTCCTACAGGCCCGGTTCGTCGCGGGAGCTTGCAGCCGGGACTCTCGGCGGGCTGAGATCGATCGTCGACAATCTCACGAACTCCTCAATCTGCTCCTTGCATAGCTGAGACCTGAGAAACGCAACCAGGTCTTGCAGTCAGGAATTACGCTAAATGGGTGATAAACTGACTCCAATCTATGTCGCCCGCCAGCTTCGCCAACGTGATCTCTTCTACTTCACCCCATCACTCCTTGCTGATCTCTTCCGACTGGATCGGCGGCGCGCTTACCGATTGATCGCACGACTCAAGGGCAAGGCCCTCATCACCGAGGTCGAGAAAGGGAAGTACCTCCTTCTGGGACTCGAGCCGGAGCGGGTGCTCTCCAATCCCCTCTTCATTGCCAGCCATCTGGTTGCCCCAGCGTACGTCTCCTACTGGTCGGCCCTCCACTTCTACGGATTCACCGAGCAGGTGCCCCTCGCTACCTTTGTGGCGACCACGAAGAAGAAACGGCCGGTGACGTTTCGAAACTACCGCTTCCCATTCGTCACGACAAAGCCAAGCAAATTCTTCGGCTATCGGCGAGAGTTGGTGGGCGACCTTCCTACCGTCGTAGCCGACGAGGCCAAGGCCATCGTGGATAGCCTGGACCTTCCCGACTACGCCGGTGGCCTGGGAGAGATCGCTAAGGCTTTGCGGGCCGCCTTGGAGATTGTCGACGTGGATACCTTGGTCCAATACGCCAACCGCATGGGCGACAAGAGCCTTGGCTGCGCGATCCGGGCCTGCTGGAGTCCGCCGTCGCGCGCCCACAGGCTTCCTCCGACGGTGAAGAACTCTGCCGCGATCTATGGATCACGGCTGCTGCGCTGATGCACTGGCCACTCAAGGAATGACGTGAAACGCCTAACCCGTCTACGTCCCGCCGCCCGGGTCTCATAGCCCCGCCTTGTCCAACGCGTCCTGCAGCGCGGGCAGCCGTCGGTTGTCCTCCCGCAGGCTGGCGATCAGGGTCTGCCAGGCCGCTTCCTCGTTCAGACGCCAGTACAGCGCACGCACGTGCGTCAGATAGTCGGCCGCGACGGCGTAGTTGCCCCGTCCACGGCGCGCGATAAGCCGTTCGGCGACTTCCGTGCAGAGACGGATCGCTTCCTGCGGCCGCTCCTGCTCAGCGCCCCGGGCGACCGATGCAATGCGCCGGTCGCTAATCCAGCGCCACCGGCGTGTGCCGCGCATCTGCTCCAGCGTCTCCACCGCTCGATCCACGTCACCGTCATCCAGGTAGATCTCGATCAGGAGCACATGCCCCTCCTCCTCCGCCAGGCGAGCCAGTGCGGCTCTCCGGAACTCGTTCCACCGCCCGGTCGGCCGGGCCACGGTCCTGAGCTCCTGATACAGTCCCAGACCGGGACGCTGCCAGAAAAGCGTCTCCGCCAGAACAAGCGCTTCCTCTCGATCCCCCCGGGAGCGTGGCGTATCCCTACCACCGGGCCCGCAATGCACCGGCACATCGAAGGCGCGGAGCGAACCCACGTCATCTCCTCGGTCGCTATTATATCCTCGCTCAACCAACGTTGCCCGTCGGCCCCGCCTGAGGGCCATCCGTTTCAGAAATGCCCCGTGATCGGCGCCTGGCAGCAGACTATAGAGCGTGGTTAGCCTGACCGTTCTCAGTTCCTCTACACCCTGACGAAGAGATCGTGATCCAACCCGGTCAAGCAGCGGCATTCGCCATCGGTCACGGCGACGATGTCCTCGATACGCACCCCGAACCGGCCGGTCAGGTAGATCCCCGGCTCCACAGAGAACACCATCCCGGGCTGCAAGACCGTGGTGCTGGTAGCGGAGATCCAGGGTTCTTCGTGGACGTCCATGCCCAGTCCGTGACCGGTGCGGTGCACGAAGTACGGGCCGTATCCCGCGTCCTCGATGACGGAACGAGCAGCACGGTCGACATCACAGGCGCGTGCCCCGGCTCTTGCTGCTTCACGCCCCCTCCGATTCGCCTCCAGCACCGTCTCGTACACCGTGCGCAGCTCGGAGGATGGCTCTCCCAGATGAACCACTCGGGTCACGTCTGACTTGTACCCGTCCAGCGTCGCGCCGATGTCGATGACGATGGTATCCCCCATCTGAAGTTGGCGGTCGCCCGCCTCGTGGTGAGGAAATCCGCTGTTTGCACCGGACGCCACGAGGGTGAAGTCGACCATCTCGGCACCCTCTTCGCGGAAGTGGCGAGCTATGGTTTCGGCAATCTGGCGCTCGGTCACCCCTGGTCGGCATGCCTCGACGCCGACTATCATAGCCCGGTCGGCGAGCGCGGCGGCACGGGCCAGGGCCTCGAGTTCGCTCTCGGACTTGCACACGCGGAGCTTGGCCATCAGATTCGCAGCGCTGACGCAGCGCTCGGGCAGGGCCGCCTCCTGCAGGCCCAGGAGGACGTCCGCGCGCATGGCTGCGTCGGCTGCGAGCACAGAAGGCCTGTCTAGGTCGAGCTCATCCAGCCCCTGAGCCAACGCCTGCTCCGGCCCAGCATCGTCGGTCCAGCGAATGCCTTTCAAACCGGTGCGCGCCTCAACCTGCTCGGCATTGAGTTCAGGGACCACCAAACGCGTCCCGTCCGGCGTCACCAGCAGCAGGCAAAGGCGTTCGTCCGCCAGGGGCGAGGAGCCGAGCAGGTAGCGCATGTTCGATGTGGGGGCAATGGCGGTCAGATCGACCCCGGTCTTCGCCATCTCCTCTTGGAGCTTGTCCAGTCGGGCAGCGTGCTCGTCGGTGTTCATCCTGGGCTCTCTCCTTTGCAGTACTCTCCAAGTTGGCCGTGGCTTCGAGCGACGGTGCCAGGACGTACCTCGGCGGCGATCGTCGCCGGATGAGACTCGAAGCGCACGTCTGACGATGCCGCGCGGTAGGCGAACGGCACCGTCTCTCTGCTTAGCCTGGCTCCCTTGCCATTATAGCACTGCGCTCGACTGCACGTCAAGGCTTTCAGGATGCGGCTGCCACCTTAGAAGAGACCAACCCTCCCGCACAGCGCACGACTGTATCGATCATAAGAGACCGGCGCAGGTGACCGCGATCCACCAGTCAGAGGCGATTCATCAGCACGAACAGAGCATTTCCTTGACAAGGACGTGAAGCTGGGGTATAATTTTTTTATGGAGACTGTAATCACCATCATGGGCCAGAAGATCCGTCAGTTACGGCTCGATCGTGGGCTCACGTTGGAGGATGCGGCCGAACGGGCTGGTTGCACACCTGGTTTTCTGTCTCAGGTGGAGAGAAACCAGGCTGTTCCTTCGATTAGCATGCTTTACGCCATCGCCCAGGCTCTCGATGTCAAGGTCACTCATTTCTTCCCTTGGGCAAGCCCTGGCACCAAGGTTGTCCACGCCGCCGACCGCGAGATCATTCGTTTTGAGGGTTCTTCCATCGCATATTCGATCCTTTCGGCCAAGTTCCCCGGTCGGAAGCTCGAACCTTTACTGGTACACATTTCCCCGAAGGACAAGTCGCTGCCGTCCGACGAGTTTCGCTCCCACCCCGGTGAGGAGTTCTACTACGTCTTGGAAGGGACTTTGCGCCTGCAGGTTGGGGATGAGATCTTCGATCTGAACCCGGGAGACAGTCTGCACTTCAAGTCCACGATGAAACACCGGATGGATAATCCAAGCGACAGCACGACACTGGCCCTCTGTGTCGTAACGCCATCGGTCTTCTGACGGAAACTGAGGAGCTGTCATGCCGAACATCGGCAAACGTCTTAGACGTCTACGTCATGACCAGGGACTCACCCTGGCCGAGTTGGGTCGACAGGTCGGCTTGTCAGCCAGTTACCTCTCCCAGATCGAACGCGACATTACGATGCCTTCTCTGTCCAAACTGACGGCTATCGCCAGAGAGCTCGGTGTAGGGGTGGGACACTTCTTTGAAGATGACCGTTCTTCCGTGCACGTGGTCAAATCGAACGAAGGCAAACGTATCGAGCGCACGAAGGATACCGTCATGGAGCTCATGTCCGGGGCGCCGTTGGATAAAAGCATACAACCGTGTCGAGTGGTGTGTCAGCCAGGCGCGTCACGAGAACAGCCTCCGGTCCACTCCGGAGAGGGATTCTGCTTCGTCCTTGAGGGCCAGCTGACGGTCACTGTGGGCGAAGAGACTTTCGTGTTGGATGCTGGGGACAGCATCCATTACCAGGCGCTTGAGCCCCATCTCTGGCGAAACGAGCGCGATGCAGAGTGCGTCTTCATATGGGCGGTCTCACCTCCCATCTGGGAGACAGACACCCAAGATAGGCCCACGCAAGAAGGGAGGTGATCACACAACAAACATGTCGGTCATTCAGACTTGAAGGTCTGCAGAGGGTGTGGAATAATGGGCTGAGAAGGGCAAATGGGGCCCTGAGAGGGCTTGTTCGAGTGCCAAAGCCGGCGCGAAGCACCTCTGAGGGCACTCCCCAGAGCTCATCTTGGACCCTGCTCTGGGCTTTCTGCCCCCTCGGGCTGCGCTTCGACACAGGTGTCCCTGGGCTTAGGCCATCGCTCTAGCCCGCCCTTTGAAGCTCGCTCCTGTCAGCAGCTTTACCATCCGTTTCAGATTCAGGGCAATCGCCGTCAGGTAAGCTTGGATCGCGTACCTCAGGCGCCCTACATACCGACAGCGCCTCAATCCGTGGTTCGCCTTTGCCTCCCCAAACTTGCGCTCGATCTTGTAGCGCTCTTTCTTCCCAGCCTGGTACTGCGGGGTCTTCTTCAGGTCCAGCCACACCTGTTTGTTCTTGTCCTTCTTCTCCGTCCGATACCGATTCAGAAGAATGGCCGAGTGCATCCCCACGATTCTCAGCAAGTAATGGTTCTCACTGTCGTCATAGCCGCGATCAGCCGCATAGGTGTCCACCGGGAGCCCCTGCTGCCGGTCCTTGTCTACCAGTGTCGGGAACTGCTTTCCATCG
>JAWLCP010000076.1:0-12732 GCA_041687115.1 Anaerolineae bacterium
AAGCGGAGTTGAGTGAGCCCTCACGAGCACGCAGTATCGGTTCCCGGCTTCCGCGCCCGTACGTGTAGAAAACAAGCGACCATTTGGGCCACCCGAAGTTCCGGATGCTCGCGTACAACCTCATCACTCGGTCGCGGCTCCTCAACACGCTCCAAAAGGAAACCCTTCTCCATCACCAAGTTCAGCCACTGGCTGAGGGTCCGGGTGAACCGCGGCACCTTAAACGTCGGCAGACTCTCTCTGATCTCTGCCGGCACGCCACTGAAGAGGAGTTCGACGACGTGCCCCCGAAGGGTCCGGAAATAGTCACTGACTTCAACGGCGTACGTCAAACCGTCCTCGTCGTGCAGCCTCCGTCGTCGAGACGTCTTGAAACACGGATGGGTGATCGAGAACTGGAGAAAGCCACCGGGCTTCAAGACGCGGCAGACCTCCACAAGAGCCCGATCCGTCTCCGGAATGTCCATGAAGCTCATGATGCCAGTCACGAAATCAAAGGTCCCGCCGGCGAACGGCAATCGCAGTGCATCGGCAGCCAGGTACCCGATGCCCAGTGGTTTCCGCTCCTCCGAGTGCCGCGCGTGCCCAAGGAAGACGTCCGACAGATCGATGGCTGTCACCCGGGCGCCCTGCTCGGCCAACAACCGGGTGTTGTGCCCCTCTCCACACCCGACGTCCAGGCCTGACAGCCGGTCCACATCCGGCAGCATCTCGAAGAAGGCCGGTGTGTTCAGGTAGTCACGATAGATGTCGTACCCCGCCTGCGAGAGCTCGGTCCACAGATCGGCGTTTTCGTTCCAGTATCGCCTGACGTCTCCGTGATCCATCTCACGCTCCCTCTCACTGTGCACGCTCTCCATTCAGTCTGCCCGCAGTCGATCCCGTTTTGAGCGAAGAATGCGGCCTATACGATTACAGGCCAGCCACCATCTGCGAGGAGGACTAAGCCGGTACAACCCGGCGTGCGACACTTTGCCCACCTCCAGTAGCCGCCATCGAAGACGAAGATCTGGCCTTCCTGTTCCTCCAGATCCCCCAACAGGTCTTCGAAGTAGGGAGCATCCAGGCCCGGTGCCGGGGTTAGGAGAATCTTCTTGAAATCACCACGACCACCGTCAATGCGGAGTTGGAGCTTCAAGGCTGCTTCGTCCTCGTTGGTGCCCGGTGCCCATTCACGCGGCTTCGGTGGAAGCTTGAGCGTGGTGGCATCAAACAGCTCAATGCGGCTCAACAAAGTGACGATGCCTTGCCAGGTCCCCTTGTCCAGGGCCCGCAAGCGCCGATGGGGCAGCCGAGCAACAGCATCCATCACTTGCTGGAGCAGTATCACAAGAGGCTCTATCGGACGTTCGCGGTTGCCCTTGGCCAAGCCAGAGACGCTGACCTCGACAGCAGCACCAGCAGCTGCAAACAAAGGGGCATTCTGTGCAGCCCACTGATGGTCGCGAGTGCTCGTGTATGCTGTCATCTGCATCAGCAAATGTCCACGGAAATGCGACTCGAAGAAGAGCCGACGAGCGTGCCAATCATAGCCGAAGCGCTCAGCCAGCGCGTTCTGATTGGCCAGCGCTCCATTCCCTTCCACCGTTTCATTGAATTTCCTGGGATTAGCCAGCTTGCGGTACTCAACTTTGACTTCTTTCATAACGACCTCCTCAACATGGCTTGTCTGCTCTCTTGCCTGTGTACTCATGTTAACAGATTCGCTCTGTCGAGGAAGTCATCAATAACTTCACACCATTGCGGAACGACGAAAAAATGCCCCCACGGATTGACGATGCGATCTCTCCATCGCTGCTCCGCTTCCTCCAGCATCAAACCATCGAGTACACCATCCGGCAGAAGACCCCGATAGGCAGCCCGCCACGCCTCGACTTGGACCACTGCTATCCCTTCCGCATCTGATGGCTTCGCCTTGCGAACAATCGGAATCTGCCCTGCAACCCACTATGGCACCCGAGCCCAGTCAGCTACTGGTCGAAAACCAAGTACCAGTACAGGGCGATCTCATCGGTATCGCTCTGGATTCCCCTGTACAGATGCGCGTCAAACCCTCTCAACCGAAAGCCACATCTCTCGTAGAACCTACAGGCCCTCACATTGGTGTTCTGCGTCTCCAGCATGATCCCAGCTAGATTACGCTCCCGAGTCCATCGCTGCGCTCGCGAAATCAGTTCCCGGCCAATCCCTTGCCTTCGAAACCCGACATCCACAGCAATATCCTCAATGTAGGCGTAACCGTTCCAATTCCTGCGGAGGATGATCTGCCCAGCTACTTGACCTTCAACATAGGCCAGGAAGACCGTCTTGTCTGAGTCGCCAATGTAAGTGGCGTAGTCAATGTCATCTTCTTCATACCGTTTCTTCCTCGTCGGCACCTCAGTGACTGTGTAGTGGATCTCGCCATCTTCAACTTGGAGGACGAGCTTCGAATCGATGACGAATTCGCCATCGCACCGACCTACATCCTCGACGTTCCTTGGGTTAATCTCTTCGATATTCACTCTCACACCATGAACCTTTGGTTCCTTTGACTCCGCCCAACGGGCGGAGCTAAGCTGCCGGGCGGTCCCGGTCCGCGTTGTTCAGCGAGGAACTCGAAGGAAGGCCTGCCAGACTGGCAAAGCGCCACTATAGCCCGGCCGGCCTCTCAACAGTCTCCTCTAACCTCCACGGGAGTACACGAAGAGCTCATACGGCTTTCCGCCGGGCCCAACCGCGGCGGCGTAACCCGCGCAGCGGATGCGGGGCGGTCGACCAGCTCCACTTGCTCTCTTGAGAGTAGGTCCCGTGGCGAGAGTCGCTCCGCCGGCAGCTTCTCCGGAGTACCCGCCGGCCAGTACAGTACGGTCAGCTCTGGATCGTCCTGGACCACAGTCACGACTGTGGCCCACCACAGCTTTCGACGCCACACACCTCGATAGACGACCGGGGTGCCCGGCTTCCAATAGGAAATCGTCATTGCTTTGAGCCCTCCGGTGTGGATATCATCATCCTTGATGGGCAAGTCGCCGACCATCCTCGCTACCATATGCCAGCACGACTTTGTCGTCCCGCCGGGGCGCGCGGAAGGTGAAGCCCTGGTAGGGGGTCTCTATGGCTTCGGCCACGTGCTTCACACCTGGTGGGACTTCAAGGATCTCGCCGGCCTCGATCTCCACTAGCTCATCATCAATGCGCAGCGTCTTCTTCCCCGCGAGAACGGTGTAGTACTCCCACGACTCCCGGTGCGCGTGCAGCTGGTGGGGATGACTCCGCCAGTTCGCGTCGGCGCTCTCGTCCGTGGGGAGATCCAAGTAGGCCAGGCATATGTGGTCGGAATGGAAGCGGGCGTGCCCGACACCGAAGAGCCAGCAGCTCTGGTAACGCGTCTCGGTGAGCGAGATCCGGCATCCCCAGTCCCGTCGCAGCGCTCGATCGTCCTCCGCAGTCGCAGGAGGAACGTTGGGTGGCGTCTCATTCACAGTCTCGCGGTCGTCGTGCGCCGGCATCCGGAGGACGAAGTGCTCGATCGGACCGCGCCCGCCGACCATCGAATGCGGAACCTGGGGGCGCACCAGGAGCGCCTCGTACGGTCGGAGCGTGAACACGGCCTCGCCGATCAAGAGTCGAAGCTCGCCCTGGAGGACGAAGAAATACTCCTCGGCATCGGTGTGGAGGTGGACGTCATCGTCGACCCAGGGCGGGACGGAGGCGCTGTGGCGGATGTAGACCCAGTCGTTGGTGGCACCAGGGAGCCAGGGTGCCACGACGTAGCCCGTATGATCTTCGAACGTGTGTTTCAACCAACTCGTCTGATCGGGCATCGACTTCATTCGTCTGCCTCCAGGACTCCACGCAGCGGCGAACCACTGCGCTCACCTGGTGAGGTTCATCCACAAGGTGCATGGACGCTATCGCGTCCTCGGTCCCGCTGGGCCTCGCCCACAGCTAAGGCCCTGAGCTGTCACCTCCAGGCCCTGCCGGGTCCCTCCCTGGCGATAGACTGGGTTCCCGTCCCTCCCATCCGCTAACGCTAGGCATACAGGCTCTCCGCCAGCCTCAGATAGTGGTCGTAGTTGGCTTTCACTTCCTCTTCCCACGCTTCAGGTGGGTCCACCAGCCGCTTATCAAGCCCCCTGGGAGATTCATATAGGTATCGTGCTGTGCGGGCCACCCACCAGACCGCCAGTATCCTGTGGTAGGCCCAGATCCGACGACTGACTGTCGCGTCGTCCACCATTCGAGAATATGCTTTCGCCAACCAGATCCACCGTTCTGGCGGCACGCCGGTGTAGGCCGGATGGGTCATCAACTGGGCGATGTCGAAGGCCGGATCGCCCCATCCCCCGTTTTCCCAATCCACCGACGCCCAGCCGTCTGGCCTGCGGACGAAATTCGAGACGTTGTTGTCACATCGACAGAGAGCGACCTCTCCCGGGCTCCAGGCGGGAAACCCGGCCGCCTCGAAGCGTTTGACCAACTTCTGCAGCGAAGTGGGCTGTACTTCCGCGGGAAGCCGAGTCACTTCCTGCCGGACGATCCGTCGGCCTTGATCGGCACTCCTGGCGTCGACCACGGCTCGCCGGAGCCTCAAGGATGTCCTATCCGGTGTGACCGAATGCACCATCGCCAAATGCTGCACGAGCTTCTCCCATTCATCCGCTGTAGTCGGAGGCTTGTTACTCGTCTCTCCCATGAGCCAGGTCTGCACCACGACGGGCTTCGCGTACCTTTCTCGGTCCAACAACAGCGGCTCGGGAGCCACACTGAGCCCGGCCTGACGCAGCGCCAGCAGCGCCTGATACTCCCGTCCCGCCCGATCGCGCTCGTCGCGGATGCAGAACTTAACAGCCAGGTCACCCGAGCAACTGGTGACCCGATAGAGCAGGTTGTTCCATCCCCCTCCTATGCGCGTGACTCGCCCGCCTTCCCATCGCTCCCCCTCCTCGTGCTTCCCGGCGACCAGATGGTCGAGGAGTGAACGGAGAGCTCGTTCTTCTCGTCTCGATAAGTCCATAGTCGATCGCTGTGGCAGAAACTCCCGGCCTTGATCGCGGCTCGCCATTGCTTCGATGCGCATAGGCTGCTGGCCTGGCCACAATCTCAGGTGCATCGCACCGGCGGCCTACAAGTAGGACTGGAGGGCATCGGTGAGCCTATCGAGGTAGGCCGCACCCTCCACCGCCACGCACACGAGGTAGCCAGAGATCCGCCACAGGTCGCGCCGCTCGAAGAAACCGGGCGGAATGGACATCTCCTCCCGGTACCCGTCGAAGATGTCTTCGGGCACGGGCTGGAAGTAGTCGACGAAGGCGAGGTCGATCTCGCGGTCTCCGTAGTAGATGGCCGGATCGATGACGTAGGCACCTTCCGCGGTGCTTATGAAATTGTTCTGCTGGGCGTCACCGTGTACCAGGGTCGGCGTTGTCTCCCGGCCGACGAGCTCCGGCAGGCGCTCGACGACCGACTCGACCTGATTGACGACGCGGGAAGGGATGTTGCCGGAATTGACCGCTAAACGGAGGTGCGGCAGGAGGCGCCGCTCGGCGTAGAAGGAGGCCCAGTCGTCCATTGGGGTGTTGTCCTGGAGAACGGGGCCGAAGTACGTGTCCATGTGGAAACCGCAGTAGCCGGACGTCACGCGATGTATGCGGGCGAGCGTTCTTCCGATCTGGCGCCACTGCCCGGGACCGCGTTCGATGGACTGGAGGGCCTCCATGACGAACAAGGTTCCATCTGGCACGGGCACGACGCCTATTGGGGTCGGCACCAGAACGCCGGCGTTCCGCGAGAGAAAGTGGAGACTGGCCTGCTCGATTCCGAACTGCCTCTGCGCATCCGGGGCCGTGCTGTACTTGACGAACACGCCGAACGAGCCATCCGACAGGATGGCGCACGGGTGACAGGCGAGATCCGACACATCCCTACCCCTTCTCACGCGCCACTGTCGCCCCCGGTAATCGGAGACGGCCTCTTCAAGAAGCTCGCGAAACGGCCTGTTCAACCATCGCGTAGCGGCCGATGGCGACCCAGCGTCAGGCAGCATCCTCTTCCCCGGCAAGCTGCTCCAACTGCCGCGACCATTCGGCGTGACGATCGACGATCTGATCGACGGTCACCCGATCGAAGATAAACTGGTAGCGGTCCAGGGTGTCCTGGTGAGCCGTGGGCTCGTCGGCACAGCAATCCTCCACGACCGCCGTCAGGAACCCCAGCTGAGTCGCCGATGCCGTGGTAAACAGGACGCAGGTCGAGGTCATCAGCCCTGCGGTTAGCAGAAAACGCTTCCCCTGCGACATGAGATAGAGAAGAAGATCGTCGCTGTGGAAGCCGTCGAAGGTCTGCTTGAAGATCACCTCCTCGCCCGGCTCCTCGACGGCGAAAGGGAGCGTCTCCACACCGCGGGTCCCGTCGACACATGGAATACGGCCGCGGAGGCGGTAGCGGGGCACCCAGTCCGACATGTCGGGCTCGAAACGGGCGCGCAGGTGAACGATCTCCAGACCCTCACGCCGGCAGACCGTCAGGAGTCTGGACACGTTGCCGGGGAAATCGGGGAAGTGGGGCCTCAGCTTCTCCGGCCAGAAATCTCGCTGTGCGTCGATGAGAAGGAGAGCGAAGGAGTCCCAGTTGTTTGCTGTCTCGTTCATCAGCACCCTCCAGTGTTCGGGATCAGGGCCCCAGCACAACGATGTCGGCGACGATACAGACCCCGATCTCCTCGGAAGCGATGTGGGTGGCGGGAACAGCGATGACGTCCTGATTGGCGTCAGGATCGAGGACCACAAGATCGGCATCGACGAATAGGAGGCCATGTCCTGGAAGACGGACCATGCCCTACCGACAACGCGCTAGCGCATGGCGCGCCGTGCGCCGCGTCCTGAGCGCAGGAGGAGTGCGAAGCCTCCTATTCCGTTCCGTTCAGCACAACCCGCACGCTATTGCTGCGGCAGGCCGGGCACATCCGCTCCCTGTCGGCGGCGGGATCGAAGGTGACCTCCCACTCGTTGCCGCAGCGGTAGCAGACCATCATGGCCAGCGTCGATTCCTTCAGGCGCCACACCTGGCTGCGTCGGGGCACGCGCTCGCCCTCCAGCGCTTCCCTGGCCTCCTGAACCTCCTCAACAGTCACCCCGGCCCGCAGACCCTCAAGCTCCCGCATGATCCTGGCCCATTTCTGCCCCTCGGCCGCGCTGCACCAGTCGAGCTGGAGCCGCCGGGGGTCGACGCCGTGCTTCTCCAGTCCCTCCCACAGCGCATCCACGCGACGCACCGTACTGCGGTTGGCGTCGATGTAGTGACAGTCGACGTAATGACAGCCCGATACCAGGACCATGGCCGCCCCCTTCTGGAAGGCACGCCAGACGAAGTCCGGCTTGACCCGCCCCGAGCACATCGTGCGGATGACATAGCCGTTGGGGGGATACTGCAGCCGCGACGTGCCGGCGGTGTCGGCGCCGGCGTACGAGCACCAATTGCAGGCGAAGATGACGATCTTGTCCCCCGCATCCTGCTCCAGGATGGCGTCGACCATGGCGTAGACCTGCTGATCGGTGAAGTGGCGCATCGTGATGGCATCAAAGCGGCACTCCGCGGCGCAGGTGCCGCAGCCAGCGCACGCCGCACTGATGACGCGGGCCGCCTGTTTCTTCTCCCAGACGATGGCCGAGAAGGGACAGACCTCGGCACATTGCCCACACTGCTTGCACAGATCCTCGTCCACCACGGCCGTGATCGCCTCCACCCCGATCTGCGGCGCGCTGAGCAGCACCTCGGCGCGCGCGGCAGCCGCGCTCGCCTGGGTCACCGAGTCCTTGACGTCCTTGGGCGCCTCCGCGCAGCCGGCAATGTAGACCCCCTTCGTAGGGGTGTCCACCGGCTTCAGCTTGGGATGGGCCTCCATGAGGAAGCCATCCTCGGTGACCGACAGGGTCAGGAGCTGGCGCACCAGACCGGTCTCCATTCGCGGAATAGCCCCTATGGAGAGCACCAGCATGTCGAGCTCGTGCTCCTCCAGCAGGCCGGTGGTGGTGTTCTCCACGTGCGCCGTCAGATCGCCCGTCTCCGGATCCTCCTCCACCTCGCCCGGCAGGCCGCGGATGTAGCGGACGCCCTGGGCCTTCGAGCGCCGATAGAGATCCTCGAAGCCCTTGCCAAAGGCGCGGATATCCATGTAGAAGACGGTGATGTCCGTGTCCGGGTAATGATCCTTGAGCAGCAGGCTATCCTTGACCGTGTTCATGCAGCAGATGTTGGAGCAGTACGGGTTGCCGCGCTGACCCTCGGGGTTCGATTCCGACGGCACGGTCCGGGAGCCCACGCACTGCACGAAGCCGATGCGCTGGGGCCGCTTCCGATCCTGGGGTCGGACGAAATGCCCCTCCGTCGGCCCACCGGCGGAGATGAGTCGCTCAAACTCCAGGCTGGTGACCACATTCTCGTAGCTGGCGTAGCCGTACTCGTCCAGGGGTGTGGGATCGTACGTCTCCATGCCGGTGGCGACGATGATGGCGCCCACTCGCAGGTCCACGATCTCATCCTGCATGTCGAAATCGATGCACTCTTTGTCGCACACCTCGATGCACTTCCCGCAGGCGATGGGGTTGCTGCCCAGACACTCGTCCGCATTGACGATGTAGGACGAGGGGACGGCCTGGGGGAAGGGGATGTAGATCGCGCGACGGGTCGACAGGCCGGCCTGGAACCCATCCGGCATGACAACCGGGCAGACGTCAGAGCAGTCCCCGCAGGCGGTGCATTCCGTTTCATCCACGTAGCGCGCTTTCCGGCGCACCCGCACCCGGAAATCACCGACGTAGCCGGAGACGTCCTCGACCTCACTGTAGGCCATCAATTCGATCTTCGGATGTCGACCGACATCCATCATTTTCGGGCCGAGGATTCATATGCTACAGTCCATGGTGGGATACGTCTTGTCCAATCGTGCCATGATCCCACCGATGGACGGCTCCTTCTCCACCAGATAGACCTGATGCCCGGCATCAGCCAGGTCGAGGGCGGCCTGGATGCCGGCCACGCCTCCGCCAATGACCAGCGCTGCGTCGGTGACGGGCAGCCGCTCCTCCTCCTGAGCGCGCAGCCACCGGGCGCGAGCCACCGCCGCCCGGACGATATCCCTGGCCTTGCGCGTGGCCGCCTCACGATCCTGGAGATGGACCCAGGAGCAGTGCTCGCGGATGTTCGCCATCGCAAACAGGTACGGGTTCAGGCCTGCCTCGCTCACGCAGTGCCGGAAGGTGGGTTCGTGCAGCCGGGGCGAGCAGGAGGCGACCACCACCCGATTGAGGTTGTGCTCCACGATCGTCCGCTTGATCTCCTGCTGACCCGGATCGGCGCACGTGTAGCGGTTGCGCACCGCCACCGTCACGTCGGGCAACGTCTCCGCATACTGTCGCACGGCCTCGGTGTCCACGCTGCCGGCGATGTTCAGCCCGCAGTCGCAGACGAAGACACCGATGCGCAAGTCATCTCTTGGCAAGTTGCCACCTCCTTGTCGTGAAACGTACTGCGTAGAACGCAGTGCCCAAAGAGCTCTGACACGGTTCTTGCATTTTACGTTTCACGCAGCCTTCTGACCAACTCGCGCGGCTTCACGCGATTCAGCTTGAGCCCCATCTCCTCCATGGAGAAGCCCATGGCCAGGCCGAGGATCTGCGGGTAGTAGAGCACCGGCAGCCCGTACGTAACCCCCCGGAGCTTCTCCGCGCGGCGCTGATTCGCGTCGTACATGATGGCACAGAACGGACAGATGAGCACCATGGCGTCAGCTCCGACCTCCGTGATGTGATCCAGCTTCTCACTGGTCATCAGCAGCGCGGTGTCCGCGTCGAACCCGAGGATGCCGCCCCCGCAGCACTGATCCTCGTCCTCGTACCGCACCACACAGGCGCCGGTCGCTTCAATAAGCCGATCCAGGCTCTGCGGGTTTTCCGGATCATCGAACCCGTCGTAAAGATGAGAGGGCTTGAGGTAATGACAGCCATAGTGCGGTGCAAACCGGAAGCCCTCCAACACCTGCTCCCCATCCGCGCTATCCGCGACCGCTTCACGCACGGTCTCGACCCCTACCTCCTCGTACAACACCCGGGCGAAGTGGCGCACGCGCACCGTCCCCCGATAGGCCTGCATTGAGCCTGCCGCATCCAGATCGCCCATACCGGCCAGCTCCTCATTGGCCCAGGCAAGAAGCTCAGCGTCCTCGCGGAGGCGATAGTTGGCCTCGGTGAGCGTCCCGGTGCAGGCGCTGCAGAGCGTCATAATGTCCAGCCCATGCGCCTCGGCCAGGGCCAGATTGCGAGCCGACATCAGCAGCCCTGCCTCCCAGTCCACGGGTTTGGCCGGAAAACCACAGCAGGAGAAGCCAGCAATATCCGTCAACTCAATATCGAGCCGATCGGCCACACGGCGCGCGGACATCTCGTAGTTCAGCCCGCGCACCGGGACGGAACAGCCCAGGTACAGCGCGTAGCGCTTGGTCACGGCCCCTCCTCTGGGCTTCTCTCGGCGCGCGTTCGGCCCAAGATCTTGCGCACGTCCAGGGCCCTCTCTTCAACGGGAGGCAGCCCGTAGCGCGCCCGGCGTTCGTTCTCGTAGTCGCCGATCTCCAGGAGCCGGCCGTGCGCCCGCAGCTCTTCCACCTGCCTTGTGAACGTCGGAGGGACATACCCCTCGCGCACGGCGATGTTGCGGATGGCGTTCATCAGCTCCGGGATGCGCACGTCCTGCGGACACCGGTCGTAGCAGGTGTAGCAGACCGAGCAGAGCCAGATGAAATCGCTGCTCAACACCTCCTCGCGCATCCCCAGGAGCGCCATATGGATGATACGGCGAGGGTTGTACTTGTCGGTGACACTGGCCACCGGACAGCCGGCGGTGCAGGTGCTGCACGAGAAGCAGCGCCGGATGTGCTCACCACCCGGCTCGGCCGCGATCTCGTCGCGGAAGCCCGGGGTGAAGGTGCTGACGTCGAAGACGGGTTCGTTTTCGTCGGTCATGCTAGTCGCCGAGTTCATCCCGTGGCATGGCCCGCGCGAGGAGCCCGGTCAGATCCTCCAGGGCGACGTCGATCGCACGCCGCTCCTCCGCCTCGTCGCCGGCATCCTTCAGGGCACAGCTCAGATGAATGCGGCACTTGGGACACGCCGTGATGATCGTGGCCGCCCCGGTCTCCTCCGCTTCACGCAGCCGCGCCATCTGAATCCCCTTGGCACACTGACCACAGCTGACCCAGCCGGTAGACCCGCAGCAGACCGCATTGGCCCGGTTCTTGCGCATCTCCACCAGATTCGCGCCGGTGGCCTCGATGAGCAGCCGCGGTTCATCGTAGATCCCCTGGTAGCGCCCCAGACGACAGGGATCCTGGTACGTCACCATCTCGTCCAGCCCGTCCAGCCCCAGCTCGTCGAGGTGCCCGGCCAACAGCTCGGCAATGTGGACCAAATCGAAAGGGAGCGACCCGACGTAGCGGGGATAGTCGTCCCGAAAGGCATTGTAACACTCCGGGCAGGTGAAGATCACCCGCCCCGCCCCGCTTGCGGCGATGACCCCCACGTTGCGCCTGGCCAGCTCGCGGAATCCTTCTTCGTCACCGTTGAGGAGCAGATCGGCACCGCAGCACCGTTCGTCGTCGCTCACCGCCGGCGTGATGCCCACGGCGTTCATCAAGCGTACGGCGTTCCGCGCCGTGTCGGTGGACACGACGCCCAACTCTTCAAAAAGGACGTCAAAATACGGCAGACATCCAACGAAGTAGAAATCTTCGCCCTGCGTCACCGTCTTCAGTTCACCCGTCAGCCAGCCCATCCGATCCTGCTCGACCGACTGGGTCATGATGCCCATCAAGTGCTGCATGACGCCGTTGTGCGCGTACGGACCCTCCACGCTCGCCTTGCGCGCCTCGATGCGGGCGGCGATGACAAAGGCCGGGTAGTCCACGTCCGACGGACAGCGGGTGGTGCAGAGGCCGCAGGTCAGACACGACCAGAGATACCGGTCGTTGATCAAGGCCTCCGGGTCACCCCCCAGGACGCTCTCGATCGTCCTGCGCGGTGAGTACGCGACGTCCACCCGCGAGACCGGGCAGCTCCCGGTGCACTTGCCGCAGTCGAGGCACAGCAAGGCCCGAGTCCGATGAAGGATCTGCTCAAAGTCCATGTCACGCTCTACGCTTCACCCCCTGTGCCGCGGTTACCCAGCGGGGTCGGCCCCAACTGGCGGACCTGTTCGGTGAACTCCGTCATCAAACGCGCAAACCGCGCCCCTTCGGCGGCCGAGATCCACTCCAGGCGCAGCCGCTCGACCTCAAGGCCGAGAAGCTTCAGGAGCCGGGCTGTCTTGTCCACGGTGACAACGGCGCTCTCGTTGCCGGAGATGTAATGGCAATCGCCGGGGTGGCAGCCGGTGACCAGCACCCCGTCGGCCCCCAAGTGAAAGGCCTCCAAGATGAAGCCCGGCGTCACGCGGCCGGAGCACATCACGCGGATGACGCGTGTCGTGGGCGGGTACTGGATCCGGCTGGCGCCGGCCAGGTCGGCCCCGGCGTAGGAGCACCAGTTGCAGGCGAAGACGACGATTCGGGGTTGGAACTCACCCATCGAGAACGTGCAGCGGCCGGTATCCAACCGCCATCATGAACGATCCCCCACCGCGAAAGACGGCAGCGCCGGCTCCAATGCCGCGCGCACCATCGCTGTGACCTGCTCGTCCGTGAAGTGACGGGCCTGCATCGCG
>JAWLCP010000077.1:0-12462 GCA_041687115.1 Anaerolineae bacterium
GTGGGGAGAGGGGGCATAGCATCCCATGCCGCCGGTGTTCAATCCCCGATCACCGTCGTGTGCCCGCTTGTAGTCGCGGGCGGGAAGCATCGGCACCACAGTCCTGCCGTCGCTGAAAGCCAGCAAGGATGCCTCCTCGCCGATCAGGCACTCCTCGACCAGTACCTCGTTTCCGGCTTCCCCGAAATGCCGCTCCACCATCGCTCTGTGGAGCGCCGCCTCCGCGTCCTCCAGCGTCGAGCAGACGGCGACCCCCTTCCCTGCCGCCAGGCCACTGGCCTTGACCACGACCGGCGCCCCCTGCTGACGCAGGTAGGCCAGCGCCGTTTCGTAGTCATGGAACGAAGCCCCCACAGCGGTGGGGATGCCCTCCTCGACCATGAAGCGCTTGGCGAAAGCCTTCGACCCCTCCAGCCGGGCCGCGACAGCCGTCGGGCCGAAGGCACGCAGTCCAGCTTCCTTGAAGGCATCAACCAGGCCACCCACCAGGGGAGTTTCTGGTCCCACGATTGTCAGATCGATCCTTTTCTCACGTCCAAACGAGACCAGAGCGGGGACATCGTCTGCCGCGATCGGAACGTTTTCCGCAATCGCGGCCGTACCCCCGTTGCCCGGCGCCACGAAGACTCGATCCACCCCAGACCTGTGGCTCCCCCACGAGGAGTCCACCAGCTTCCACGTCAGGGCGTGCTCTCGCCCCCCTGACCCAACGACCATCAAGCGCATGCGCTGTCCCCTCCAATGTCCTTCATAGTCCCCCCTACCAGGACTCGAACATGTCCTTGCCGATCCCGGCCACAGCTGCCAGGGGGTACTGACCGGTGAAGCAGGCGCAGCAGTACCCGCTTCCGTCCGTCTGGACAGCCTCCAGAAGCCCCTCCACGGACAGATAACCCAGGCTGTCCACGCCGATATGGCGCGCGATCTCGTTCACGTCCTTCCGAGCGGCGATCAACTCCTCACGGGTGCTCATATCCACCCCCATGAAACACGGGTGACGGATCGGCGGCGAGGCCACCCGCATGTGGACCTCGGCGGCTCCGGCCTCGCGCAGGAGCCCCACGATCGCCCCGCTGGTGTTGCCCCGCACGATGGAGTCGTCCACCATGACGATACGCTTGCCCCGGCCCCTCAGGTCGGGCAGCGGGTTGAACTTGAGCGCCACCCCTCGGCGACGCAGACGATCGTCCGGCTGGATGAAAGTCCGGCCGATGTAGCGGTTCTTGATCAACACCTCGCCGAAGGGAATGCCGGCCTCGTGGGCGTACCCGATGGCGTGCGCGGTGGCAGAATCGGGGACGCCGATCACCATGTCCGCCTCCACCCCATGCTCGCGAGCCAGGCGCTCTCCCAGGCGCCGGCGCACCTGATGGACGGAGCGCCCCTCCAGCAGCGAGTCCGGACGCGCGAAGTAGATGTACTCGAAGATGCAGAGCGAAGGCCCCTCGTCCGTCTCCGGCCCCTGCCAGGCGGTGATGCCGTCCTCGTCTAGGCGCACGATCTCACCCGGCCGCACCTCACGGACGAACGAGGCTCCGATCGTCGTCAGTGCACACGACTCCGATGCAATTGCCCAGCCCTCGTCGTTCAGGCGACCGAGGCACAGAGGACGGAACCCCCACGGATCTCGCACGGCGTAGACCGCCTCCCGCGTCAGGATTGTCAGCGAGTACGCTCCCTCCGCCAGCTCCATGAAGGCCCTGATCCGCTCCCCCCACGACTCCCCCGGCGCGCCGGCCAGCATCTGCGTGATCACCTCGGTATCTGATGAGGAGATCAGCCCCACCCCTCCGTACAGCAGCTCGCGCCGCAACACACCAGCGTTTGTCAGGTTGCCGTTGTGGGCGACCCCCAACGGGCCCAGGGCCGTGTCGATCAGATAGGGCTGAGCGTTCCGCAGCCGCGAGGCTCCGGTCGTGGAGTAGCGATTGTGCCCGATGGCCATGCGGCCCTGCAGGCCCTGGAGGTTCTCTTCGTTGAAGACGTGGGAGACCAGACCACTGCCTTTGTGGATGTGCGCCCTCCGTCCGTCACACGTGGCAATCCCAGCGCTCTCCTGGCCCCGATGCTGCAGTGCATACAGCGCAAAGAACGCCAGCCGCGCCACGTTCGTCCCGGGAGCATAGATCCCAAAGATGCCGCATGCCTCTCTGGGACGGTCCACGAAGGGGGCGGTGGTCATCTCATCCCTGCGCTGCTACATCAGCGTCCAGGAGCCGCTGAGCGTGCCTCTCCTGCGCTCTCAGCACCTCCTGGCGCAGGTGGGGTTTGGCCAGGCCCAGCATCTTGGCCGCCAGCAAGGCGGCGCTCTCCGGCTCCAGTACCACCGCCGGGGCAATCCCGGACGGCATCCGCACGGAGGAGAGTAAGTCTCCCCCGGCGAACTTGTCCGAGTAGGGCGGGCAGGCGATCACCGGCGCGCTCACGTGGCCGTCTACCAGGCCACTCAGTGCGTTGCTACGCCCTGCCACGGTGACGTAGACCTTAGGGGCAGGGTTGGCCTCGTACTCATCCAGCAGCTCCAGAACGTGGCGCGGCACCTTATGCGCCGAGGCCACGCGCGTCTCCCAGGGGATGCCAAGACCGTCCAGCGCACCGGTGATCCGTGCACTGAAATCTGCATCGCTGGGGGATCCCATGATGACAACAACGAGCATCGACGTTCTCCCTAGGTGTTCAGTCCCGATCTAAGTGGCAGCACCCTACGATAGAAACCCATTCAGCACGTCAACGATTCGGGGCTCAGCCGGATAGACACGCGGCTCAAACGTCAGACCGGTGAGCTTCTCGTAGAGGGTGACATAGCGGCGGCTGACCCGCACGATGAGGTCATCGGTCGCGGCAGGAGGCTCGCCATCGCCGCGATAGCCTCGCTCGGCGTACCACAGGCGCAGGAACTCCTTGTCGTAGTTCTCCGGCTCCAGCCCCTCGGCCCTCCGCTCCTCGTAGCTCTCTCTCACCCAGAAGCGGCTGCTGTCCGGCGTGTGTACCTCGTCGATCAGCGTCAACGTGCCGTCCGGCGCACGCCCGAACTCGTACTTGGTGTCCACCAGGATCAAGCCGCCCCGTTGAGCGATCTCCTGTCCCCGATCGAACACCGCCAGTGCGGCAGCCTGAACGCATTCCCAGGTCTCCGCGTCCAGCAGTCCTCGCTCCACCACCTCGGCGCAGGTGATCCGTTCGTCGTGCTCGCCCGCACGGCCCTTCGTCGTCGGGGTGATGATGGGTGCCGGCAACGGCTGGTTCTTCTCCATCCCATCGGGGAAGTCATACCCATAGATGTGACGCTCCCCGAGCGAGTAGCGGTACCAGAGAGCCGTCTTCGTCACGCCTGTGATGTAGCCCCGCACCACGACCTCGACTGGCAGTGGCTCACACTCTCGCACCAGGCTGACGCTGGGATCGGGGACCTCCAGGAGGTGGTTGTCAACAATGTCGCTGGTCCGTTGGAACCAGAACGCGCTGAGCTGGTTGAGCACCTGCCCCTTGAAGGGAACCAGGGTCAGAACCCGATCGAACGCGGACAACCGGTCGGTGGTTACGATCAGCCAGCGGTCGCCGGGCAGGGCGAACAGGTCGCGGACCTTGCCCCGTGCACGCTTGTAGGGCCAGTCGACCTCAATTCCTTCAAGGGCGCGCGGCAGGTGCTGGAGCAACGTATCTGCGTCAATCACAATCTCCTCCGAGCGTGGTAGACGACGGCGAAAGCGTATCCGACGATCATCGTCCCCGGGCGTACGCCAGCCCCTCGACGAACAAGTCCAGGGCCAGCGCGCCTCCCTCGCCTCGCGTCCAACGCGGATGCTGCCAGGGGACAATGTGGTCTTCAGGGTGAGGCATCAGCCCGAGCACGTTTCCCTGCTCGTTGCAGATGCCCGCGATGTCGGCGACAGAGCCGTTGGGGTTCGCCGGGTAGTTCGCCGGGCTCTCGCTCCGGCGTCGGCCGTCCCGACCAGCCCGACTGACATAGGTCAGCGCGATCTGACCACGCGCGTGGAGGCGCCCCAAGACGCCATCGTCGGGGACAAATCGCCCTTCGCCGTGAGCCACCGGGCAGGTGATCCGTGCGTCCTCACGCCTGGCGAGGCCGCGGGTGAACACGCAGACGCTTTCGGGCTCCGGTTCCAGCCACACCCAACGACACTCGAAGCGGTTCGACGCATTGCGGGTCAGCGTCGCCTCGACCTGTGTCCTCAGGGGGCCCGACGTGCCGTCCGCCGGGGGACCGGGGAGCCAGCCGCTCTTGACCAGCGCCTGGAAGCCATTGCAGATCCCCAGGATCGGCTTGCCCGACTCGATGAAATCGGCCAGCTCGTCCTCGAAGAGCCAGCGCAGGTCAGAGGCCAGAAGGCGTCCCGCGCCCAACGCATCCCCGTAGGAGAAGCCACCGGGCAGGATGAGCATCTGGAAATCGTGCAGCCAGGCCGTCCGGTCCCGCAACGCATTGACGTGGAGGATGACGGGGTTGCCGCCGGCCTTCTCGACGGCCCAGGCCGCCTCACGGTCGCGGTTCGTGCCGGTGGCGTGAAGGATCAATACGTCAACCATCGACAGAGGCTTCTCCAACCGGAGCCACAGCCGTTCGGTCAGCAGGGCAGGCGTTGCTGTTGATGGGTATCATCGCAGTTTCGTCTTCGCTCCTTCTCCGAAGAAACGACGCACCAGGTCGTCGACCCCACTCTCCATCACGACGCCGCTGCCAATACCATGGACGCACAGAACGCCCTCCTGGGTGACGTACCCAAGCTGGGCCGCGGGCCGCCCCGACAGCGCGCTCTCAAAAGCAGCCGCCGCCTCGGGCGCGACCTCCACGAGGAAACGAGCGCTGCTCTCAGAGAAGAGGGCCATCGCGTCCGTCTGGACGTCGGGGGTCCTGGGCAGAGACCTGAGGTCGACCTCAAGACCCACACGCCCAGCAATTACCATCTCCGCCGCCGCGACTGCCAGCCCACCCTCCGACAGATCGTGGCAGGCCCGCACCAATCCATCGGATATGGCCCGGTGCAGAGCGCGCATCACCTCAATGGCACCCGGCACCGGCGCAGGGACCTTGCCTCCGACCGCCCCGTGCAGCCGGCGGTAGAGCGCACCTCCCATCTCGGCCCGCGTCTCCCCTACGGCGTAGAGAAGATCCCCGGGACGCTTGAGATCCATCGTCACTGCCTTTCGCGCGTCGGGCACGACGCTCAGCGACGAGATCAGCAGCGTCGGTGGAATGGCTCGCTTCTCCCCGTGGGGATCGACGTATTCGTTGTTCAAGCTGTCCTTTCCAGAGATGAACGGCGTCCCGTATGCCAGGGCGGCATCGTGGCACCCCTGCGCCGCCCTTACCAGGGCTCCGAGACGGTCGGGCAGGGCGGGATTGCCCCAGCAGAAATTGTCGAGCAGGGCCGTATGGTCCGGGTCCCCTCCGACGGCGACGACGTTCCGCACCGCCTCGTCCACCACCGCCCAGGCCATCGCGTACGGGTCGATCTGACCGTAGTGGGGATTGATCCCGCAGCCCAGCGCGATGCCCCGCCATCCCTCCGTCTCCCACGGGCTCAGCACCACGGCGTCCGAAGGGCCGTCGTTGACCGCGCCTACCAGCGGCTTGACCACGGTGGCCCCCTGGACCTCGTGATCGTAGCGTCGAATCACCTTCTCCTTGCTGGCCACGTCGGGGTCCGCGAGGAGCCGGAGCAGAACGGAAGTCAAGTCGTCGGCCGACACCCCCTCCACGTCGGGGACGGCCGGTGGCTGCCACTCCGCGCGCATCGTGGGCCTCGGCCAGCCGTCGTGCACGAAGTCCATGTCCATATCCGCCACCGTTTTCCCTTCGTAACGGACACGTAGCCGACCCTTGCCCGTGAAGTGGCCGATGACGGTCAATTCGACATCGAGCTCCTCACAGATCTCCCTCAGACGGGGCAGGTGCTTCTGCGGGACGGCCAGCACCATGCGCTCCTGGGCCTCCGAAAGCCAGATCTCCCACGGACGCAGGCCCGGGTACTTAAGGGGCACGTCGCTCAACTCCACCTCCACGCCCACGTCCCTCCCCATCTCCCCGGCGGCGGAGGAGAAGCCCCCGGCACCACAGTCCGTGATGGCGTGGTACAGCCCCTCGTCACGGGCCCGCATGACGGCCTCCATCATCGCCTTCTCCGTGATCGGGTCGCCGATCTGGACCACGCTTCCCACCGTCTGCCCTGTCTCGTGGGTCAGCTCCGCCGAGGAGAACGTGGCTCCGTGCAGACCATCGCGACCGGTGCGCCCCCCCAGTGCCACGCACAGATCCCCCGGCTGCGGATCGCGCCGGTGCTGCCCCTTCCGCGCCAGCCCAACGCAGCCGCAGTAGATCAGTGGGTTGGCGACGTAGCCGTGATCGTAGAGGATGGCGCCGGAGACGGTGGGGATACCCATCTTGTTGCCGTAGTCCTCGATGCCCGCAATGACGCCCCGGGCGATGCGGCGCGGATGAAGGACGCCCTCCGGCACATCCGCTGTCTGCATGTCCAGCGGCCCAAAGCAGAGCACGTCGGTGTTGGCAACCGGTCGGCCGGAGACACCGATGATGTCCCGGATCACGCCCCCGACACCCGTGTTCGCACCGCCGAACGGCTCCAGGGCCGAGGGATGGTTGTGGGTCTCCACCTTGAAGGAGACCACGGACGCAGCGTCGAAATCAATGATGCCCGCGTTGTCGACGAAGGCCGAACGCACCCACCCTCGATTCAACTGCTCAGTGGCCCCTCGGATGTACGTGTTTAGCAGCCCATCGATCGTCTCCTCGCACGGAAGGGCGCCTGTCTCGGCGCCTGGCACGATGCGCTCCATGCCGCCCTGGCACGAGAAGTCAATCCGTGCCTTGAATGTCTTGTGCTGGCAATGCTCCGACCAGGTCTGGGCCAGGGTCTCCAACTCCACGTCTGTGGGGTCGCGTCCAAGGGTGCGGAACTCCCTCTGTATGGCCTGCATTTCCTCAAGCGAGAGGAACAGGACCCGCTCCACGCTCATACGCGCCAGTGCTTCATCGTCGGCCTCGCGCACGGGGATGACCGCCACCTCGTACGAAGGATTGGCGCGCGGCACGAAGGCGGGCGGCAGAGGGCCCAGGGTGTAGGTCTCGATGACGTCGTTGCACAAGACCTGCTCGGCAATCTGGTGCAGATCGCTGCTGGCGAGATCCCCCGTAAAGAGGTACCGGGCGCCTGTCGCGACCCCCTCGACAGAGCCGATCCTCAGCGCCCGCGCGCGCCGAAGCAGATGCTCGGCCACGGGATCCGTGACGCCAGGCCGGTATCCTACCTCGACCGCCAGCTCCGCCCCCTGATCAGCCTTCCTCTCAGCCTGGAGGGCAGGCACGCTGCGGCCCGACCACCAGCGGTACCCCTCTACGATAGGATCGACCAGCAGCTCCTTCGCCAGCCGCTTGACCTCCGAAGCGGACAGCTCGCCGCGGACAAACGTGAGATCGCTTACCCGGACGGATTGCGCGCCCTCGATGCCCACTTGAACGACCTGCGTGGACACGTCCGTCGCACGGCCGTCACGCTGAGGCGTACGCCAGAAGACTTCGATGCAGTAATTCACAGCAGTAGTTCGCGCCCTTCATTCCCGACCACGTCGCAGGCCTCCTACCGATCGCTCCGGGTCCGCAGATCAAGTCCCACCGGCCCTGGCCCCATTCTACTATATCCCGTCAAAGCAACAAGCGCCGTCTGGGCGCTTGACTTACTCAGCAAGCATGTTATGATTAGTATCAGTATGAAGTGCGCTGTGACCAAGCAGAGTAAGATCGCCTGGGCCTCACAAGAGCCTGGCCGATCTTTTTTCGTCTTGGCAGGCGCTATTCGCAAGTCACAGGAGCTAGAGGAACAAAGGAGCAAGAGGTATCATGTTCGAGTCTGATGAGCAGGATGTCACACAAGAGGAACCCTGGGCAGAGACCGAAGAGGTTGCCGAGGAAGAGACCGTAGTCGAAGAAGAACAGGAAGAGACGGGAGAGAGCGAGCGCGTAACGGGAACCGTGAAGTGGTTCAGCAACCCCAAGGGGTACGGCTTCATCTCTCGCGACGACGGCGAGGACGTCTTCGTCCACTACTCGTCCATCAGCGGCGGTGGTTTCCGCTCGTTGGAGGAAGGGGAGCGGGTGGAGTTTGGCATTGAGGAGTCCGACAAGGGGCCCCGTGCGGTCAACGTGAAGTCCCTCGAGGAGGACACCGGCTGGTTCTAGGCAATCGCCGCCACAAGCCCGCGCGGTGAAGTCCCTGGTCGGATCGAGCCGCGCCCAGAGCCATCCCAGGGATCGACATCCCCAGGATGGCTCTTTCGTTTCTCGCTGGGTCCGTACCCTGGGCCCCTGCGACACGTCGCACCCCCGCATCTCCTTCGCCCTCCCCAGTTTGCTTGCTTTCGCCAGCGACGGTATACTACGCGATCGATCGAAAGACCCCGCACGAGCAGGGAAGTAGAGGTGAAGTATGAGCAGACGCGTCGTCGTCACCGGCATGGGCGCCATGACCCCGCTGGCCTTGATCCTCGAGGAGACGTGGAAAGAGCTGCTGGTCGGTCGTTCCGGCGTCGGACCCATCACGCAGTTCGACGCCTCGCAGTCCCCATCGCGCATCGCGGGCGAGATCAAGGGCTTCAACCCGGAGAAGTATATCGACCGTAAGGAGGCCCGCCGAATGGCCCGCTGTTCGCAGGTCAGCGTGGCCGTGGCGCAGGCAGCCCTCACCGATGCAGGACTGGACCTACCTCTCACCGATGGGAACCGGGCGGGCGTACTCCTGGGAACCGCCGTGGGGGGCTTTGAGCTCAGCGTCGACGTAGTCGATGATCACCGGGCCAAAGGCTGGGGGCGGGTCAACCCGTTTACGGCCATCGGGATGCTGCTCAACATGCCGTCTCATCACGTGAGCTGCCTGGCCGGAGCCACGGGCCCCATCAGCACCGAGGTGGCTGCGTGCGCCTCGGGCACCCAGGCTGTGGGACAGGCCGCCGACCTCATCCGCCTCGGAGCTGCCGACGTCATGATCTGCGGCGGCGTGGAGGCGCTGATTCACTTCGCCCCCATCACCAGCTTCTGCGCCATGCGAGCCCTCTCCACCCGCAACGACGAGCCGCAGAAGGCAAGCCGCCCCTTTGACGCCGACCGGGATGGGTTCGTCTACAGCGAGGGGTGTGCCATGCTGGTGCTCGAGTCGCTGGGGCACGCCCGGGGGAGAGGCGCGCACGTCCGCGCCGAGGTGCTGGGCCACGCCTCTTCATCCGACGCCTATCACGTCGCCCAACCCCATCCAGAGGGCAGAGGGGCCATCCAGGCCATGCGCCGGGCGCTGGACGACGCCCGACTGAGGCCGTCGGACGTGGACTACGTCAACGCCCACGGCACCAGCACACCGATCAACGATGCCGTGGAGACGAAGGCGATCAAAGAGGTGTTCGGCCGACGTGCCTACCAGCTACCCATCAGCTCCACCAAGTCGATGATCGGCCACGCCATGGGCGGGGCCGGAGCGATCGAGGCAGCCGTCTGCGTCAAGACGATCGAGGAGGGCATCATCCACCCGACCATCAACCTGGAGACGCCTGACCCGGCGTGCGATCTCGACTACGTCCCCGGGGGAGCGCGCCAGGCGGATGTGCGCGTCGCCCTCTCCAACTCCTTCGGCCTGGGCGGGCAGAACGCCTGCCTCGTGCTGGGCCGCTTCGAGGGATAGCTGCATGAGAGGGCAGCCGACCAACTCAAGGCCCGGGCGGGAGGAAGCTGCCTGACCCCGATCGCCACGACGCTAGTCCCGCTCAGTGCGTGCTCCAGCCAGCGTGTGTGACAACGTTCCCTGCTCCGATTGACCTAGCGGAGTCCCTTTCGCTTGCCTACGGCATCTCGGGTAGCGCACCCAGCGACGCGTAGGCGGCGCCCACCATGCTCGGGCCCGTGTGAGCCCCCAGAACGAAGGAGATTGGGCCCACCGGCAACCAGCTACAGTCGAATCGCTGATCTATCTGCTGGCGCAGCATGGCCGCCCCTTCCGGATTATGGGCATGGAGCACCTGTACCCGTAGCCCGCTGCCCGGCGCGTGCTGGCGGGCCATCAGATCCACCAGTCCTTTGAGCGCCCCCTGGAACGTTCGCACCTGACCGCGTTGGACGTACGTTCCGTTCACCTTCTCTACGCCAATCAGTGGCTTGATGCTCAACAGCGACGCGATCAACCCTTTCATATGGCTGATCCGCCCGCCGTGTATGAGGTACTTGAGCTCCTTGAGCGTGTAGAGGCTTTCGGTCGCCGCTCCGACGCTCTCTACCAGTGCCAGAATGCGGTCTTTCGACCACCCCGCTTGCGCCGCCCGAGCGGCAGCCTCCACCTGCCATCCCGCTGCAGCCGACAGCGTCTTTGTGTCGACCAGGGTGACGTTCGCCTCCGGGGCCAACTCTGCCCCTGCCCGCGCCGCGTCGTACGTGCCGCTCAAACCCGATGACATGTGGATGGACAGAATATCCGGATCCGTCATCGCGAGGTGCCGATAGCCCTCGGCAACCTCGCCCGCCGAGGGCTGCGACGTCACGGGCAGGCTGTGGGTCTCCTCCAGCAAGCGATAGAAGGCCTCCGGCTCGATGTCCACACCATCCCGGTACGAGTTGCCCTGAAGGGTCACAACCAGGGGCACCACGTGAATGCGCAGCTCCGCCATCTGTTCAAGCGAGAGGCTCAAGTCCGTCCCGCTGTCCGTCACGATCTGCATAAGTCCCTCCCCTTGGCGCGTCGCCGCAGTGCCATCCCCTGTGGTGAGAGATGAAGACAGACGGCCCCACCTCACTCACCGAGACACAGTACTGCGCAAGTCCCAGACGTCAACACATTCTCTCACAGACAGGGGACAAGTCAAGAGAGAGTCGGAGCTGGGCATCGTGCCTGCAGACGACCCGGTGACAACGGTCGTGCGAAGCCGCCTATCCAGCAGGAGCCCTCTTCCTTTGCGTCGAGAAACGCCGATCTGAACCGACCTGAGTGATGGAATTCGTAATTGTGGGTTGACATTGCTACGAATTTATTGTATACTGGTTCTACGGCGCCAGTCAAGGGGGACATCGTGAACCAGACGAAGCTTGACCAGCTAGACCGTAAAATCATCCGCCTACTCCAGTACGATGGGCGGATGCCCTTCACCCAGATCGCCGAGAAGGTCGACGTGACCGAAGGCACGGTACGCCGTCGGGTCAACCAACTGATCGACAGCGGCATCATGCAGATCGTCGGAGTGGTGGAACCCCAGTATCTCGGATGGGGCGCCGCCGCCATGGTCGGCGTGAGCGTCGAGGTGGGGAAGACCGATTCCGTCGCCGATCGGATCGCCCGACTTCCGGAGGTGAGCTACCTCTTCATGGCCTCCGGTGAGTTCGATCTATTCGTGGAGGTCTACTGCAGGAACAGGGAGAACTTCGTCTCCTTTCTCAGCGATCAGCTGCACCAGATCCCTGGCGTCCAGCACACGAGGACCTTTATGATTCTCAAGATGTACAAGCTCTCCTACCGCTGGGGCGAAGCGACCGTGCCTGAGCAAGGCGAGACGTTGTAGGCCCCGGGGACGACGATGCTGACCACTCGACTGCCTGAGTCGACAGCCGACCTGATCCACGAGAAATCGGTAGAGATCCTCAGGGAGGTGGGGTTTTGCATCCCAGAACCCGGCGCGCTGGCCCGGCTGGAGGCCGCCGGCTTCCCGGCCAATCGCGAGTCCCAGATGGTCCGGATCACCCCTGAGCTTCTCGATCAGGCGCTGAGCACCCTGCCCCGGGATTTCGTCCTCTACGGCCGGGCTGGGCAGGAACCGGCGCCCTTCGGCCGCAGCTCCTGCTTCATGGGTGCGGGTACCCCGGTCAACGTGCTCGACCTGAGCACCGGCGAGCGCCGCTCCGCCACCCGCCAGGACGTGTGCGACCTCGTGACCCTTCAGGATTACTTGCCAGAGGTCGATATCGTCCGCCCCACAGTCACTGCCACCGACCAGGGCGAGTGCTCTGACCTGGTGGAGATCGCCGAGCTGCTGCGCGGCACCGACAAACCGGTCGTCCACCGCGTCCTGTCGGCCGAGCGGGTGGACGACGCGTTTCAGATGCTCCTGGCCGTGGCGGGCGGCGAGGACGCCTTTCGCAACCGCCCGAACTTCGCCACTCTTTATTGCCCCATCAGCCCCGGCTACTTCACGCCCCAGAATATCCGTTGCATGCTCCGCTGGGCGAAGTACGGCGTGCCCATCACCCTTCTCAGCATGGCCATGGGAGGCGCCTCGGCCCCGGCCACGCTCCTTGGCGAGCTGGTCGTGATCAACACCGACATCCTCGCCTGGATCGTCGCCCTGCAGATCCTCCATCCAGGAACCCCCTTGTTGTACGGCAGCGTCTCCGCAGTGCTCGATATGCGGACCGGGCTTCTCCCTCTCGGCGCTCCGGAACGGGGGATGATCAACAGCGGA
>JAWLCP010000078.1:0-12448 GCA_041687115.1 Anaerolineae bacterium
TGACGATCTCCTGTATGCCTCGCCATCGCCGGTGACGTCCTTGAGCATGTGGGAGGTCACCTACTTGATGTCCCAGGTCACCGTGGAGGAGGCCATGACGGAGGAGGTGATCACCATCCCCGAGGACGCGCCTCTTGAGGAGGCTGCTCGGGTGATGTTCGATCGCAAGTTTGGCAGTCTGCCCGTGATGCGCGATGGCATGCTGGTCGGGATCATCACCGAGTCCGACTTGTTCGAGGCTTTCCTTGAGCTTTTCGGCGGGCACCAGAAGGGCGTGCGGCTGACGGTACTCGCTCCTTACTACAAGGGATCGCTGGCCGACATCGCCACGAAAATCACCGAAGCAGGCGGCCTCATCTTGGCCCTGAACGTCTTCGAGGGCGAGGATCCGTCCAACTGGGGATGCACGCTCAAGGTCACCGACATCGAGAAGGACGAGTTGCTGCAGGTCGTGGAGCCGCTCATCGTCGAGGTCCTTGACGTCCGCGAGATATAGGTGACTGTGCCTGGAACAGCCAGACGCGTTCCACTGCTTCCGTGTGGTGTATCGTGGAGTGACGTGTTTCGCGAATGCGACAGGGAGGGAGAGCGTTACGGGCGTGGAATGAGATGCGGTAGATCGTGCCTCTTACTGACGCGAAGATTGTCGAGGCCGGTCTGCTGCTCCGCAAGGGCGTAGGTCGGGCTTGCTGTCCGACAGAGATCTAGGTCGGGCTTGCTGTCCGACAGAGGTGTATACTGGCTTAGTCCAAGTCAACAACGTAGGAGGTACATGAGATGAGTGAAATTCTAGAGCAGCTTGCTGCAGCTGTCATCGCAGGCGACGTCGACGCTATGGAAGTCTTGACCGAGGATGCCCTGGACGAGGGCTTGGAGGCCAAGAAGATCATCGATGATGGCCTGATGGTCGGCATGGATCACGTAGGTGTCGAGTTCAAGGCCGGCAATATGTTCGTGCCCGAGGTTCTGCGCTCGGCCAAAGCGATGAAGACAGCCATGGCGATTCTTAACCCGCTGCTGACCAAGGCTGAAGCCGAAGCCGCCGGCAGGGTGTTACTGGGTACGGTCAAGGGCGACCTGCACGACATCGGCAAGAACCTGGTCGGTATGATGTGCGAGGGTGCTGGCTTCGACGTGAAGGACCTGGGCACCGACGTGGAGCCTGACGAATTCCTGGAGGCGATCAAGGAGTTCGAGCCTCACATCGTGGGTATGTCGGCGCTGCTGACCACCACGATGCGCGCGATGGGCGACACCGTCAAGGCGATTGAGGAGGCTGGACTGCGCGATCAGGTCAAGATCATCGTCGGTGGGGCGCCTGTCACACAGCGCTTCGCCGATGACATCGGCGCCGACGGCTACGCGCCCAACGCTGCCTCCGCGTCTGATCTGGCCAGGAAATTCGTCGCCGCAGCCTAGCAGGCCGTTTGTAGTCGGGTTTGCTACCCGACAGGCATCCTGTGAGACACAAGGAGACCTTCTAGATGAGGACAAACTACCAAGTTAACTCAGGTGTGCGCTTTCGCATGCTCACGGACGATCAGCTCGAAGAGCTATTCGAAGGCGTGTTGCACGTTCTGGAGAACACCGGCCTTGAGGTCCATCACGAGGAATCACGCCACATCCTCAAGGAGGCTGGAGCGTGGGTGGACGGCGAACGAGTGCGGGTGCCCTCCTGGCTGGTGAAGGAATCGCTGAGAAAAGCCCCGCGCAGCTTCACGCTGTACGCCCGTGACGGCAACCGGGAGCACGACATCCACGTCGGCCCAGGTCGGGCCCACTTCGGCCCGGGTCCGACGTGCCCGAATTTCATCGATGTGGAGACCCTCGAGCGTCGCCCCTATGTCAAGGATGACGTCTCCCTCGTGGCCAAGGTCGTCGACGCCCTCCCCAATATCGACTTCTGCGAGTCGCTGGGCTCCGTCGACGACGTACATGCAGACTTGAGCGCGCTCTACGAGTTCGCCTACATGTTCCCGAACACCAGCAAGCCCATTGTGGCTTGGTCGTTCGATAAATATGATTCCGAGGGCATTCACCAGATCGCCGTCGCAGAGGCCGGTGGTCAGGAGGCCTTCGAGCAGCGTCCCAACTACGTCCACTATTGCGAGCCGCTTTCGCCCTTGGTCAGCACGTTTGAGGCGCTTGACAAGCTCGTCTTCGCCGCGAAGAAGCGAATCCCCCTGGTCTTTACCCCCTGTCCCATTGCCGGTGGTACTGCGCCGATCACAGCTGCCGGCATCATCACCCAGGGAGTCGCCGAGTCGTGGATGGGGTTGACCATCGCCCAGGCGATTCAGCCTGGCCTCCCCTTCATTATGGGCGGCGTCTTCTCTGTGATGGACATGAACGCCATGATCCTGGCCTATGGCGCGCCGGAGCTACCGCTGATGATGGCTGGCGTCACTGAGCTCGCTCACTACGCTGGTCTACCACTTTGGCAGACGGGCGGCTGCACCGACTCCAAGACGTTTGACGAGCAGGCTCTCATTGAGGGCTCTATGTCCGTCTACTTCTCCGCCTTGACCGGTGGCGACCTGTGCCACGATGTGGGCTACACGGAGAGCGCCATGACCGGATCCGTCTTCCAGCTCGCCGCGATGGACGAGGCCATTGCCTACGCTCGACGTATCACCCGGGGCATCGAGGTCAACGAGGACACCTTGGCGGCTGAGGTAATCCACGACGTTGGCCCGAACGGTCACTATCTGCGCGAGCCCCACACGCACCGCTACTACAAGAACGAGTTCTGGTATCCCAACCTGTTGGACCGACGCAACTTCGACGAGTGGGATGCGATGGGCCGCAAGACGATGAAGGATCGCACCATTGCTCGCGTGCGCGACATCCTGGCCAGCCACGAACCCGCTCCGTTGAAGGAGGGGACCGAAGGGGTGATCCAGGAGGTGCTGGAAGAGGCCGAGGACCGCGTCCAGCAGGACTGGTGGCAGGATAGAGAGATGGCCGACTAGACATAGGAGGCGGATTCACTACTCCGCGTCGCTGAGGATATGAAGAATGTGGGTCGGACTTGCTATCCGACTTGCCTGAGGACAACGAGATTCAGAGGAGAAAAACAATGACTACAATCTACGAGAAACTGACCACTGCCGTTCTGGAGGGCAATGGCGACGCCGTACCTGATTTGGTGCACGAGGGACTGGACGAGGGCAAGACTGCCAAGGAGCTTCTGGACAACGGGCTCATCGTGGGGATGGATGAGGTCGGCGTGCGTTTCAAGCGGGGCGACATGTTCGTTCCCGAGGTACTCATGTCCGCCGAGGCCATGAAGGCCGGGATGACCATTCTGCGCCCGCTGCTTGTCGAGGCCAAGGAGGAGATGATGGGCACTATCGTGATCGGCACCGTTGAGGGCGACCTGCACGATATCGGCAAGAACCTGGTCGGGATGATGTGTGAGGGGGCTGGCTTCGAGATCGTTAACCTCGGCTTTGATCAGCCCCCAGAGGCGTTTATCAACGCTATCAAAGAACACCAGCCCGATATCGTCGGTATGTCGGCGCTACTGACGACTACGATGCGTGCAATGGGCCACACCATTAAGGCCATCGAGGAGGCCGGGCTGCGCGACCAGGTCAAGATTATGGTCGGCGGCGCACCGGTGGATGCTGAGTTTGCCGATCGTATTGGCGCCGATGGTTATGGCTCCAATGGACCCGCCGCCTCTGATCTGGCGAAGAAACTGATCGGCGCTGCCTAGGGCAAGAACGCCCCATTGCCCAGGCTAGATTTCAACATAGGAGATTTGTCCATGCAAGTTAAGAAGACGAACTACACAGTCAATGCTACCCCCACGTTTGAGGTGCTTACCGAGGACGAGATCGAGGCCATCTACTACTCGGCCTTGCGCGTTCTCTACGAGACCGGCGTCCGCGTCTACGAGGAAGAGGGGGTTGAGGTTGCCCATTCCGGTGGGGCCATTGTGGAGGATACCACGGAGGACAGCAGCTTGGTCAAGATTCCACCGTGGATGGTCGACAAGGCGCTTTCTACGCTACCGAGGAAGGTCGTCCTGGTTGGGCCCGATCGCGAGCACCGCATGGAGCTCTACAAGGACCAGATCTATTTCGGTGCCGGATCTGACACTCCCTTCACCTGGGACCCTTACACCGGGGAGCGGCGCCGCGCGACCTACGAGGACGTCAAGAACTTCGCCAAGATCGCCCAGGCAATGCCCCATATGGATTTCCATATGTCCCTCGGCATCGTTCAGGACGTCAACGTCGGGACCTACGACCGCTGGCAGTACCTGGCCATGCTTGAGGGCACCAACAAGCCCATCAATATCACCGCGGTGGACCTGGATGGCCTCCGGGATCAGCTCGAGATGGCCTACATCCGCGTGGGGGGCAAGGAGGAGTTCGAGAAGGGGCCCATCCTCTCTCTCTACATCGAGCCCGTATCGCCCTTGAGCCACTCCAAGGAGGTGGTGCAGAAGCTCCTCTTCGCCACCGATCACGGTATCCCCTTCGTCTATACGCCATGCCCCTTGGCCGGAGCTACGGCTCCGTCCACCCTCGCTGGCACCGCCGTCCAGGCGCTGACCGAGAGCCTGTTCGGCATCGTCGTCAGCCAGCTGCGCAAGCCGGGCGCGCCCATGATTATCGGCGGCCTGATGTCCAACATGGACATGCGGACCACGATATACTGCTACGGGTCTCCGGAGATGGCGCTCCTCAGCGCGGCTTACACCCAGATCACCAAGTGGATGGGGGTCCCGATGTACGAGACGGCCGGCTGCTCCGATGCCAAGATGTTCGACGAGCAGGCGGCGATGGAGGCCAGCATCAACGTCGCCACCGCTGCTCTCGTGGGCGGCAACATGATTCACGATGTCGGCTACCTCGAGCAGGGGCTGACCAGCTCCATGGAAATGATGGTCGCGTCGAACGAGATCATCGACCGCGTGAAACGCATCCTCCGCGGCATCCCCGTCGACGATGGAACCAAGGCGCTGGATGTGATGGAAGACGTTGGCCCCGGGGGCCACTATCTCGAGCACGATCACACCTACACCCGGTTCAAGGACTTGATTTGGATGGGCGAGCTGACCGACCGCCAGAACTGGCAGAGCTGGGATCTGGGTGGGCGCAAGACCTTCCGTGATCGCGTCCATGCAAAGGTGCTTGAGATCCTCGAGGCGGACACCGAGCCCCTCATGGATGAGGATATGGTTCAGGAGCTCCGTCATATCTGTGAGCTGGCCGATGAGCAACACAAGGATGAGGAGCTGGACTTCGATATGTTCGTGTGAGTCCCCGGCAAGGGCTTAGACTCACGCTTTGCTAACCGGCCCCTCTTCCCACACGGGAAGAGGGGCTCGTATGGGTATGGCGAGGGAAGAGTTGGATAAGGACAACAACTCACGGAAACTGGTCTTAGGCATAGACACTGGTGGCACGTACACCGACGGTGTGCTGCTGGATCACGATTCGCGCGAAGTCCTGGCTACACACAAGAGTCTGACCACCAAACGTGACTTCGCTATCGGCATCGAGCGGGTGATCGAGGCCATCGATATTGACGATCCCTCGGAGATCCGCATGGTTTCTGTCTCGACCACGTTGGCGACCAACGCCATCGCTGAGGGGAAAGGGAAGCGCGTCGCCCTCCTATTGGTGGGCTATGACCCGGACCTCATCTCGTCCTTCAACATGGGAGCGCGCTTTGCCACCCCCAACTACTACTATTTCGATGGCGGGCATGACCTGTACGGTCGGGAGAAAAGGGAGCTGGATCTACCGGGCATCCTGGACAAGGTCAGTCAGATCAAGCGGGATGTCGATGCCATTGCCGTCTCCAGCTACTTCAGCCCGCTGAACCCCGAGCACGAGAATCGCGTCTACGAGGCCGTATCCCGCGTGACTGATCTACCGGTCGTCCTAGGGCATCAACTCTCGACCAGATTGGGCTCCGTGGAGCGGGCCACCACAGCGGCGCTCAACGCCTCTCTGTTGGCCGTGTTGCGGGACTTCGTCATCGCTGTGCGGCGGGCGATGGAGAACCGTCGTATCGACGCCCCCCTCATGATGGTCCGGGGCGATGGAACGCTGATGAGCGACGAGTTTGCCTCTCGAACGCCGGTGGAGACGATCCACTCTGGCCCCGCCGCCAGCGCCATCGGTGGTCGGTTCTTATCAGGTCTCGATGACGCCCTGGTGCTCGATGTCGGGGGCACCACCACCGATCTCGCGCTTATCGAGGGCGGAGAGGTGACCGTCAGCGAGGAGGGCGCGACGGTCGGCGACTACGAGACGGCTGTCAGTGCAGCGGATCTCTTCTCTGTCGCTCTGGGCGGAGACAGTCACATCACCCTCGATGGCGAGCAGCACATCCAGTTGGGGCCCGAGCGTGTTGTCCCTCTCGCTCACCTGGCAGCGGACCACCCCAACGTCAAGAGTCGCCTGCACGCGCTGTCACGCCGGGTCTGGTCGGAGGCCAGCCCCGACTGGCTGGAGTATTGGTTCTTGCTCCGCGAACCGGAGGATCAGCGCCTGCTGCAGTCGGACCAGGCAAAGGAGTTGGTCAAGTTCCTGAGCAGCGGCCCGAAGCCGGTGCCTGACATTGTCGACCATCTCGGTGTGCTCCACGTGGCCCAGATTGGAGTGGACGAGCTGTGGCGCGACGAGATCACGGGCAAAGCAGGCCTCACGCCCACGGATCTGCTCCACGCCGAGGGGCGCTACACCCCGTGGGATGTCGAAGCGGCCGAGTTGGCGCTCCAGGTGTTCTCTCACTATCAGTTGAAGGAGCCTGATGAGATTCGGCAAGAGGCTTGGAGGCGGGCTGTGGAGATGATTGTCCACGCCGCAGTCACGTTCATGAGCAAGCTGACCCTGGCGCCTCCTGCCCCGGGCAAGCGGGAGCAGAATGACATGGGGCGTTGGTTCTTCTTCAACAGTATCTACGGGACCCACCCTCATCTGGAGACTCTCTTCCGGCTGCGCGAGCCCATCGTCGGTATCGGTGCGCCGGCAGGTTTCTTCCTGGAGGAGGTCGCCCGGGTGCTCCACGCGGAGTTGATCCTGGCCGAGCACCACGAGGTCGCTAACGCGCTGGGAGCTGTTGCCGGCAGCGTCATGGCCATCGAGGAGGTCCTCGTCTATCCGCGGCTCGACAGCTCAGGCCTGGAGGTCCTCGGCTACTACGTCCAGACCAGCGAGGACCGCCGGGACTTCGACGAGGAGAAGCTGGAGCAAGCTCTTGCCTACGCCAAGGATCTCGCTCGCGAGCGGGCGCTGGGCGCTGCGATCCGTTCCGGCGCTGACAACCCCCAGGTCGTCGTCGAGACCAAAACCGAAGGGCTCGATACGTACCGTGTCCGTGCCAGGGCGATGGGCAGCCCGCGCCTGTCGAGATGAACCGAAGCGCGAGGCCCGACCCGTGCGCTGCGCTTCTCCAACAGCTGCGGTTGTGTCTTACGAATTGCGTTTTGCGGATTACGTTCTACGAATTACGTGTTACGGAGGTAGTCGATGCAACTGGTGCGAGTGGATGCGCAGCGTGCCTATGATCTGATCTGGGAGAAGATCACGACGCTGGGGTTGCCTCCCGGCGCGCCAATTGACGAGCAGAGTCTGGCAGAAGAGCTCGATGTGGGCGCGATGCCCGTGCGTGAGGCACTGAAATGGCTGGCTCACGAAAACCTGGTCGAGGTCACGGACCGCCACGGCATCTACGTCGCCGATGTCAACGTGAACGATCTTCAACAGCTCAGTGAGATGCGATTGTCCCTCGAATCTCTCAGCGCGCGTCTCGCGGCAGAGCGGGCGGAGGCCGATGATCTGATCGTGCTCAAGGCCTTGCGTCGGGAACAAGAGGCGGTTACGCCCGAACAGAGCCGAGACCTGTTCGATCTGGACCACAAATTCCATCAGGCGGTCGCCGCGGCGGCGCACAACAAGTATCTGGCTCAGACGCTTGATCGTCTCTTTGGGCTTTCACGCCGCCTGTGGTACCTCGTCTTACCCCACCTCGAGACTTTGTCTTCCAGCGTCGAGATGCACGTGACTTTGGTGGGGGCCATTGAGGCCGGCGACGCCGGTCGTGCCGCGGAGATCATGCACGAACACGTGAAAGAATTCTACGACGAGGTTCGCCAGATCCTTGAAGCTCAGGAGTGAACCGTTTCGCTCGGCCTCGAGCTGCGGATGATGCTTCCCGCGTCGGTAGCTTCTGGATCCATTCGGATCATCGACGGCGGCTGTGATGGAGCTGACCGAAGGATGGGATGCGCCATGTGCGCCACTGACCCTTGCACGTTCCCCTTCTTGATTTGGGATGAACCACTGACGGGACGAAAAGGATTGGCCATCGTCCTCACCTTCGTTGGCACGGTGCTGGTGTCCGGGGTGGACGTCCTCGGGGAGGCGGACATTACTCTCGGCGGTTTCCTCATCGGCCTGGGAATCCCCTTCACCTACGCGGGCTGGAACTTGTTCGGCAAGCGTGTGCGGGGAGACTACAATCCGGTGACCACCTTGACCTATGGGTTTGGCTTCGGTGCTCTCGTACTGCTGCCCTTTCAGTTTCTCACGCCTCAGCCCTGGCCCGTCTCGACCGAGGCCGCTCTCTGGTTCGCCGGTTTCATCACCGTGGCGACGCTCCTTGGCTTTTCCCTCTATACATTCGCCCTTGGTCGCCTGCAGGCGAGCGTGGCCAGTATTCTGGCCATGACGGAGATTCCCATTGTCGCTGTCTATGCTTACTTCCTGCTCAACGAGCGCATGTCTCTTGATCAGATAGCAGGGGCCGCGCTGGTCATCGCGGGCGTCGTGATGTTATCGCGCCCCAAGAGGAGGTCACGCGGGTCTTAGTGCATCGGACGTGCGCGACCTGGATCGTGATTCAGGCGAGCGCGTCGCGATTGCTTGGACACTTGGAGGAGGAGAGAATGGTTGTCAGGACGCTGCCCATGGAGCTACTCGATCAGAAGGGCATTTCCTACCATGTTCATCGGCATGAGGAACACCAGTTCACGGCGGAGGGTGTGGCGCAGGATCTGGGGGTGCCTGTCTCTCAGGTCGTCAAGGCCATGCTCGTGCGCTGCGACGGCAGCTGGTACGTGCTCGTGGTGGTTCCAGGCGACCAAAGGCTCAGCCTGGAGAAGGTCCAGGCCAGCGTGGGGGCGGGCAAGGTGAACTTGGCTTCGAAGCGGGAGGTGGAGCGTGTCACCGGCTATACCGTGGGTGCTGTATCTGTGATCGGCCTCCGACAGGGGGGTGTCCTCACCTTTGTGGACCAGGGTGTCCTGAATCTGGAGCAGGTGATCATCAGCTCAGGACGTCCCGATGCCGGTCTGGCCCTCTCGCCCGATGACATGATGAAAGCCCTTGAGGGGGCTCAGGTCGGGGAGTTCTGTGAGTAGATCGAAGGTTGTCCTGGGGGTCGACACCGGCGGGACGTACACGGACGCGGCGCTGGTCGATCACGAGACGGGCCGCGTGTTGGCCGGCGCCAAAGCGCTGACCACGCGCCACGACCTCTCCATCGGCATTCGGCGGGCTATCGAGGCGGTGCTCGATCAGGGGGTGGTGCCACCTGATGACGTACACCTTGTCGCCTTCTCGACGACGCTGGCCACCAATGCGATCGTCGAGGGGCAGGGACGGCCCGTTGGGCTGTTGCTCATCGGGTACGATCAGGATTTGGTTCAGCGCTACGAGTTCGAGCGTGAGCTGGCAACCGAGCGTTTCGCCTACGTCGACGGGGGGCATGATGTGGTGGGGGAGGAGGTGGAGCCATTGGACGAGGACGCAGCTCGCCAGGCTATCCTGGCCTGGAGGGACGACGTAGAGGGCCTCGCAGTGTCAGCCTTCTTCGGCGTCTATAACCCCAGCCACGAGCTGCGCGTGAAAGCCTTGGTCGAGGAGCTGACCGATCTGCCTGTCACCTGCGGTCACGAGCTGACTAGCCGCCTGGATTCAGTGCGCCGGGCCACGACGGCGGCTCTCAACGCCCAATTGATCCCCTTGCTTCAGGGATTGATGGCTACCCTTCGCCAGACCCTTGACCAGCTGGGGATTCCGGCCCCCTTGATGGTGGTTAAGGGCGACGGATCCCTGGTGCGGGCCGAGTGGGCGATGCAGCGGCCCATCGAGACAATCCTGTCCGGCCCTGCTGCCAGCGTGGTCGGGGCCTGGCAGCTGGCCGAGCGTCGGGATGTCTGGACCGTAGACGTGGGCGGCACGACGACCGACATCGCGGCCTTGCACGACGGGCGCCCCCGACTGAACCCGGAGGGTGCGCGCGTGGGTGGGTGGCGGACGATGGTCGAGGCAGCCGATGCTCACACCGTGGGGCTGGGCGGCGACAGTCACGTCCGCCTGAACGGCGGCAATCTGGTTCTTGGTCCGCGGCGCGCTATCCCCTTGTGCCTTCTGGCGAGTCAGTACCCGGAAGTTGTGGACAAGCTCCAGATGCAGGAGCAGGAGAAGAGGGGCGGGCGGATCGGCCAGCTCATCGTCGCGCAACGCTGGAACGCTCCGGGCCTCTCAGGCGAGAAGAGGTCTCTCCTGCGGAGCCTGAGGGGCGGCCCTCGCCTCATGACCGAGCTGGCGGCGGAGGGTCCGCTTTACGCTCAATGGGTGAAGGGTCTGGAGGCTGGACAGGTCGTGCTGCGCTCTGCCTTCACCCCGACCGATGCCCTGCACGCCCTAGGCCGCCTCGATCTGTGGGACGCTGAGGCATCTTCCATTGGGGCCCGGATGTTGGCCAGGCAGGCGAACCTCTCCCCCCAGGCGTTCTGCGAGTGGGTGATTGAGGCTGTGTCAGATCGCATCTCCAAGGCGTTGGTGACCAAGATCCTCAGCGACGAGGGGACACTGCCTGTCTGGGAGGACGAGCCGGCGGCGGAGGAAATGCTGCGCCGCGCGCTCGGGTGCAGACCTGATACCGACCTGGGCTGCCAGATGAGTTTGCGTCAGCCCCTGGTGGCGATCGGAGCGCCGGTGGAGGCGTACATGCCTCGCGTGGCCCAGCAGTTGAACACCGAGTTGGTCATTCCATCCCACGCGCGGGTGGCGAACGCGGTCGGTGCGGTGACTGGCAGCGTGGTGCAGCAGATTCGTGTGACGATACAGCCGTTGGGTGAGGATCAGTTCCGCCTCCACCTACCCGATGGCGTGTACGACTCTTCCGCGCTGGCTGAGTGTGTACGCTATGCCGAGGAGACGATGACCGAAAAGGCGGAGGCGATGGCCCGACGGGCCGGCGCTCACCACATCGAGGTGCGGATCGAGCGTGAGGATAAAACCGCGCCCGTTCGAGGCGATCGTATCTACCTCGGATCGGAGATGACCTTTACGGCGGTGGGACGGCCCATCCTGGCAGCATAACGCAGCTACCGGGTCTCAACGCTTTGGTAATGAGAACCCCGGATCATCGCAAGCACAGCGGTGAAACCGGGGTTCGTGTCGGTGTTTCAGTCTCCGTGGTGTGTCATCTCACGCTGCGTCTAGCTCGGCCGTGCAGTGCGGGCAGCGTGCGGCTCCCATCGGGATCGTGGACAGGCAGTACGGACACTCCTTCGTCGTCGGCTCGGCTGGTTCCTCCTGACGTTGCAGCTTATTGACCTGACGCACGACCAGGAAGAGGGCAAACGCGATAATGACGAAGTCGATGATCGTATTGATGAACAGGCCGTAGTTGATGGTAACTGCTCCCGCCTCCTCCGCCGCTGCCAGCGTCCCATAGCGCCCGTCTGACAGAGTGATGAAGAGATTCGAGAAGTCTGTGTTCCCCAGCAGCATCGCGATGGGTGGCATAAGGATGTCGCTGACGAACGAGCTGACGATCTCACCGAACGCTGCGCCGATGATGACGCCGATGGCAAGGTCGACTACGCTTCCGCGCAGGGCGAATTCCTTGAACTCCTCAAACATTTTTTCCTCCTTATCTCAGTATGGCTGCGTTAGCCAGCACGCCGAGTACGCAAAATGCTCTGCATAAGTCAACCCATCGTTGGCAAAGCCTTTTCTATCTTCTGCTCAATCCTCATTCCCTCAACGAGTCAGCCCGAGAGGCCGTCCAACCCCCGCTTCGCTTTAGGAGCAACCTCGGCAGCTGGCGCATCTCTTCGCTCCCTAGCAGCGTGGCCGACACTACGTAGGTCGTGCTCCCCACCACCAATCCTCCAATCCCAACCAGACGCGAACCCAGGCCGGGGACCACGGTGCGGAAACCGACCACCGCCCCGGCCATTAAACCCGATGCCGTGATGGTCCGTGCCAGCGAGACGACCAGCGCCTGCCCTTCCATCCCCTCGAGTCGGCGCCTGGCCGCCAGGAGGAGCAGGCCTACCTGAAGGCCGACCGCAAGCGAACTCGAGAGCGCAACGGCGCCTTGTGCCAGAGAGGGCAGGAGCAGCCATCCCAATATCCCATTTGTCACCACCCCGGCCAAGGCGGCCCACAGCGGTGTCCACATG
>JAWLCP010000079.1:0-12351 GCA_041687115.1 Anaerolineae bacterium
CGGTAGCGGACTGGGGCTGCTGGAGTCGTGTACGCTTCTCTACCCCGAGGCAGTTGTCCTCGACACCGACATCTACCACCGGGTCCGCATCGACGTCGCGGGACTGGACACCAGTTCGGAGGCGCTGGCGCTGGACGTGATCAAGGACGTGGGGCCGCGAGGGCACTTCCTCCGCGAGAGTCATACTCGCGACCACGTGCGGCAGAGGGAGTTCTCCGATCTGGTGGATCAGCCTCAACCTGATGGCTCCTACCGGGATCCCATCGAGGTGGCTCGCGAGAAGACCGCCCGAATCCTGGAGGATCATCAGCCGCAGCCCCTGGAAGAGGCGCAGCGGGCGGAGATGGAGCGCATCCTGGGTGCGGCCGAGGGCGAACTGGGCAACACGTAGGCATCTGCCCATCGCCTTTTCGCAATTGCAGTCCGTTCCGGGGCACACCGGCAGGGGACGACTAGTCCTGGCGTGGAGGCCACTGGCCTCGACGATCGAGGAGGCTTGACTCGCCGACTACATCGGGCTCACACGATCTCCGGAACCGGAGCTGGCGGATGGGTGGATAGGAACTAGCGAGCAAAGGAAACGCGATGAAGTACAGCGAAACTCCTGAACTGCGCGCGATCACGCCCAGCTATCAGGTACGGATGCTCAGCGATGAGCAGTTGATGCAATTCAAGTCGGCCACACTCACGATTCTGGATGAGGTGGGCATACACTGCCCCTCAGAGAAGGCGCTTGGCATCTACGCCGAGCACGGAGCCGAGGTCGATTTCAGCAGCCAGATTGTCAAGCTCCCGCCTGACGTGGTGACGGAGGCTATGTCCCACGCGCCGCGCTGTTACACCATGGGCGCGCGCCATCGGGACTTCGACCTCAAGCTTGACGGGAGCTCCACGTACTGCGCCACAGACGGCTGCGGGACGGAGACCATTGATTTCGTGACCCGTGAGCGGCGCGCGTCGGTGAAGGATGACGTGGCCAAGATGGCCCGGGTGACAGACTATCTGTCCTCCATGGCCTTCTACTGGCCCATGGTCAGCGCCCAGGACTATGCAGCCGCCGCGCCGCTCCACGAAATCGACGCGTCGTTCGCCAACACCGTCAAGCACGTACAGACGGAGACCCTCATGGGGGAGACACCGGCGCGCTACGGCGTCGAGATGGCACGCGTGATGGCCGGGGACGAGGAGACGATGCGCCAACGCCCGCCCCTGTCGTCCCTCGTGTGCACCATCGCCCCCCTGGCCCAGGACAAGGGCGGGATCGAATCCGCCCTGGTCTTCGCCGAGGCTGGCCTGCCCGTGGGCTTCATGTCGATGGCGACGGCGGGCTCCACCGCGCCTGCCACGACCGCCGGGACGATGGTCGTCGCCGACGCCGAGATGGTGTCCGCCATGGTCCTGATGCAGATGGCCTATCCCGGCGCGCCGGTGTACCACTCGATGATGCCCGGCATCATGCACCCCCGCACGGGCCATTTCCTGGGCGGCGGCGGAGAGGCTGGGCTGTTCTACCCTCTGGGGGTAGAGTTGGCGCACATGTGGGGCGTGCCGACCCTGGCCGGCATAGGGACGGAAGCTCCGGCGCTGGGGTGGGAATCGGGCATGGGGGTGGCGGCCAACATACTCCTCTGCGCACTCTGTGGCGCCGACACGGCCAGTGGACTGGGCCTTCGAGAGACGTGCACGCTTCTGTACCCAGAGGCGCTCGTCCTGGACGCGGAGAGCTTTGAGGTAGCGCACCTCTACGCTCGCAGCTTGAATGTCGGCCCCGAGGATTTCGCACTGGATGTCATCAAGACAGTCGGACCGCGGGGGCACTATCTGGCCCAGGGCCACACGCGTCAACAGATGCGTGAGTGGAAGCTCTCAGAGCTGGTGGATCAGCCCGACGGGGAGGGCGGATACCGGGACCCAATCGAGGTGGCGCGCGAGAAGACGGCGTGGATACTGGAAAATCACCACCCGCGGCCTCTGGAAAAGGCGCAGGCAGCCGAGCTGAGACGGATCCTGGCGGCCGCCGAGCGTGAGCTGGGAGAGGAGGCATGAGGACACAGCTAAACGTGCTCTCGCCGGAAGAGCGCGCCCGCATCCACGAGCGCACCCTCGACATCCTGGCCGGGACCGGTGTGCGGGTGGACACAGCCCGGGGCCGACAGATCCTGAGGGATGTAAGGGCCGAGGTGAACGAGGAGACTCGTATCGTCCGCTTCCCTCGTTCTCTCGTCGAGGAGGCGCTGGAGCTGGCGCCCCGGCGCTTCAGCCTGGGAGCGCGCCGTCCCGGGTGGGACCTGGAGATGAACGGAGAGGATTGTGCCCTCCTCGTCGACGGAGAGGCCCTGTTCACCGTCGACCGCCAGACGAACGAGCGCCGCGCGGGCACGGTCGAGGATTGGCGGAGCGCGACCTGCCTCATCGATGCCCTTGACGAGGTGGGGGCCTACTGGCACATGATCGAGGAGAGCGATCGGCCCGACACGATGGGCGACTTCGTCGCCTATCTACGGGAGCTGTTTGGCACTTTTTCTAAGCACGTGCAGGATCCCATCGCAGAGGCCGCGAAAGCGCCCTGGCTTCTGGAGGTGCTCCAGGTGATCTTCGGGGACAGAGAAGCGATCCGCCGCCAACACCCGCTCTCTTTTCTCCTCTGCCCACAGTCGCCGCTGGTCATCGAAGGGCCCTATACCGATGCATACCTCGCCCTCGTCGGGTGGGACATCCCCGTGGCGGTGATGCCGATGCCACTCATGGGCGCCACGTCCCCGGCCAGCCTCATCTCCACCGTGCTGCTGGGCAACTGCGAGGTGCTGGCCATGCTCTGCCTGATCCAGGCGGCCGCCCCGGGAACTCCCTTCATCTACGCCCCCGCTCTGGCGGTGATGAACCCCCGGACCGGAGGCTACGGAGGCGGCCCCGTCGAGCACGCGCTGCTCGGCGCCGCAGCCACCGAGATGGCCCGTTACTACGGCCTGCCCGCCGAGTCCTCGGGCCTCGGCTCGGACGCGCACGTTCCTGGTGTCCAGGCCACGTACGAGCGCGCCATGAATGGGCTCATGCCTATCCTCTCATGGCCCGATCTTCTCGTGGGACCCGGGCTCCTGGGGGGATCCATGGTCCTCTCGCTGGAGCAGATGGTAGTCGACGCCGAGATCTTCCGCATGGCCCGGCGCGCGCGCCAAGGCATCAACACCGACGAGGCCCGCTGGCTGGGGGACGCGATAGCCCGTGTCGGCCCTGCCGGCCACTTCATGGCCGAGGAGTCCACCGTCTCCGCGATACGAGCGGGCGAATGGTACGTCAGCCACCTCGGCGTCCACGACACCTTCGAGGCCTGGGATGCCGCTGGCCGGCCCACGCTTCTCCAGGAGGCCCGCGAGCACGTGGATCACATCCTCAGCACTCACCAGCCGCTGCCTCTCGACGAGGACGTGGAACGGGAACTGAGGCGGATCGAGAAACACGCGCGAGACATAGACGCGTAGGTACAGAGGAACGGGGCAACCTATGACGACAGAGGGAGTCTACGCCGGACGATGGCTATCCGTGAACCTGGAACGCCGAATCATCGAGCAGGAACACATTGCCGAGAATGACGTCCGCACCTGGCTGCTGGGGAGCGGCCTCGCCGCCCATATGCTGCACCAGGCCCTGAATCCCTCGCTGGATCCCCTCGACCCGACCAGTCCGCTGCTGGTGTTCAATGGGTTGCTGACGGGCACGTTTGCACCGGCGGCGGCCCGGACGTCCTGGTGCGGTCGCTCCCCCCTCACCGACATCTGGAATGAATCGAATGTGGGGGGCCGCTGGGGCGCGGAGCTCCGCTTCGCCGGCTACGACGGCGTCGTCATCAGAGGACGTGCCTCCTCGCCGGTCTACCTGTGGATCCACGATGGGCAGGCCGACATTCGCGATGCCTCTCACGTATCGGGATGCGGCACGTTCGAGGCCCACGATCTTCTACGAGACGAGACGGATGGCCAAGCCCAGGTGGCGTGTATTGGCCCGGCGGGAGAGAACCTCGTTCCACTGGCCGGCGTGATGACCGGCGGACAGGTACACAATCGAGCGGCAGGACGGGGCGGCATGGGGGCTTTGATGGGCTCGAAGAACCTGAAGGCCATCGTCGTGCGAGGACACGAGAAGCCCGCCTATCCCGACCGCGATCGCCTGCGCGCTGTGGTCCGCCACGCCAACAGCCTCATCCGCGAGCGATCGGAGAGCATGTCCATGTTTGGCACCGCCGGCGGCATCCCGGCGGCCGAGCACTTCGGCGGCATGCCGCTCAAGAACTGGCAGGAAGGATCGTGGCCCGAGGGAGCTGACTGCATCTCCGGTCAGGCCATCCGAGAGACCATCCGGGTGGCAGACACAGCCTGTTTCGCCTGTCCCGTAGGCTGCGGTAAGGTCGTCGAGGTCAAGGAGGGTCCCTACGCCGGCACCCAGGGCGAGGGGCCCGAGTATGAGACCCTGTGCGGTTTCGGTGGCAGCCTGTTGATCGACGATCTGCCCGCGCTGGCGGCGATCAACGCCCGCTGCAACGATCTGGGATTGGATACGATCTCCACCTCGGGCGCCATCGCCTTCGCCACCGAGGCAGTGGAACGAGGACTCATCTCCCCTGACGATGCAGGGGACCCACCGCCGGCGTGGGGAGAGCCGGAGCCAGTGCTGGCGCTGGTGGGGCAGATCGCGCACCGTCAGGGGCTGGGCGCACTTCTGGCCGATGGGGTTCGTCGGGCCGCCTCCCGCCTGGGACCGGAGGCTGACCAGTTCGCCCTTCACGTCAAAGGCCTGGAGCCGGCCTACCACGACCCGCGCGCCTTCGTGGACATGGGTCTCAACTACGCCACCGCCGGTCGAGGGGCGTGCCATCTCGAGAGTGCAACGTACTGGCGCGGCTACGGCATCGAATGGCCCGGCTGGCAGGAGGGCGACTACGACCGGCTGGCCTCCAACGAGGAGACGGTCCGCGTGGTGGTCGAGTTCCAGGACTACCTGGCCACGTACAACCCACTGGGCCTGTGCAAGTTCATGGTCAAGGGCGGACTCGACCCGGCGCGGACTACGGAGCTGCTCAATGCCGCCACCGGCTGGGACTGGACTGCCGATGACCTGCTGCGCACCGGAGAGCGGTTGTTCAACCTCAAGCGCCTGATCAACCTCCACCTGGGAACGACCCCGGCCGATGATACACTGCCGAACCGGTTCCTGACCGAGCCTCGCCCCTCGGGGACCGCCGCGGACAACCTACCCGACTTGGACCACCTGCTGCCCCTCTACTACCAGCGCAGGGGATGGAGCGTCGAGGGGCGGCCAACCCGGCAGCAGCTGCAACGACTGGGCCTGCAGGGCCCGGTCGAACGCAATGAACGGACTGAGGAGCCAGAAAGATGAAAGTGTTGTCACTGGGCGGTGCTGGGGCTGTCTGTCAGCACGCCACGCGCGATCTCGCTGAGTACTCCAGCTTCGACGAAATCGTCATCGGGGACTACGACGTCGCCGCAGCCGAGAGACTGGCCTCCGACATCGGTGACCCACGTCTCAGCGTCATCCGGGTCGATGCCAACGACTACGACGCCCTCGTCGAGCTCTTCGCGGGCTACGACGTCGTTCTCAACGGGCTGCCCTGGGAATATGACATGGCGGTGACGAGGGCGTGCGCCGAGGCCGGCGTCAGTGGGCTGGACGTGTCGACGGAAGAGGAGCAGTGGGACTACGACGCGGCAGCGCAGGAGAAGGGCATCATCTTCATTCCCGGAGTCGGCGCCACTCCAGGTATCACCAACGTGATGGCGCGGCGCGGTGCGGATCTGATGGACGCGGTGGACGAGGTCGAGATCAACTTCGCCGCCTTCCGCTGTCCAGCCCCCTCCCCCGGCCTGCTCGTTACGTTCCTCTGGGAGTTCCACCCGGAGACGGAGAGCCGGGTCTACTACCAGGGCGGTGAGTTCCACTGGGTGGGGCCCTTCGAGGGGCTGAAGACCGTCACCTTCCCCGGTCCCATCGGCGAGCAGGAGGTCTGCTACATCCCTCATCCGGAGACCCGCACTATGCCCGAGAGCCTGGGCGCGCAGACCGTCTCCGTCCGGGGTTGCTTCCCTCCGCACGCTATGCGGCTGGCGAAGACGATGCTGGAGTCCGGTCTGTACAGCGAGGAACCGCTGACCATCAAAGGCGCCGAGACCACGGCCTTCGACACGATGTACGATCTCCTCCTTGCGCTCCCCGAGAGCAAGGAGACCCCGCTGTGGGCCTACGGGCTGTTGGTGGACGTGATCGGCAGGCGAGACGGTCGTCGAGTGCACGCCCGGCTCTGGAACCGTCACCCGCCGCAGGAGGAATGGGGCGGGAAGGCGGCCTACTACAAGAACATCGCCATCCCGCTGAGCATCGGCGCCCAGATGATCAGCCGCGGAGACGTCCACGTCAGGGGCGTCATCCCCCCGGAGACGGCTCTCGACCCCGACGTCTTCTTCGCCGAGCTGGCCAGGCGTGGAATCGAGATCCACGAGCGGGTCGAAGAGTATCACGTGCTGAGTTAGGGGACGATGGCGACACAGACCATGTGGAGTGAATTGACCTCCGACGACCCCAACGCACCAGTGGGCGTTCTGAGGCTGCCCTTCGACGGCGGCGTCAGCTTCCGGCGTGGGGCCGCCTTTGCGCCGGCCAGGCTGCGTCAGCTGAGCACTCACCTGGCCTGCTGCGCTGACGAGGGCCAGCCGCTCCGTCTCAGCCTGCGAGACTACGGCCATCCATCCAGTGGCGCTGCTTCGCTCTGCCAGCAAGCCATTGGAGGTCGATCGGATTCCAGCCCAAGGGGGTCAGGCCTATGACAGAAAGCGCCGTGCAGCTAAGAAGGGTGTCCAAGTATTTCGGATCGGTGACCGCGGTCGAGGATGTGTCGTTGATCATTCGTGACGGCGAGTTCTTCTCCCTGCTGGGCCCGTCGGGGTGTGGCAAGACCACCACGCTGAGGCTCATCGCCGGTTTCGAGCTCCCCGACCAGGGGGACGTCCTCATCGGGGGGGAACTCCAGGGAGAGACGCCACCCTACCGGCGGCCTGTGAACACGGTCTTCCAGAACTACGCCCTCTTCCCGCACATGAGGGTCGGCGAGAACGTCGCGTTTGGGCTGCAGATGCGGAAAGTGCCCTCCAAGGAGATCCGCCGGCGCGTCTCGGAGGCGCTGGAGATGGTCCAGCTCCCCGGCATGGAGAGCCGGAAGCCGGATCAACTCTCAGGGGGGCAGCAGCAGCGGGTGGCCCTGGCCCGCGCGTTGGTCAACGAGCCGAAGGTCCTCCTCCTGGATGAGCCTCTGGGGGCGCTCGACATGAAACTCCGCAAGGCCATGCAGCTGGAGTTGAAGGACCTCCAGGAGCGGGTTGGCATCACCTTCGTGTATGTGACTCACGATCAGGAGGAGGCGCTGACCATGTCCGACCGCATCGCCGTTATGAGACGTGGCCGCGTCCTTCAGGTTGACGAGCCTCAGAGGATCTACGAGCGCCCGGTCAGCCGCTTTGTGGCCGACTTCATCGGCGACACGAACTTCCTGGTCGGGGTGGTCAAGGCCGCCGGCAGGGGGACCGCAACCATCGAGGTCGATGGCGAGCTGGCCTTCCGCACACCCGTCGAGCGCATACCCGGACCTGGCGAGGAGGTAACAGTCGCCATCCGACCGGAGAAGATATCGCTGCACGCCGAGCCACCTCATGACCAGGCTGTCTCCGGGATCGTGGAAGAGGTGATCTACGTGGGCACAGAGACGCACTACATCGTCCGCCTGACCAGGCAGACCACGGTGTTTGTGCGTCAGCAGAACGTTGCGGCCCACACCACCGTCACGTTCCCTGAGGCCGAACGCGTCTACCTCGGCTGGGATCCAGAAGCTGCGCGCGTTCTAGCCGGGAGGGAATGACGATGGCCACGAGACCCGAGACAAGGCGAGAGAAGATGCGTCTGATGCTTCTGCTCTCGCCCAGCATCTTCTGGCTCACAGTCTTCTTCCTCATGCCCCTGATACTGGTCTTCGCCATCAGCTTCGGACAACGCGGCACGTACGGAGGCGTCGAGTGGGTACTGAGCCTCAGGAGCTACGCGCGTTTCATCGATAGCCTCTACCTCCGTATCTTCGCCCGGACGATGGGTATCGCCCTGGCCACGACCATCATCTGCTTGATCATCGGGTATCCCTTGGCCTACTTCATCGCCACGCGTCCCCCCCAGTGGCGGAACGCGCTGGTCCTGCTCCTGATGATACCCTTCTGGACCAACTTCCTGGTCCGCACCTACGCCTGGTTGTTCATCCTGCGCGACCAGGGGCTCGTCAACATGGTGTGGACCGGGCCGGTGCACCACGCCGTTGTCCGAGCGGCCGAGGTCCTTCCGCTCTCCCTCCTGGGCTCCCTCGCCGACGCCACTGAGGCTCCGCTGGGGCTGTTCGGTACGAACGGGGCGATCATCATCGGGTTGGTCTACGGCTGGCTGCCGGACATGGTCCTGCCCTGCTACGCGTCCATCGAGCGACTCGATTTCTCCCTGGTGGAGGCGGCCCAAGACCTGTACGCCAATCGCCTGCGGTCGTTCCTGCGCGTCATCGTGCCGCTCACCTTGCCCGGAATCGTGGCCGGGTCCGTGTTGGTGTTCATCCCTTCGCTCGGAGCCTACGTGACCCCCGATCTTCTGGGCGGGGCGAAGTCCGTTATGATCGGTAACGTCATCTACTCACAGTTCATGTCCGCTCGGGACTACCCGTTTGGATCGGCCGTGTCCTTCGTCTTGATGGCTGTGATGCTCGTTGGCACATTGATCTACTTCCGCACCGGCAGGGAGTAACGCGTCCGGTGAAAGGAGACACTATGGCAGGGTACAAGGGCAGGAGAAGAAGGCGGCGTGGACGCTGGTTGAACAGACTGCTGACAGCTCACGGCGTGTTGGGCTATCTCTTTCTGTACGCTCCGATCGTCATTCTGGTCATCTTCTCCTTCAACGCATCGCGGTACGCGTCCAGCGCGTGGCGAGGCTTCACACTCCGCTGGTACGGCGTGCTATTCAGGAACAAGGCCATCGGTGCAGCGCTGCGGAACACCCTGATTGTGGCCGGTGCCAGCACCCTCATCTCCACCGTCTTCGGTACGATGGTGGCCCTGGCGATGGAGCGCTACGAGTTCTGGGGCAAGCTCGGCGTGGATGGCGTGCTCTACCTTCCGATCATCATCCCCGACATCGCCATGGCAGTCATGCTGCTGTTGTTCTTCGTCCTGACTCGCGTGAGCCTCGGATTGGTGACCATCATCATCTCCCACGTGGCCTTCAACATATCCTTCGTCGCGGTCGTCGTCCGTGCCAGGCTGGCCTACTTCGACGTCACCCTCGAGGAGGCGGCCCAGGACCTGTACGCGAACCAGTGGCAGACGTTCCGGCGGGTCACCTTCCCGCTGATTCTGCCTGGAATCCTGGGTGGAGCGCTTCTTGCCTTCACTCTCTCCATCGACGATTTCGTGATTACCTTCTTCACCGCCGGCCCGGGCTCCACGACGTTGCCGCTGCGCATCTATTCCATGATCAAGCTCGGTATCACGCCCGAGGTCAACGCTCTCTCCAGCGTCATGTTGTTGGCGTCGATGGTGCTGGTGATCGTATCGCTTGCCCTACAGGGAGGAGGTGGAGCAGAGACAGACATTGTGTAGGCCAGACCCCAATGGACCAATGTGCAAGCTGGGTTCAAGACCCACTGTGAGAAGGAGGAAAGCATGAAGCGCTTCGTTCAGCAACCCCTGATCCTGTGCCTGATACTCGCCACTCTGGCGGCCCTCGCTGCCGCCTGCGGGGCCGGCCAGCAGTCCGAGCTGGCGGACGAGCTACACGTCTATAACTGGTCCGAATACGTGGGCCCCGAGGTGTACGAGATGTTCGAGGAGGAGTTCGGCGTGCGCGTGGTCGAGGACACGTTCGCCAACAACGAGGAACTGCTCGCCAAGCTCCAGGCTGGCGCTGCAGGCTACGACGTCATCGTCCCTTCGGACTACATGGTCGATATCATGATTCAGCAGGGCCTGCTGGCCGAGTTGGATCACGACAGCCTTCCCAATATCGAGAACCTCGATCCCACATTCACAGACCCGCCCTACGACCCGGGGATGGTCTACTGCGTTCCGTACTTGTGGGGAACGACCGGGATCGGCTACAACGATGACGCCTTCGACGAGGAGCCCGACAGCTGGACGTATCTGTTCGATGCCGCTGTGGCATCCCAGTACGGCGGCAGGTTCACCATGCTCAACGATGTCCGCGAGGCGATGGGAGCAGCGCTCAAGTATCTGGGCTACTCCCTCAACAGCACAGACGAGCAGGAGCTGGCCGAGGCTCGTGACCTCCTCATCGAGCAGAAGCAATGGGTCCACTCCTACAACGCCGAGAACTACGAGGACTTGCTCAGCGCCGACGAGATTGTGATGGCCCACAGCTGGAGCGGCGACGTGTTTATGGTCGCGGAGGAGGACGAGCGCATCTGGTACGCCATCCCTCAGGAGGGTGGCGTCATCTGGGCAGACAACCTCTGCATCCCCGATAGCTCGAACAAGAAGCACACCGCGGAGGTGTTCATCAACTTCATGATGCGCCCGGACGTGGCAGCGGCCAACTCCAACTACACCTGGTACGCCAGTCCCAACCAGGCAGCCACGGAGTTCATCAGCGAGGAGATTCTGGAGGAGCCGGCCATCTACCCACCCGACGACGTGATGGACAGACTCGAGTGGCTCGAGGACGTCGGCGAGGCCGCCCCGACCTATGAGCGCATGTGGACGGAGGTGAAGGCAGCCGGTTCCTGAGCGTGCGGATCGCCGATAGGGCTTCTGTCACCAGCGGAACGGCTCCCGTGCCGTACTCGCCGCGTCGTACCCGGCGCGGGAGCCCACCGTACGCATATGGCGAGACTGTGGTCTCGTTCGTCATCGCCGAAGACGCTCCCCTCGATGCGGCGGTCGAGGCGCTGGCAGACGAAGCACGGCCACTGGGACATCGAAGGCGGTGTGAAGGCCTGGTGGTACCCGCACGCAGAGTAACCAGGGGGCGGAGAGGTTCACAACGATAACGGAAGGAGACAACTCTATGGGAGAGGCGCACACGGAACAGCTCATCTCGCCTGTATGGACCCGCTACACGCCCATCGTGGCGGAGCGGGCCAAGGGGGCCTACATCCACGACCGCGAAAGCGGTCGGAGGTATCTGGATTTCACCAGTGGCATCGGTGTGACCAGCACCGGCCATTGCCACCCCAGGGTGGTCCAGGCGATCCAGGACCAGGCGGCGAAGCTGTTGCACGGACAGGTCAACATCGTCTTCCACCCACCCCTTCTGGACCTGGTGGAGGAGCTGAGGCCGGTCGTCCCGGATGGACTTGATAGCTTCTTCTTCTCCAACTCCGGCGCTGAGGCGGTCGAGGGAGCGGTCAAGCTCGCCAGACACGCGACGGGGAAGCCGAACATCATCGTGTTCCAGGGCAGCTTCCATGGACGTACTGCCCTGACCATGGCCCTCACCACGTCGAAGACCATCTACCGGGTGGGGTATCAGCCGCTGCCGGCCGGCGTCTTCGTCGCGCCCTACCCCTACGCCTACCGCTACGGCTGGGACCCCGAGGAGACCACCGATTTCTGCCTGCACGAGCTCGAGCACCTGCTCAAGACCCAGACGGCCCCCTCGGAGACAGCCGCCATCCTGGTGGAGCCGGTGCTCGGCGAGGGGGGCTACGTGGTCCCTCCAACAGGCTTCCTCAAGGGGCTGCGCCGTATCTGCGACCAGCACGACATCCTGCTCATCGCCGACGAGGTGCAGTCGGGGTTCGGGCGCACCGGCAGGTGGTTCGCAGTGGAGCACTTCGACGTGATCCCCGACGTCATGACCGTGGCCAAGGGAATTGCCTCCGGGCTCCCCCTCTCCGGCGTGGTCGCGCGGCGCGAGCTGATGGAGCAGTGGATCCCCGGATCCCACGGCGGCACGTATGGAGGCAACGCCGTTGCCTGCGCCGCCGCCGCCGCGACAGCCCGCGTCATCAAGGAGGAGAAGCTACTTGAGAACGCCACCCGGATGGGGAGGCGGCTGATCGAGCACCTGCAAGCGGTCCAGGACGAGTTCCCGGTCATCGGAGACGTGCGCGGGCTGGGCCTGATGGTCGCCGCCGAGTTCACCGACCAGGACGGTACCCCCGCAACCGGCACCGCCAAGGCAGTGGTCGAGGCATGTCTCGACCACGGGCTCATGCTTCTGACCTGTGGGCCGTGGAACAACACCGTCCGGTGGATACCGCCTCTCATCGTCACCGCGGGACAGATTGACGAAGCTGTTGGG
>JAWLCP010000080.1:0-12291 GCA_041687115.1 Anaerolineae bacterium
CGGTATCGCCCAGCACCTCCTGACACTGGTGGAGATCGGCGATGACTACGTAGAGATCGGGCGCTGGCGTGACGCAGCCACCATCTACCAGATCGTGATAGAGGAGACGCTGGAGAGCTACGGGATGGTGCAGGATGAATCCAGGTACTTGAACGACGTTGTGGATCGCTGCGTTGAGGGGCTGGAATACTGTCTGATCGCGACAGAGGATCCCCTTCGCCGCAAGATGCTCCTGGGGGCTCTGTTCGACGTCTACCGCTGGGACGTGGACTTCGGCGGCGTCGATATCGGTTATCAGGCACCGTGCATCATCCTCGAGCAGGCCACGCCGGAGGAGAAGCACCAGGTGGCCCACTGGGTGCGCGATGCGCTGCCTGAGGAAGCATCCTGGGGTCGCCGGGCCTACGGCCATTTCTTGCTCCAGTTGGAGCAGGAGTGGTTGGACGACGAGGATTATCTCCGTATCTGCCGCGAGACCGGACGCCGACAGGACATGGTGGAGCGACTGTTGGCCCTCGATCGTGTGGACGAGGCGATGGCAGCTGCTCGCGAGGCGAGCGATTACGGGCTGGTCCAGTTAGCCGACGTCTTCGTGGCTCAGAACCGCGGTCACGTCGCCGAGACATTGATCCGCGAGCGAATGGCCACGAGCCGGGACTCCCGCTTGATGGTGTGGTTGAAGGAACGGGCACTGGCGCGCGGCGATCGGGAGGAGGCCCTGGCCCTGACAGAAAGGCTGTTCTGGCAACGTCCCAGCTTGCAGCGCTATCAGGACGTGAGGGCTCTGGCCCGGCAGATGGCGCGCTGGGACGACCTGCGGACAGGCGTTCTTGCTCGTCTGACCCAGAAGGGAAGTCATACGCTACTGACCAAGATCCACCTCGATGAGGGCGAGCTCGACCGAGCCCTGCAGACGCTGGAGCAACGACATGCAGAGTCCAGATTGGGCTGGCGAGACGACGGGCTGACGATACGGGTCGCTCAGGCAGCTGAGGAGGAACGGCCGCGGGAGGCGATCCGCCTTTACGCACACGCTGCCCAGGCGCTGATCGCGCGGCGAGGCAGGAGCAATTACGCCGTGGCAGCGACCTACCTGAGTCACGTGCGCGACCTCTACCGGCACCTGGACGAGGAATCGTCCTGGGAGACCTTGATCGCCCAGCTTCGAGACAACAACCGCCGACTGCGAGCGCTCAAGGATGAGCTCAACAAAGCCGGTCTATGAGACGGCCACAAGCAGGACACCACCGGTGCGGACGCCCCAGGTCATCGATGTGGCCCCTAGCTTCGGTCACCGCGTCTACGTCCTATGGTGGGCCCACCCCGGGTCTCCCCTCGGAACCGTCGAAGAGGTAGAACGCACACCGTGTCTCCCCCGCGGACCCTTGATCGAGTGCCGCAAGCGACGTTGCAGAGGTCTCTCACGATCCCGGGGATAACGTCCCTCGAAGCACACTCACGCCAATCTGGTGAATGCCGGAGCAGGAGATCCAAGCAGACCGGGAGACGTCGGGCAAGGGATTGCCGTCCCGGATCAGTCGAGTATAATTGGCGCGCACAGAGGTGACATGGCGAAGAGACGTGACAGGCGTAAGCGACAGAGTTCGGCCGCCCTGCGGCAAAATGGCTTGAGGGCCTTCGAGGAACGGGACTACACGAAGGCGATCGCGGCATGGGAGCGCGTGCGGCGGCAGACGCCTGACATGCTCCCTCCATCCGCCCTGGCCGAGGCCTATTTCCACCGGGGAGTTCGGCGTATATACGAGGCCGGGGAGCATCAGGCTGGCCTCGAGGACCTGAATCAGGTGGCCGAGCTCCACCCGGACGACCCTCGCACGACCTACCATCTCGGTCTCGCCGTCCATCGCCAGGGCGACCTGGAGGAGGCGATCCACCACTACGAAGCGGTGCGCCAGGGAGGCGGCGAGTTCGCCCGGCGGGCGGCCTACCCGCTGGCGCTGGCGTTGCTCCAGTGCGGCGAGGATCCCGCTCGGTACGACGTCTGGCACGACCTTCAGGACGGCGAGCAGGTGATGCTCGACGAGGTGAGCACGTTCAAGCGCCGCCCGTACACCCTCTCGGACGAGGCGCCTCCGCTGTGGCGGGCCATGGCCGTCCTCGATGCCGGGGAGGACGACCGCGCCAGAGCGGCCCTGGACACGGCCTTGGAGGAAGCGACCGGTCCTGTCGAGCGCCAGTTGGCCCACTACTATCGCGGCGTCCTGGCGGCGCAGGAAGAGGATTGGGAAAAAGCCATGCGGGCCTGGAACGCGGCCAGGGCAGCCGGACTGCGGACGGAACGCCTGGAGACGAATTTGCAGGAAGGCTATCACCGGCTGGCGGAGGAGCGACTGGCGCGCGAGGACGTAGAAGGCGCTCTCCTGGCCGGAGAGGAAGCGCTCCGTCACGGATCTAGCTACCCCAGCCTGGAAGAGCTCGTATCGCAAGCTCACCAGCGGCTAGCCCATCGGGCAGCATCCGACGGCCGCTGGGCGGAGGCTCGCGATCATTGGGAGGCAGCCGACGCGACGGAGAACGGCAGCTTCCGGCTGGCCTACAACCTCGCGCTGGCCTACGAGCGGTCTGAGGAGTTCCTCGCCGCAGGCGAGCGGTGGCGCGAGGCCCTGCGCCGTCGTCCGCGCCGGGCCGACCATCCCGATGCCCTCAGCGACGACCAGGTCGCCCGGCTGTGGCAGCGCGCGGCCGAGGCGTATGCCAAGGCCGGGCACCTCGACGAGGCTATCCAGGTCCATCGGAACGCCCTCAAGTGGAACCCTGACCACCTCGAGACGCGACTGACCCTGGCTGACGCCCTCCTGCTCAACGACCAGTCGGAGGCAGCGGAGAACGAGCTGAGACGCATCCTGGATCGCGACCCCGACTACATCCCGGCCCTTATCCGGATGGGGCAGGTCGTCAGCGAGGCCTGGCCCTGGTGGTGGGGCAGCCCCATTCCCTATTGGGAGCGCGTGCTCGAGCTGGATCCGGACCACGCGGTGGCCCGGCGGCTGCTGGTCGATTACTGCCAGGAGATGGCGGGACGTGCGGCCCACTGGGGAGAGCCGGACCGGGCCCTGGAGTTGTATCAGAACGCCCTCGAGCACGAGCCCGGGAGTGCCCGGGTGCTAGCAGCATTGGGCAGCCTCCACCTGAGACTCGGGGAGCGCGAGAAAGCAGAGCCGTACGTGGAGGAGGCGCTGGAGAGGGCATCCGACGATCTGGTGGTGTACGAGACGGTCATCCGTGCCCGGTACGACGTCGACGACCCCGCTGAGGCGTGGCGCGTCATGGGGCAGGCCGAGGAGGCGGTGGACACCATCCCGTACGAGTTCTACATCGCCCAGGCATCCTACTGCATCGACTATGTCGACGAAGCGGTGCCGCTCTGGCTCGACCGTGCCGTCGAGAAGGCGCCGCCCGGAGCGCCGGTCTTTGTCGTGATCGGCGAGATGGCGCTGATGAACGACGCCTTCGATCTGGCGCAGGAGTACCTGGAGCAGGCGATCGCGTCCGATCAGGCGCCGGGCCAGGCTCATCTGCTGTTGGGCATCATCGCTGTCCGGGAGGGGGACACGGTGAGCGCAGACATGCACTGGAACGACGCCATGCGGATCGCCCGGCGGGACGACGATGAGGACCTCATGGAGCGCGTGGAGGGTGTCCGCTCGGCCTTCTATGCGCCGCCGGAGTTGCTCGACCTGATTGACCGCTTTGGGCCAGATCCCTTCGGTGACGATCCGTTCTCCGACTTCCCCGAATTCCTCGATGATGATCTGGATGACGACGTTGACGAATGGTGGTGACCATGTCCGGACCCAACCCCAAACGAGAGACTGAAGGACCGCAGGATCGGCGCCCCAACCTGATCAGCAGCGATCCCTACGCGGTGCTGGGGTTGACGCGTGGCGCCTCCCAGCGCCAGATCAAGCGCGCCTACTTCGACCGAGTGCGTGAATACCCACCGGAGGCGCATCCGGAGGCCTTCAAGCGGATCCGGGCAGCCTACGAGAAGCTACGAAAGGCCGAGGCCAGAAAGGAGACGGACCTGTTCCTCTTCCAGCCGCCGTATCCCTGGAGACCGCGCGGGCGACGGGGCAGCATCGACCTCGATATCCACGTCAAGGACGTGTGGACGCTTCTGGAGAACCACGGCGATCTGGGGCGCACGGACTTCCGCGAGGACTATCGACCGGTGCAGCTATGAGCGATCGTCGTCAGGTGTGGGAGACGCTGGCGAATCTGCTGGCGCGAGTCGAGGCAGGCCTGGAGAGCGAGCCCACCTCCCAGGCGGACGCGAAGGCCATGGAGAGGTTGGAAGAGGAACTGCGGAAGCTGGGCAAGGCCCAGTTCAAGGCGAACGTGCTGGCCGAGAGCGAGAGCGCCCGCTGGGAGGACGCCCTCGCCACCCTGCGCGACGAGGAGCAAGAGCGAGAGCAGCTTCTCGAGGCACTCATCGAGGAGCGGGTGGCAGCCGCCCGACGGGAGCCCCTGGAAGCCGTCCTGCCCGCTGTCGACGGGGTGGACAAGGCGATCGCCAGCGGACGGCGCTACCTGCGCCTTCGGGATCGGGCCGCCGAGGCCACCCATCTCACCGAGGCGCAGGCCGTCCTGGTCTCTCCAGCGGATCGCGCCATGCTGGACGGGTGGCTGGAGGGCCTGCGGCTGGTGCGGGAGCGCCTCCTAGCCATCCTGGAGACAGGCGGCGTCAAGCCGATTCCGACGCTGGGGCACCCGTTCGACCCCTACCTCCACGTCGCCGTGAGCACTACCACGGAGGGTGACGTCCCGCCGGGGACTATCGTGAAGGAGGAGCGGCGCGGCTACCGGGCGCCCGATGGGGTGCTGCGCTACGCGGAGGTGATCGTTCGGCGCCTGGAGCGAGATGATCGTGGCGACGAAGAGAATCCGACGGGCATCGAGGAGTAGGTGAGAGCGATATGAACACGATCGTAGGCATCGACCTGGGCACCACGAATTCCGGCGTCGCCATAGTGCGCAATGGCGCGCCGCAGATGCTCCTCAATGGGGAGGAACGCATCATCCCCTCCGTGGTCGGCCGCTCGCCCCGGGGTGAGTGGCTGGTAGGCACCCCGGCCCGCAACCAGGTCGTGCTCCACCCAGAGGAGACCGTCCGTTCCATCAAGCGCGAGATGGGGACCGATTATCGCGTCGAGCTGGGCGGGCGGACCTTTAAGCCTCAGGAGATCTCGGCCTTCATCCTGCGCGAGCTGAAAGGCATCGCCGAACGGAACCTCCAGGAGGAGGTCTCGGACGCCGTCATCACGGTGCCCGCCTACTTCTCCGACGCGGCGCGGCAGGCGACGCGGGAGGCGGGCCGGATCGCGGGGTTCAACGTACGCCGGATCATCAACGAGCCCACGGCGGCGGCCCTCGCCTACGGCCTCAACTTGATCGAGGACCAGATGGTCCTGGTCTACGACCTGGGCGGCGGGACCTTCGACGCGTCGCTGGTCGAGCTGATGGGCGGAATCGTCGAGGTGCGGGCCAGCCACGGCAACACCCGTCTGGGTGGCGACGACTTCGACCGCCGCCTGGCCGAGATGGTCGCCGACCGGTTTGAAGACGACAAGGGGGTGGACCTTCGTCAGGACCGACGGGCGTGGGCGCGGTTGATCCGCGCGGCTGAGGAGGCAAAGATCGAGCTCTCCTCCCACCCCTTCGCCTGGATCAAGGAGGAGTACATCGCGGAGAAGCAGGGCGTCCCGCTCCACGCCGAATGCGAGGTCAGCCGCCAGGCGTTCGAGGCGGCCATCGGCGACCTGCTGCAGCAGACCCTGGTCTCCGTCGACCGGGTGCTGACGGACGCGGAGGTGTCGCCCACCGAGATCGACCAGGTGCTCCTGGTCGGAGGATCCACCCGCATCCCGGCGGTGTGGGATATGGTGGCGCACACCCTGGACCTCGAGCCCCAGGCGTCGCTCAACCCCGAGGAGGTGGTGGCGCTGGGCGCCGGCGTCCACGCGGGCATCATCGCGGGGAAGCCGATCGATGCCATTCTCGTCGACGTGACCCCCTACTCACTGGGGATCGAGGTGGCGGAGATCCTCATGGACCGCCTGGTGCCCGACCACTACAACGTGATCATCCGCCGCAACACCGCCATCCCGGTGACCAAGGAAGAGGTCTACTCCACGATCTACCCCGACCAGGACACGGTGGAGATCAAGGTCTACCAGGGCGAGAGCCCGGTGGCGTCGGAGAACACGCTGCTGGGCAGATTCACCATCAGCGGGCTGGAGCCGGAGCGCCCCGGCGAGTTGGCCACGGTCACGGTTCAGTTCGACTTCGGCGTCGACGGGATCCTCAAAGTGACTGCCCAGGATCGTCATACGGGTCAGCAGAAGGAGATCACGGTGCACGCGCCGCTGGCCAGGTTGAGCGAACGGGAAATCTTGAAAGCCCAGATGAAGGTGAGTGACGCCGTCGCAACCCCGGAGGCTACGGCCGTCCTCTCCCCCGACGGGGAGGCCCTGGTGGCAAAGGCTCAGCAGCTCCTGAAAGACAACGGCCTCGACCCCAGCGACTGGCAGCATCTGAGCGCGTTGCTCGCCGATATCCGCGACGCCCAGGAGGCGGGGGATGCGTCCGAGCTGAGGGAGCTCCAGGAAGCGCTGTTGGACATGCTTTTCGACTTGGAGGAGATGTAGGGGGCGAGACCGCCCTCCCCCCTCCCCCCCACCCCCGCGTCCTCGCGTCTCTGCTTCTCTGCGCCTAGGCGTTAGCTTTCCTGCACGGCGCGGCAGTAGGCCGCGGTGCGCCTCAGCCCCTCGTCCAGCCCGACCGTCGGCTCCCAGCCCGGCTCGCGGTGGGCCCGCGTCGCGTCGGGGAAGATGCGGAAGGGCTCGCCGGGCTTCGGAGGGCCCCGCCCGAGCCCGCTCCAGCGCCAGGAGGGTTCGCCCGGGCGCAGGTGTTGGGGTTTGTATGCATACTGATGTTTCTATGTCACCTGGGAGCGAGGGGACAGATAGCCCTTATGTTTCGGGTGTCCTGGCCGAAAAGCACATCCGTTCTGCAACTGTGTGCTAATGCCCTGCTCTGTGGTACAATCCTAGCGTTCAGACCATAGACAGAAAGGGGGGTTACATTAAGTTGGGGAAGGGCTCTGGTGGATGATCAGCCCAAGCCTATGGTGCTGCGGGGCGCTCAGTCGTAGTCGTAGTGGCGTGGGCAGTGTGGGCAACTCGTCGCCGTTTGCGAGTTGCCCACATTGTCCACGCCTGCCGTTGCCCCCTCCTTTGCCTCCAGTCTGTCTCAGTAGGCGCGCTTCCTGTTGGTCTCATCCTGTTGCCGGGCTATCTCGCGGCTCCGTCTCAGCCAACGTGCGCTGCATCTGCTCCAAGATTTCTCGTCGCTGGTCGTGCTCCAGGTCCGGGCACTTGAGCTCTCCAATCAGCTGGAGCAACTCCTCTCTCTCCGACAAGTCGAGGGCCCGGCGGGCCAGTTCCCCGGAGGCCGGGTCGAACGTCGCCGCACCTCGGTAGTAGTCCCGCTGTAGGGTCGGGTCCGAGACTTTCGCATAGATCAATGTCGTATCCAGGTGCTCGTGCCCCAAGTACCGCCGTAACGAGGCGATGGGCATGCCTGCGGCTAGCATCTGACTCGCAAACGTGTGTCGGAGCCGACGCGCGGTCACGGGGACCTCGCATTCCCGTCCGTATTTCTCGAGCCGCTGCCGTATGCCAGCTGAGGTCAAGACTCCTCGCTGAGATTGGAAGACCCGGGGAGCCGCTTGTCTATCCCGCACCGCCAGGTACTTCTTAAGGGCCCCGACCACAGTTTGGCTCATATACAGCATACGATCTTTGCGCTCTTTGCTGTTGCGGACGAAGAGCTTTCCTCCATCCAGATCGAGACCGCTCACCATCAGCTCACTTGCCTCGCTTATCCGCAGCCCGCAATGCCAGAGCAGGTAGAAGCATGCCTGGTCGCGCAGCGCCAGCTCGCGCTGATGGGCCGTCCTGGCTTCGATGACAGCCTCCCGAATGCACGCCTCCAGTCGTCTCATCTGCTCATCAGAGAACGGACGGGGGAGCCTTTGGGGTGTGTCCAGGTCTCTCACCTTGGTTACCGCCTCAGATACAGGGTAGCCCTCATCACGGGCGAACCGGCAGAATACTCGAAAGTGGATCAGATCCCAGTTGATGGTGGCCGGAGCCCAGCCGTACCGAAGTCCATCATCAATGTACGCTTCGATCAAGCGAGATGACAACTCGCTCCAACCCTGGCAGGCGTCACGCTCGATGAGCCAGCCCATCATCGCTATCATTCGCCGACATAGGTTGCGCGTGTTTCTTTGCACGGTCTTGGCCGGCCAGTTCCGCTGCTTGAGCCGGACCCAGCGGCGAAAGGGCAGACGTACCCACGATGGAAGCTCTGCCACACGCTTCGGAATTGTCAGCAGGTCCTGAGGGTGAACAGCAGTCCCGTTGCTCATGGCTCACCCTCCTCAGGTCGCCCCGAACCCCTCGTCAGCTTGCCGACTGCGGCTTGGTAATCCCTCTCCACCTTCCTGTCGGCCACGCGCACATAGCGCTGGGTGGTCCGGACACTGGCGTGTCCCAGCAGCTTCTGGATCGACACGACCGGAACGTCGGCAGCGATCATCCGACAAGCGAAGGTGTGTCGGAGCTGATGGCACGTGACCCAGATCCCCGCTCGCTCACAGTGATGGCCCAGCCGGTACTGAATCCCCGTGATGGTGATGGCCTCTCCAAGTCGGTTCAAGAAGACTTCTTCCGGACTACTCTCCGGACGCTGATTCAAGTAGTCCTCCAGCAGTTCCGCTCCTGTCGCGGACAGATAGACCATCCGCTCCTGCTCCCCCTTGCCATTCACTAACAGCGTTGGCGTCCTATCCTCCTTCAACTTCATATCAGAAATGCGCAGCCGGGACACTTCGCCTACCCGCAGCCCGCCGTGCAACATCAGGGTAAACATCGCCCGATCTCTCAAATGGGACCCAATTGCTGCGAACAGACGCTCAATCTCGTCGTCAGAAGCAGGCCGGGGCAGCGAGCGGCGTGGAGAGATGTAGTGGCGACGCGGGCGAACGGGATTGGCGATCTCTTGATCCTCTCTATAGGCCATGTAATCATAGAACATCCGCAGTGCCACCAATCGCCGTTGAATGGTGGTGGAAGCACGACCTAACTCACGCTGCCAATCGATGAACTGGTCAATGTGATGCACCGTGACGCCGCCAGGGCTAACCCGTGCCCATCTGAAGAAGATGCGGACGTCACTCGCGTAGTGCGTCGCGGTGCTTCGACCTGGCCTTCGACGCCGCCAATACCGTCTGAAATCCTCAACTGCTTCCCGTCGGAACATCCAATCACCCCCTGCCGCTAGATCGAGGAACACAGCACAGCCCTCTGCTCCCCGACTCTCAACCTCAGTTGATGATCATCCCACCAGAACCTCCTCTCTGCAACTGAATGTAATGATGGTTATGAGCTTTCTTCATCAACTCGCACACTCTCTGCGTCAGGCTGTTGAACCGCGTCTCCGGAATTGGACTAGGCCCGAGAATCATGGTCCAGTCCTGAACGCTGCTCTGGACCTCACCCGCTGTAGATCAGAGCTCGTGATGGAGAATGCCCTGCTTCGTCAGCAGCTCATCGTGCTTCAGCGCCAGATCAGACGTCCTTAGCGTGCGAAGCTAAGCCGCTCACTTGGCGCGATCGGACCCTCATCGTTTTCCTGGCAAGCAAGCTGCGCCGGTGGAAAGAGGCACTGATCATTGTGCAGCCTGACACCGTGTTGCGCTGGCATCGCGATCTTTTCAGGCATTACTGGAGACGCAAATCGAGAGCGCGGTCCCAGTGCGGCAGATCGCCGCTGACTGAGGATGTTGTGGTTTTGATCAAGCAGATGGCGAGGGAGAACGCGACTTGGGGCGCGGAGCGCATTCGGGGAGAACTAAGGAAGCTTGGCGTTGAGGTCAGCAAGAGCTCGATCCAGAAGTATATGGCAGGCGTGCGAAAGCATCGGGCCTCGAAACAGACCTGGGCCAGGTTCCTGCGTAATCACGCCAGCGAGATTTGGGCTTGTGATTTCCTTCAAACCTACGATGTCTTCTTCCGTACCGTATTTGTGTTCGTGATTATCGAACTGGGGTCGCGGCGAATAGTGCATTTTCGCGTGACAAGAAATCCAACTGATGAGTGGACGGCTCAGCAACTCCGCGAGACCACTCCCTCTGGCGTAGGCCCACGATTCTTGATTCGCGACAATGACAAGAAATATGGCTCATCATTCGAACGAGCGGCGTCAGGGATCGAGGTACTGGAAACTCCGGATCGAGCTCCCAGGGCGAACGCTGTGTGTGAGCGGTTCCTGGGCAGTCTCCGACGGGAGTGTCTCGACCACTTCGTGATTCTGAACGAGCGACACGTGCATCGGCTGGTCAAGGAGTACAAGGCGTACTTCAACCATGCTCGGCCTCATCAGGGCATCGAGCAGCGCGTACCGTGTCGCACAGCGCGATTGGAGGCACCACCTATCACGGCAACGCTCTCATCGCGGCCGGTGCTTAACGGCTTGCATCACGACTACTCTTGGCTGGGAGCAAGCAGCGCTGAGCAGAATCAAGCCCAATTCTTGACCCGTCACTGATTCAGAGTCTGAGTAGCTAGCAGCCGGGTTCAAGGCTCTCCGCAGACCGGCCCGGCTGAGCGTGCCTGACGTGGTCAACTGGAGTTCACAGCCACCCTGAATCTGCGAGAACAGGGATGCTTGTGCAAACGCACTGGCTGATCCCCCACTAAACCCGCCGTGTGATGCTAGATTCCGCGCCCTCCGCCGTCAACCGCTGAGACGGAGGGACTTTTCAGCCAGGATAGGGGGCAACGACCATCAACGCCCTCGAAACACCCGCGAGGAAACGAGCAAAGGCTTGGGCTAGACGTTCTGCTCCAGTATGCTGGGGTTGCACGTGAAGAGCTCGATCCCAGGAACGACAAGGAAATCAGCATCCATCGTCACAAGGCTGTCAATCCGATGGTACCGCATCGTCGCCAGATGGTAAGCATCCCTGGGGAGAAAGTGAAAAGCCCTCATGTGGGACAAAGACTCAAAGGCCGACAGAGGCTCCGTACCAATCAATTCGATCTTGCGATGAGTCCCGATCTGCTCTGTCACTCTATCCAGATCGTCGATGTACTGTTCGACCACCTCCGGCTGGACGTTGTACACATCCCAGAACTTGGCTGGATGATGGTCTTCCTCAATCTTCAGTTGCAGCAGGACAAACCAAGCTTCATCTAGGGCCAGGGTGGAGACATAGGAGATCGTGGCGGCCTCGTCAAGCCGGGCAAGCAACTCCGAGCACTGGCGAAAGTATCGTGCGGCTTCGAACGCGAAGTTGACGATGAAGCTCGCGTCCCAGTATAGTGTCGCCGGGAGGGGTTCGTCCAGACTCCTAACCTTGGCTGCCACGGAGGTACTCGTATCCTCTTCTAGTCATATACTCGGACACATCCACGGAGCCTGGCGGACGTGACGACTTCACCAATCCGGCGAGCTCCCGCAAGGACCTGGTGCGTCCTGGTCTATCGATCTTCTGTAGGATCACGACATCGCCCCGACGCACAAGCTCTACTCGGTCTCCGTCAGATAGAGAGAGCTCATCCGAGAGCCGACGGGGAATCTGGAGATCGGATTGGTCAGAGACTTTCACTGTAACCACCGTCATTCACCTCCGTCTACTGCGGTCTGCTGGTGAGCAGATTATACCAGGGAGCCACCAGAACGACAAAGAGAGCCGGTGCAGGAGCCAAGAGAGCTGCGCAACACAGCATCTTCACCTGGAAACAGCCGGGTCCTCACAAGCTGGCTGATCTCCCACTCAGTCTTGCTGGTCTTGGTCGTCTCTGCCATATCTCCACTTCCTTCACGTCCCAGTCCCATCGACATTGCCGATCGCACTGCCTTTATTCTACGCTGACGCGTCGGCTTCTCAACTCCCCGCAGCGGGGGGCAGCCACGCGATCTGTACGACATCTGGCTCCTGCTGACGCAAGGGCTGGAGCCTGATCTGACGTTGGTCGATCCTAAGCTGGCGCTGTACGACCGTGAATGGAAGCGCGAGGCCCTGGAGGAGGCAATCGAGAATCTTCGCGCTGAGTGGGAGCTGGATCTCCGCCCCCTATTGTCGCCTTTCGTACCCGGCGAGGTCGTACGGGATGATCTAGAGACTTGGTCAACTGAGTGTCCACCAGGATGGAGGACACCCCGATGTAACCTGCAGAGACGACTCCCGTCGGCCCCGCT
>JAWLCP010000081.1:0-12224 GCA_041687115.1 Anaerolineae bacterium
CGGAGGGTGACCATGAAACGAAGCACACTGAACCTACTCGCCGGCACGGTGGGCCGAATGATGTCGTTGGGCAAACCCGATCAGGTACCACTGGAGGATGCACGTGACCTACATCAGAGGGACGAGATCTGGGAGTGCGCCGTCCGTCGGGCACGAACCTGGATCACGCCGCCGGATCGTCATCCATACCGGCCCTACATCATCCTGACGGTCTCCCGGACCGGAAAAGTCCGTGGGTCAGAGATCGTTGAGGCCGCCCCGACATCTTCAGAAATCCTGAATGTGTTGGCCAAGGCGATGCTCTATCCCATTCCTGGCGCGGGAGGAAGACGTCGCCCTACCGTCATCCACGTGGACGATGAAGGCCTGGTCGAAGCGCTGGCGCCAGAGTTGGAGGAGATCGGCGTCCGCTGCGAGTTTCGACACTCCCTCCGAGCGGCGGAGCATGCGTTACGAGCTCTCATGCACTATATGGGGGATGAGGAGGCCATCCCCGGCCTTCTCGAAGCTCCCGGAGTCACCCCGCCCATGGCCAGGGGATTGTTCCAGGCGGCTGCCTTCTTCTACCGCGAGGCCCCCTGGCGCTGGATCGACGACGCGAACCCCATCGAGATACACTATCCTCCCGGCAGCCAGCCTCGCTACGCCGTCGTGATGGGCCAGGGAGGCCAGGCCTACGGGCTGGCCATCTACAAGTCTACAGATATACTCCATGAGACGTATGCCGGGACGCCATCGGACCAGCTAGTTGGGCGAGAGGCATGGACGGTGCTTCTATTCGGGGAAGCATTCGAGATGCCCTTCGACGATCTGGAAGCCATGGAGACCTACGACTGGCCGGTGGCCGGCACGCACGCCTACCCTCTCCTCTTCCAGATCGGCCTCTCTGAGCGGCCTGCCCGCCCCGGTAAGTCAGAGCTGCTGCGACTGGAGGCAGCGCTGCGGACGATTCCTCGCTTCGTGCGCGAACACATGAAGGCACACCAGGGGCTTCCTCGGCCAGCAGATGAGACGTTGACCATCGCGATGACCGACGGTGAGGATCGGATCTCCCTGATCTACCCCGTCCCGGGCTTTGAGGTGCCTGCCCAGGATGAGTGGGCCTCTACGACGGAAGAGATGGTAGCCCAGGAGCGGAACGCCGAGCTATTGGATACCTTTGAGCGATGGCTGCGGGAGCAGGACCTGTCGGCGAAGACGATTCAGAGACACCGGGATAACGTGGGCCGCTTCGCGGGGCGCTACCTGGCCCACGAAGGAGGGAGTGTGGAGGTCCCCTGCTCCGCCGATGAGGCCGCACCGGCAGATCTTCACGAGTTCCTGGCGGACTGGCTGCTTTACGAGGGAGAGTGGCCGCCGGTTGAGGCAGTCAAATCGCACATCACGTCGCTCAGGAAGTTCTATATCTGCCTCAAGGAGATAGGGGACATGCCAGCCGAGGAGATCGACGAGATACTCGATCTGCTCCAAGACGATCGCGCCTATTATCTCGATCGCGCGCGCGACTTCGAGGAGATACTGTCCGGCGACTAAGTGGGCCTGTTCCACGCCGCGTCGCGCAGGGATACCTCGACTAAGCAGCGCAATTCGCCACCTTACGCTTGACTTTCCAGCAGCTGGCTTGGCTCCCTCTCCCTACGGCGGCTACCCGAGCGTCTCCAGCCGCCGCTCGAGCTCAACCCGCTCCGTCTTCAGATCCTCCAGCTTGTCGCGCTCCCGCTGCACGACGTGCTCCGGCGCCCGCTCCGCGAACGGGCCCGCCAGCAACTCCTTGCTGTGGGCGATGCGGCCCTCCACGTCACGCAGCTCCTCCGACAGCCGCTCTCGCTCCTCCTCCAGATCCACCATCTCGGCCAGCGGCAGGTAGCACGTCGTCCTCCCCACCACGATGGTCGCCGCCTGGCTCGGCGGCTCCATCGATTCCTCGATCGCCAGCCGTTCTGGATCCAGCTTCGCCAGCGCGCACAGCACGTCCTGCTGCTTTGCCAGCACGTCGCCGGCGTCCGGTGACGCGATCATGGCCGGGATCCGCTTCCCCGGCGTCACCCGATACTCCGCCCGGCGATTCCGGATACCCCGAATCAGATCCATCAACAGGGCCATGCTCTCCTCGGCCTCATCGTCCAGCAGCGTCCCGTCCGCCTCTGGCCACGGCGCCACGATCAGCGCATCCCCCTCCTTCGTCTCGCCGGGCAGCGCCTGCCAGATCGCCTCGGTGACGAAGGGCATGAACGGGTGTAGGAGACGCAATGACGTCTCCAGCACGTGGAGCAGCACCGCCACCGGCACCCGGTTCTCCACCTCCTCGTCGTAGAGGCGCACCTTGCTGGCCTCGATGGTCCAGTCGCAGTACTCGCTCCACACGAAATCGTTGATCTGCCGCCCCGCCTCGCCGTACTGGTGGCTCTCGAACAGGCGGTCTACGTTCTCGATCAGACGGTTGAGCCGCGACAGGATCCACCGGTCCGCCAGCCTCAGATCCATAGAGGCTGATGGGGCCTCAAACCCGGCCACGTCCTCCAACGACGTGTTCATGAGCACGAACCGCGCCGCCTGCCAGATCTTATTGGCGAAGTTCCGCGCTCCCTCCAGACGGCGCGGATCGAGGTTCATGTCCAGACCAGGCGTGGAGCTCGTCATCAACGTGTAGCGGAGCGCGTCCGTGCCGTAGGCATCGATGATGTCCAACGGGTCGTACTCGTCGATGTCCTCCATCGACTTGCTGATCTTCTCCCCGTTCTCGTTCCGCACCAGGCCGTGGAGGTAGACCGTGCTGTATGGGGACTGTCCCGTCATCTCGATGCCCAGCATCATCTCCCGCGCCACCCAGAAGAAGAGGATATCGTAGGCGGTCTCCCGCATATCGGTCGGGTAGAAGCGTCGATAGTCGGGCGCGTCCGTATCCGGCCACCCCAGCGTGGAGAAGGGCCACAGTCCGGACGAGAACCAGGTGTCCAGCACGTCCTCTTCCTGATGCAGCTCTTCACTGCCGCAGTGGGGGCACTCCGTGGGGTCGGTCATCCCTGACGTGTGCTCTCCACACCCACCACAGTGCCACACCGGAATCCGGTGGCCCCACCACAGCTGCCGGCTGATGCACCAGTCGCGGATGTTCTCCATCCAGTGGAAGAACCGCTCCTCCTCCCGCTTGGGCACGATGACCGTCTCCCCTTCGCGCACCGCATTCATCGCCGCCTCGGCCAGCGGCTTCGTCCTCACGAACCACTGGGTGGACACCCGCGGCTCGATGTCGGTGTGGCAGCGCTCGCACGTCCCCACCGAGTGGGTGTAGGCCTCCACCCGGACCAGCAGCCCCTCCTTCTCGAAGTCCTCGACGATGTTCCGGCGACACTCGTACCGATCCTGCCCCGCGTACGGACCCGCCTGCTCGTTCATCTCCGCCGTGTCCGTCATCACGTCAATGGCGGGAAGGTCGTGTCGGATCCCGATCTCGTTGTCCGTCGGATCGTGGGCCGGCGTGATCTTCACCGCGCCCGTCCCGAAGCCCGGATCCACCGCCTCGTCTGCGATGATCGGGATGCGTCGTCCGATCGCCGGCAGGACCGCCGTCTCCCCCACCAGGTCTCGCCAGCGCGGGTCCTCGGGAGACGTGGCCACCGCCGTGTCGCCCAGGATCGTCTCCGGGCGGGTGGTGGCCATCTCGATGAACTCGGTGGCCCCTTCAGCCCACCTGCCGCTGGTCCACTCGTACCTTGGGCCGTCCCAGTCCCCGTTGACCACTGGATACCGGATCACCCACAGACGCCCCTCCCGTTCCACCGGGATGACCTCAAGGTCGGAGATGGCCGACTCGCACCGCGGACACCAGTTCACCAGGTAGCTGCCCTGGTAGATGAGCCCCTTTCTATACAGCCGCACGAACGCCGTGCGCACCGCATTGCTCAGGTCTTCGTCCAACGTGAATCGTTCCCGCGTCCAGTCGCACGAGACGCCCAGGCGCCGCGTCTGATCAGCGATGCGATCGTGGTAGATCTTCGTCCACTCCCAGGCCCGCTCCACGAACCTCTCCCGACCCAGCTCATGGCGCGTCAGCCCCTCCTTGGCCAGCTCGCGCTCCACCACGTTCTGCGTGGCGATGCCGGCGTGATCCATGCCCGGGAGATAGAGCGTCTCCTCCCCGCGCATGCGGTGGTACCGCGTCATCAGATCCTCGACGGCGGCGACCATCGCGTGTCCCAGGTGGAGCGCCCCCGTGACGTTCGGGGGCGGCATGGTAATGCACCAGCGAGGGCCGTCCTCCGTCGCCAGCCCCAGCGCCACCTGCTTCTCGGGGCGGAAGTATCCCTCCGCCTCCCACCATTCGTAGAGCCTCTCCTCGTGCTCCTTCGGATCGTACACCCGGGCAAGTCTCTCGGTCATCCCTCACTCCTCCTCCGTCAATCCCTGCTACATAAACCTGGCATGGTAACGAAAAACCCCTTCCGTCCAAGGACGAAAGGGGCAACTCTCGCGGTACCACCTTGGTTTGGCGGCTACAGGCATAGACCGGGCATCCTTGCCGCCACCCTCAGCAGCCCTCCGTTGACATCAGACGTGGATGAAGGGCCTTCGCTGTAACGGGCGACCCCGTAGAGGCTTATCCGACCGGGATGGATCGGCCTCTCAACTCCCAGGCGACCTTCAGCGGCCTACGCTGCGAGGGCTTGCAGCCGGCTGGGACGTCCCAGCCGGTGACCCTCTTCTCTTCCTCCGCCGTGCTCCCATCGGGCAGGGCGGAGTTCGCCAGGTTCGCGCCGCCTACTCCTCCTGTTCACCGTCTTTAGAGATTCAACGTTGTCACCCGATTATACCACCGTTTGAGCGCCCGTCAATCCACCTGCCATCCCCCAACGCTGTCCACACCTTATCCACATCCACCACCTCCAGCCTTAGCCTCCGCTCTTCACAACGTCCCCACATGTAGGGGCTGAGGGGGCGAAAAAACGACCGGAGATGCATCTGCCTGTGGATAACCAGCTGTTTTCTGTGGATAACTGAACGCTCCTGTGGATAACTCTTCGCCTACTCCCTCCTCTATGCTGACCGAATGCCAACTTCTCCCAGACTCTGCACACTCCCCTGTGGAGAAGGCGACATCGCCGCCCACCTACATCTCCGCCGGTTCCACCGGCGGACCCCTATATCTGCTTCCCTCTCGTTCGCCGCGGACATCTATCCCCACCGTCCAACGCCCTACTACTACAACTAACATAATAAATACTACTTATCTGATTGTGGAAAAGAAACAAGCGTGCGAATAGGACTCTCTGCGGAAGGTCACTTCTGCCTATACCGTGTAGCTCTCCCCGGGATCGAGGACAATCGCCTCCGTGGATGTCTCCCGCTTCACGCGCTCCGCCCAGGCGTAGGGATCCTGCTGGATCACCTCGAATGTGTCGTAATGGACCGGTATCACCGTCCGGGGTTCGATCAGCTGGAGCGCACGCAGTGCATCGTCGGGTCCCATGGTGAAGTTGTCCCCAATGGGGAGCACTGCCAGGTCCACGCCCTCCTCCCCAATGAGGCGCATGGTGTAGAAGAGCCCCGTGTCACCGGCGAAGTAGAGCGTCTTGTCGTCCGTCGTCAGCAGTAGCCCGGCCGGATTCCCTCCACAGGAACCGTCAGGCAGGCTCGATCCATGGTGTGCGATGGTGAGCTTGAGGTAGCCGAACGGATGCGGATAGCCACCCCCGATGTGCTGAGGATGCACGCGATCCACGCCTTGCGCCTGCAGCCAGTTGCATATCTCGAAGTTTGAGATGACCAGGGCTCCCGTCCGCTGGGCGATGCTGACGGCATCCCCTACGTGATCGCCGTGTCCGTGGGTGATGAGGATGTAATCGGCATCTACCTCCTCCGCGGAGACCGGCGCGTACGCATTATCGGTCAGAAACGGATCGATCAGGACGACGTCGTCGCCGACGTCCAGGCGGAACGCGGAATGTCCATACCAGGTCAGGGTGATCTTCATCGGACTCCCTCCTTGATGTCTGTGAGTGCTTCCGAGATGTCTCCAGGCCCAGGCTGTACCGCCATGCTGCCCTCTGGACGGCGCTCGTTGTCTGACGTACGAGCAGCCGCGGCGTTGAGGGCATCAACATCCCCGGGCGGAGGCGCAGCCTCCGCTTGAACCTGGTGAGGAGTATAGAGGGCCAAAGCCTGATTGTCAATTTTCGCACCGTCCAACAGGGGGTTGACAAGCGACATGGCAATGTGGTATAGTAGCAAACAGTGAAGAGACCGTGTCGGCCGCTACCCCTGTCGGCACCGAGCGTTCAGAGTGAAGATGGAATCGAAGGAAGAGAAGAAGGCAGTCGCAATTGAAAAGCTGAGCGGCGAGGAATACTTGCTGGTCAAGGCCGACCAGCAGGATTTCGTCACGTACGAAGATATTCTCACCGCGTTTCCGGAGGCCGAGGAGAATCTGGATCAGATCGAGGATATCTTGGTCAAGCTGATCGAAGCCGACGTCGAGATCGGGGACCTGGAGGGGAAGAACACGTCGTCCGTCGCGCCCGCTCGCGACGCAGGCTCCAATGGGAGTGATGCCGATGATGGGTCTCCCCTGGATGCCATCAGAGTGGATGACTCCATCGGCCTCTACCTCAAGGAGATCGGCAGGGTCCCCCTTCTCACCCGGGAGGAGGAGATCGCCCTCGCCAAGCGTATGGAGACCGGCCAGCGGGCGCGCGCGAGGCTCGAGCGAGATGGCCTCGATGCGGAGACCAGGGTGGCGCTGGAGGCGCTCGTGAAGGACGGCCTCGCCGCCCGTGAGCACCTGGTCCGCGCGAACTCGCGTCTGGTGGTCAGCGTGGCCAAGAAGTACATGGGGCGCGGTGTGCCGTTCATCGACCTCATCCAGGAGGGGAACATCGGGCTCATCCGCGCCGCCAAGAAGTTCGACTACACCATGGGCAACAAGTTCTCGACCTATGCCACGTGGTGGATCCGCCAGGCCGTCACCCGAGCCATCGCGGACCAGAGCCGCACCATCCGGATCCCGGTCCACATGGGCGATCAGATCAATAAACTGCTCCGTACCACCCATCGCCTCACCCAGGAGCTGGGCCGTGAACCCTCGTCGGAGGAGATGGCACATGCCCTGGATCTCGCGCCGGAGAAGGTCGAGAACATGCTCCAGGTTGCACGCCGCCCGCTCTCGCTCGAGCTCCCTATCGATGAGGACGGGGATAGCGAGCTCGGCGATTTCATCGAGAACGATGAGGCTGCGGCGCCCTCCGAGGTCGTGTCGTCCTCCATCCTGCGGGACCTTCTCCAGGACGTCCTCGACGATCTTCCCCCTCGGGAGGTGCGCATCCTTCAGATGCGGTATGGGCTGATCGATGGGGAGACGTATACCCTTGAGGAGGTCGGTCAGAAGCTGGGCGTGACCCGGGAGCGGATCCGTCAGATCGAGGTCCAGGCCCTCAGTCGGCTGCGACACCCGGCTCACGCACGGAAACTGCGCGATTTCCTGGTCTAGCCCCCGGTCAGCTCTCCCCACGCCTGCTGAACCCGGAAGCGAGGCCCTGACGACGGAGCGGGGCCTCGCTTCTGCGTGTCTGAACCCCCGGTTGCCGCGCGACCCGGGGTGTGCTAGAATACCCAGACACTTTCTATGCTAAACCTTCTCCCAGTCACGGTCATCCTGCCCCTGGTCGGTGCGGGGGGCGTCCTCCTGGCCTCTTTCCTCCTCAAGAAGCCGGATGTCGAACGGGAACGCGTCTGGACACCCGTCATGGCCGCCGCGATCGCGATTCTTACCCTCGTTCTGGTCCTTGCGTTGAAGGGAGGCGGGGGCACGACGGCCACTGTCTCGTTCTCACACCCGGCCCTGCTGGGTGAATCCATGGTCAGGTTTCACCTCCATTCCGGCCTATGGGCCCTGGCGGTCGGCGTAACCCTGGCGGCCTGCTCCTTCCTCCTGGCGGAGCTTGACCCCAGATCCGATTCCGCTCCCAACCTGTCCGCCGTTTTGCTCGTGCTGCTCGGCATCAGCCTGGCTGCCCTCTGGTCCGCCAATCCCCTCACCACGATTATCAGCTGGGCTTTGTACGATCTTCTCCTGTTCCTCGGTCAGATCGTGGCCGGCGTGAGCGCCGATGAGGCGCTGGGGGGCCTGGCCCTCGGCAGCGTGGCCATCCTTCTTATGTGGGCGGGGGTGCTCGTGGCTGGGCAGGGGGTGGGGAGCGTCCAGTGGTCGCTCATCCCGGCCGGTGGCGCGAAGATGACCCTCTGGATGGTGGCCGCACTGGTGCGCCTGGGTGCCTACCCGCTTCACCGATCGATGGGCGGCGGCGCGGGTTCCCCGTCCGCGCACGCGGCGATGCTCTCCCTCAGCCCGGTGATCGGGTGGGGCCTCTGCGCGCGGTTGACCGCGGCCAACGCCGGTGTGCTGCCGGTGAGCGCCTGGACGACGGTCCCCGCGCTGCTGACCCTGTTGGCAGGTGGGTTTCTGGCCTGGACCGCGCGGTCATCGGCCGATGCCCGTCGCTGGATCGGCATGGCGGCTGGTGGAGCCATCCTCTTCTCCTGCGCGTTGACGGCCCTCTATGGCGCGCCCCAGGGTGCGGCGGCGGATGTGACCCTGTCGCTCCTGGCGCTGGGGAGCGCCAGCTGGGTGCTGGGCGTGACCCTCCTCTTCCTGGGAGGCGGATTGTCCTTACCGGGCGCCTTCCGTCGCACCGCTCTGCCTTTCACCATTCCGTCCCTGGTCGGCGCCCTCTCCCTCACCGGCGCTCCCGTCACCCTCGGCTTCGTCCCTCAGTCGGTCCTGGCGGGACAACTGGCGCGCCTCGGAGTCTGGATCTGGATCGCGGGGTTCGTCGCTGGACAGACGTTCCTGGTGGCCGCTCTGGGGCGTTGGCTGTTCTCCGCCCACCGGGCCGCCGAGATGGACCTCAGGACCTGGCCCGCATGGGCGCGCGCTGGAGGGTTGATCGCGCCGGCGCTGATGCTCATCATGGGCGGGCTGGCCCCAACCCTCCTCTTCACGGGCGTCTGGGACCTTTCGCTGCGGGACCTGTTTGGTGGACCAGGGCTCGTCGGCTGGTCGCTCTGGCTGGCTCCCCTGCTCCTCGGCGGCGTGCTGGCCTGGCAGGGGATCCGGCTTCGGCCCCAGATCTCATTGTGGCTCGGTGCGCTCCACGATCTGGTGCGGCTCGACTGGGCGTACGATCTGCTGGTGGGTGCCTTCGAGCGCGGGCTCGGCGTCGTGCGCGTCGTGGACTGCATCCTGGGCGGAAAAGGGGCCCTGTTGTGGTCTCTCGTTGCGCTCCTGATCTTCCTCCTCGCATGGAGGGCCAGCTAGTGCCTCTGCTGGGCGACCTCCTGGCCCGGTTGGGCTCTCTGGCGTCGATGCCCGCCGTGGTGGGTGTGTTCGTCACCGCGGGCCTGCTGGTCGTCAGCCAGGACTGGCGCCTGAACCTCATCGCCCTCGCGGCTCAGTATCTCTTCGTCGCGCTGTTGATGACGCAGGTGGTCCGTCTGGAGTTGGCGGCGGTGAAGGCGCTCATCGGTTGGTTGATCTGTCTGGTCTTCTACCTCACCGAGCAGCAGGCGCAGTCGCTCACCCGTGCGTCGGGGGAGCCGTCGGACCTGGCGCTGCAGGATTGGTTTGCAGGGCGGTTGGCTGGATGGCGTCGACAGGGGATATCGCCCCGAGCGGCCTTTGGCCTCATGGCCGCGATGCTGGTCGCCGTGACGGTGTACGCTGCCGCCTCCATCGTGCCCCTGCCGCAGATGGCCGAGGAGTTCATCCTGGCCTGCTACTTGCTGGCTGGACTGGGTATCCTCCTGCTCGGGCTGAGCGAGGATCCGCTCCGGGTGGGGATCGGGATGTTCATGGTCCTCTCGGGGTTCGACCTTCTCTACGTCTCCCTGGAGCCTAGCTTGGCCGTCACCGGGCTGTTTGGCTCGATCAGCTTCGTCATCGCCCTGGGGATGGCCTACCTCAAGACCCTTGAGGCGACGACCGGCGAGGAGGACGCGTGATCGCCGGGCTTCTCCTCTTCCTGGTTCTCCCGCTTGCGATGGCCGGCGGCGTCTACGCCTTGCGTCGGTGGGCGACTCTGTCCGCCCTCCTCTCCGTCGGTGCCGCGCTGATCCTGGGAATCCTCATTGTGGTGCTGCCCCTTGGCCGCACGGTGGAGCTGTGGGGACGCCAGATCGTCATGGGAGGCAGGGTCTCCCTTCTGGGGCGCGAGTTGGTCCTGGAGGAGACCGATCGCATCGCCATCGCCTTCCTCTACCTCACAGCTGCGGGTGTCTTTGCGCTCGCGTGGCGGGTGTCGCCGGGAACGATGCTCTTCCCCGTTGGAATGGGCCTGCTCAGCCTGTTCAGCGGATCGCTTCTGATCCGGCCCCTCATCTATGCCGTCCTGCTCGTTGAGGTCGCCGTCGCGCTTTCCATCTTCGCCCTCCAGCCCGAGGATCGAGGCCCCACCCGGGGAGGGCTTCAGTACCTGTCCTTCTCCTTGTTGGCCTTGCCGGGGCTCCTCGCCATCCACTGGCTGATGGGCCGGTACGCCCTGACGCCCGACGACAGGACCCTGCTCGACGCCTCGGCCGTTCTCCTCGCCCTCTCCTTTGCGCTGCTGCTGGGCAGCGTTCCGTTCCACCCGTGGGTCGCGTCCGTCGCTGGCGACGCGGAGCCGTTGGCCAGCGCCTTCGTCCTCACCGTCAACAACGGGGCGGTCTGGTTCTTGCTCCTCTCCTTCCTGGAGACCTACCCCGATCTGAGCGCGTACCCCGGCTTCGCCACCTTCGTGTCAGGCGCGGGCCTGGCGACGGTCGTGCTGGGAGGGCTGCTGGCGGCCTCGCAGCGCCGTCTGGGCCGTCTGGTGGGCTACGGCGCCCTGGTCGATACCGGCGTTGCGCTCGTTGCCCTGGGCAGGGCCAGTCAGGAGGGCCTGGCGCTGGCGCTGCTGGTGCTGTTCGTTCGCCCTTTCGGGGTGGTGCTTATGGCCGCCGGGCTGAAGGGCCTGCAGTCGTGGGGCCTCCGTGAGGATAGACCAGAGTCCCTGCGCGGCCTGGCCAGTGATGTCCCTTGGGCTACCACGGCTTTCCTGGTAGGTGGAATCTCCACCGCCGGATTGCCGATCAGCGCCGGTTTCGCGGCGCGATGGTCCCTCTACCGTGCGCTGGCGCCGTCCAACCTCCTGACCACGCTCTTCACGCTGTTGGCCAGCGCGGCGGTGATGGCGGGCATCTGGCGGGCGCTGTCCCTGCTCGTTGCCAGCCCCGCGTCGTCCGACGAGGGGGTGGGCGGGAGGGAGCCGCGGGGTGCCCGCGATTGGCTGACGGCCGGCCTCATGGTGCTGGCGGTCGCGGCCTCTGTCGCCGTTGGCCTCTTTCCCCAGTTCCTCACCTCGACCGCGGTCCGCCTGGCGGGCCTGCACACCTTCATCGTGCGGTAGGCCATGCTCCCCGCCGATTTCCAGTTCAGCCAGGGGAGCCTGCAGGACTACGTCGACTGCCCCAGGCGCTTCGAGCTGCGCTACGTACGCCGCCTCCGCTGGCCGGCTGTCGAGGTCGCTCCCCCTGCGGAGCTGGAGCGCCACCTTCAGCAGGGCGCTGCGTTCCATCGGCTGATCCACCAACACCTCCTGGGCCTGCCGGTGGAGCGGCTTTCGGCGACCGCGGTCGACCCTGATCTCCGTCGGTGGTGGCGCAACTACCTGGAGGGTGGGCCGGTCGATCTCCCCTCGGAACGGTACCCCGAGGTGGGGCTGTCCACCCCCGTCGGCCGTTTCCGCCTCGTCGCGCAGATCGACCTGGTGGCCGTCGACGTCGGCGAGCGTGCCGTGATCGTCGACTGGAAGACGAATCGGAAGCGGCCCAGCAGGGAGAGTCTGGCCGACAGGCTCCAGACCTGCGTCTACCCCTACCTTCTGGTTCGGGCGGGAGCGGTGCTCAACGGCGGAGACGAGATCCGCCCCCGCCAGGTGACCATGTTCTACTGGTTCGCCAACGCACCGGCCCAACCCGAGCGCTTCGAGTACGACCGGCACCGCTACCAGGCCGATCACGGCCGGCTGACCGGCCTGATTGGGGAGATCGAGGGGGCGTTGGAGGGACGGGATGAGCGGGACCTCCTCCCCCGCACCGACGAGCGGCGCCGCTGCCGCTACTGTCGCTATCGCTCATTCTGCCGGCGCGGCGGCGAAGCTGGCCTGCTCGATGAGGCCCCGTCGGACAGGGTGGATGACGAGTCGTTCGATCTG
>JAWLCP010000082.1:0-1390 GCA_041687115.1 Anaerolineae bacterium
CGCTGCGGTAGCCGATCTCGGCCAGGATGAAGAAGAGCATGCCGATGAACCAATCGCCCTGCTGGACGAAGAACAGGGTGGCGCAGAAGATCACGGTCAGCGCGGTGAAGAAGAGGAGGAAGCGTTTCTTACCGCCGGAGAAGTCCGCGAGGGTTCCCAGAACGGGTGACGTCACGGCCACGACGAGCATGGCGATGCCGACGGCGATGCCCCACAGCCGGGAGCCCTCGGCGCCACCGACCACCGATCCCTTGAAGTACGCCGAGTAGACCGCCAGCAGCACCACGGCGGCGTAGGCGGAGTTGCCGAAGTCGTAGAGGTACCAGGCCCAACGCTCTCGCCGGGTGGATGCTGGTGTCGGTCGTGTGGTGGTCATAGTAGCTTGATCTCCTTGTCAATGGAAGCGTCCATGAGGCAGCTGGTCATACGGAGAATATAACACCGTCTCCGGGAAATGGTTGTGGAATGGTCGCCGTTCGAGACCGGCGGTGCCCGCGAGCGGCATCAGGCTGCGGCCGCAGGCGACGTCCCGCGTCGCCGACTCAGCCACGCGCCGACGGCAGTGACGACCGCGACGAGCGCCGTCATTACCCAGGCTGTCGTGGCCACGAGGGGGGTCCCTCCGTGCTTCACGCCGATGCCCGCGAAGGCCCAGACGATGACCAGGCCATAGGCGACATCCCCTCGGGTGAGGACCACCGCCGAGGCGATCCCTGTGGCCGCGACGAGCATGATGACCGTCCAGACCTGGGGGTCGATGCCCCAACCGCCCCAATTCAGGTAATCGAGGAGTGACGACGCGTTGGCGATGGTCGCCACGGTGACCCAACCCAGGTAGATTCTGAAGGGCACGCGGACGAGCCATGTCTCGGCCGTTGTTACGGGGGTGCGACCGATGCCCAGACGTAAGTAGATCGCGATGAGGAGAAGCAGGAGCGCCCCCATGGCCACCATGGTCAGCGGGAAGCGCTCGTAGTGCCACAGGAAGAGCCAGGCCACGTTCGCGGCACAGCTCAGGGCGAAGAGGTAGCCGACGCGTCGGAGCCGCGGGTTCTCCCGCTGGCCGGGGAGCGCCTGATAGACGGCGAACGCGCCCAGCGCCAGATAGATGAGGCCCCAGATGGAGAAGACGTACCCCGCGGGGACGAAGTAGACGTCGAAGCGATCCGATATCTCGCCCGTGGTCTGCCCATTGAGGGGCAGCGCATTTGCCAGTCCGTTGACGGCGATTACGGCGATCAGTGCCACGACGTTGACGGTCTGTCTGATGGTGTCCTTTTTCATCCTGCAATCTCCTCCCAATCGGCCAGGAAGCTCTCCAATCCCGCGTCGGTGAAGGGGCTGCGGATCATCTTCTTGAGCACGTTGAAGGGGACGGTGATGATGTCGG
>JAWLCP010000082.1:1490-12034 GCA_041687115.1 Anaerolineae bacterium
TCTCCTCCCAATCGGCCAGGAAGCTCTCCAATCCCGCGTCGGTGAAGGGGCTGCGGATCATCTTCTTGAGCACGTTGAAGGGGACGGTGATGATGTCGGCCCCGGCGAGCAGCGCCTCCCGCACGTGGGCCGGGTGGCGGATGCTGGCAGCCAGCAGCTGGCAGCCGAAGCCATAGATATCGAAGATGTCCCTCGTCTGGCGCACTACCTCCATACCGTCGAACCCGGCGTCGTCCATGCGCCCCACGAAGACGGAGGCATAGCTGGCGCCCGACTTCGCCACGAGGAAGGCCTGGTTGGCGGAGAAGATGAGGGTGGCGTTGACGCGCCCGTTAGGCCAGGAGGAGATCTCCTGCATGGCCTTCAACCCGTCGGGGGTGGTGGGGATCTTGACGAAGACGTGCTCCGACCAGGAGAGGATCTCCCGCGCTTCGTCGACCATACCCTGCGCGTCGGTGCTGAGCACCTCGGCGCTCACCGGGCCCTGCACCACGTCGACGATCTCAAGCGTGTTCTCCTTCAGGTCGGCGGTCCCGGCGCGCATCATCAGCGTAGGGTTGGTGGTCACGCCGTCAAGCACGCCCCAGCTGGCCGCCTCGCGAATCTGATCTAGGTCTGCCGTATCCAAGAAGATCTGTGCCATTGGTCCTCCTTTCTCCTTGTTCTTCTACGTGTCGATGAACCGCGGCCCGCGCAGGGCGTAGGTTCCCACCAGAACGCGCGCTGCCTTGACCATCATCTCGGTGATGTCCAGAACCTCCTGCGGCGTCGACCCCAGGGCCACCAGACCGTGGTTCTGGAGCAGGATGGCCCGGGGCGGTTCGGCCCGCCGGTCGATGGCGGATCGCAGCGCCTCCTCGACCGCCCGGCCGAGCGGCTGTCCGGGCGGTGCGTAGCGGACGAGGAGGGGCTCGCCGCACACCAGCGACTCGGCCGGGAAGATCGATCCAGTGAAGGCCGCCCCCGGATCCCGGGCACACAGGATGGCGTTGAGGGCCGTCGGGTGTGTGTGCCCCACGAAGGTCGCCTCACCCAGCGTGAGACAGAGCGCGTGGAGCGGGGTCTCGATGGAGGGGGCGCCGGGCGCGTCGGGGTCGACCCGGGCAGCTGCCAGGCGGTCGCGAACCTGCGATTCCGGCAGCATGGGTCCGTCCATCAGGTCCAGCACGTCCTGCGTCCGCACCCGGACGAAGCTTCTCTCGTCGACCTCGGCCATCCGGCTTCCGGTGGCCTTGATCCAGAAGCTGTCCCCGTCGGCCCGCACGGACGTATTTCCCTCGCTCAGGATGACGTAGTCCCGCTCTGGCTCGCCCAGTGCCCGGGTCAACGCCACCAGCTGCTTCAAGTGTCTCTCCATAGATCTCACCGTTTGCTGCCGTGGCCCCGTGTGCGAACGGCGCTCGAGAACGACCCTCGACGCCTGGGGGCAGGGTGCCCCTGCGCGTCATCGCGAACGCGGCGGAGTTCTCCGGCGCGCCGGGAGTGTACCACAGATGGAGTCTAGGGCAAGCACGTGGATGTGCGGCTTGTGACGAGGCTCTTGACTGCTGGTCATTGGGCACGTATAATAGATAGTGACGTAGCGTCATCATCCCTCTTCACAATTCGCGACCAAAGGAGCGACTCTCAGATCATGGACTCGATTCGAGCTGCCGTCGTGACCATCAGCGACACGGGATACACGGGCCAGCGAGAGGACGTAAGCGGGCCCGTGCTGGCCGACCTGGTGCGTGAGATGGGCGCCGAGGTGGCGCGCCAGGCGATCGTGCCCGACGAGCACGACGAGATCGTGGAGCTGTTGGTGGTCCTGGCGGACGAGATGGCGCTGGACCTGGTGATCACCACCGGCGGCACCGGCGTGACGCCGCGGGACGTCACGCCGGAGGCGACGAAGGCAATCCTGGAGCGCGAGATGCCCGGGCTGGCGGAGGTGCTCCGCTTTGAGGGCTACCGGCAGACGGCGTTGGCCGTGATCTCTCGCGGGGTGGCCGGCGTTCGCGGGAAGACGTTGATCGTCAACCTCCCTGGCAGCCCTCGGGCCGTGCGGCAGGGGATGGAGATCCTGTCGCCCATCCTGCCCCACGCCGTGCAGATGATCCGCGGCGAGGATACGGAGCACGATCATGTCGAGCGTTGAGAGGGACGCTGGGTCGAGCGACCTGGAGAGGAGGCTATGGCCAAAGCCAGACGTCCCGTCCTGAGCGTTGAGGAAGCAAGAGACCACATCCTATCCACCGTGGCGGTGCTGGAGCCGGAGTCTGTCCCTCTTCTGGAAGCGGCCGAGCGAGTGCTGACCGAGTCGGTGGCCGCTGATCGGGATATCCCGCCGGTGACGAATGCCGCGATGGACGGGTACGCCGTGCGCGGGGAGGATATGAGGGGCGACACGGTGCGGCTGCGCGTGGTCGGGGAGGTGGCGGCAGGGCACGAGGCTGAGGTGCGGGTGGGGCCGGGGGAGGCCGTGCGGATCATGACGGGAGCGCCGGTGCCCCAGGGGGCCGACACGGTGGTGCGCTTCGAGCGAACCCGAGCGGAGGACGACCACGTGGTGATCCTGGAGCCGCCGTCCCCGGGCAAGAACGTGCGTCAGGCCGGTGAGGACGTCCGGGAAGGTCAGGTGATCCTGGAGCGGGGCAAGGTGCTGCGCCCTCAGGAGATCGGGATGCTGGCTGCGTTGGGGCACCTGGAGGTGGCGGTGATCGGCCGCCCCCGGGTGGGGATCATGGGCACCGGAGACGAGGTGGTGCCGCCGGATCGACCGCCCGGGCCCAGCCAGATCCGGGATGCGAACTCCTACACGGTAGCGGCGCAGGTGCAGCGGTACGGCGGTGTGCCGCTGATTCTGGGTGTGGCGCACGACGAGGAGGAGCTGGTTCGTCGGGGCATTCGGCGGGCGCTGGAGCGAGGGGCCGACTTCATCATCACGTCCGGCGGGGTCTCGGTCGGGGACTTCGACCTGGTGAAGCAGGTGATGGACGCCGAGGGCGAGATGCATTTCTGGTCGCTGAACATGAAACCGGGCCGCCCGATGGCCTTCGGCGACGTCGGCGGGGTGCCCTTACTGGGTCTCCCCGGCAATCCGGTGGCGGCGATGATCAGCACGGAGCTCTTCGCCCGCCCGGCGCTGCGAAAGATGCAGGGGTTCACCGAGTGGGAGCAGCCCAGCGTGTGGGCGCGTCTGACGGAGCCCATCGGGCGGAAGGATGGGCGACGCCACTACCTGCGGGTGACGCTGCGCGAGACGGAGGACGGGTACGAGGCGACGCTGACCGGCGAGCAGGGCTCGGGGATCCTCAACTCCCTCGTCCAGGCTGACGGGCTGGCAGTCATCCCGGAGGACGCACGACACCTTCCCGCGGGGTCGGAGGTAGAGGTCATCCTGTTGGCGTAGTCGGGTTCGGCAGGTGGGGGAGCGCTGTCCACGGAGGAGGATCGCTCGCCCCTAAGCGACTGGAGGCTCGCGATATGACGGGACAGTCCCTCACAAACTACCTGGTTGACATGGATGGCGTGCTCGTCAGCGGGAGCACGCTGATTCCCGGCGCCGACGAGTTCATTGAGCGGCTCAAGGCGCACCAGGTCGAGTTCCTCGTGCTCACCAACAACCCTCTCTACACGCCAGGGGATCTGGCCCATCGTCTGCAGGCGGGGGGTCTCAATGTGCCCCGGGAGCGCATCTTCACCTCCGCGATGGCCACCGCTCGCTTCCTGCAGGCACAGAAGCCGGAGGGCACGGCCTTCGTCATCGGGGAGAGCGGCCTGACGGAGGCTATCCACGAGGCCGGGTACATCATTACGGAGATCGATCCGGACTACGTGGTGCTGGGAGAGACCCACAGCTACAACCTGGGCCGAATCACCATGGCCATCCGCCTGATCGTGGGCGGGGCGCGCTTCATCGCCACAAATCCCGATCCCTCGGGGCCGACCGAGGACGGCATCGTCCCCGCCTGTGGCGCCATGGCGGCGCTCATCGAGGCTGCCAGCGGCAAGAGCCCTTTCTACGTCGGCAAGCCCAATCCCCTGATGATGCGCACTGCCCTCAACTATCTCGACGTCCATTCGGAGGATACGGTGATGGTGGGCGATCGGATGGACACTGATATCGTGGCCGGCGTCGAGAGCGGCATGCGGACGATTCTGGTCCTCTCGGGGGTCACCGAGCCCGAGGACGTTGGGCGCCATCCGTACCAACCGACGCACATCGTGAGGTCGGTTGCCGAGATCGAGCTGTAACTCTCACCGTCGCATCGGTTGATGGAGATGGTGTGTCGGCTTGAGTGGAGACCGACACATCACAGGTTTCGGTTCCACCTAATTACGGGAGGGGTAGCATGGAAAGGCCCTGGCTCTCTCATTACGAGGATGGTGTCCCCGCTGAAGTGGAGATACCAGACTATCCGGTTACACAGAACCTCATCCAGGCAGCCGAAGAGTACCCAGACAAGCCAGCCCTGATCTTCGGCAACGTCGTCGAGCCTCTCGGCAATATGCTGATGGACACTACCATCAGCTACCGGGAGTTACTCGACCTGACCTATCGTTTCGCCGCCGCGCTTCAGCAGTTCGGCGTCGAGAAGGGCGATCGGGTGGCGGTTCATCTGCCCAATTGCCCCCAATTCGTCATCGCCTACTACGCGACGTTGATGGTGGGGGGGATTGTCGTGCCCTGCAACCCCCAGTACGTGGGCCGCGAGATGGAGCACCAGCTGAGCGATTCGGGCACCGAGACGATCATCACGCTGAGTCTGACCTATCCGATCATCAAGGAGATCCGAGGCAGGACCCCGCTCAAGCAGGTCATCGTCACCAACATCAAGGAGTACTTCCCTGGTCTGCTGAAGTTCCTGTTCACGCTGGCCACGGAGAAGAAGGAGGGCCACTATCAGGACATCTCTGGCGACGCGGACACGTACTGGTTCCAGGACGTGCTGGGCGGTGCGCCGGAGAGGCCCAGCGAGGTAGAGGTCGGTATGGAGGACACGGCGGTCCTCATGTACACCGGCGGCACTACCGGGATCCCGAAAGCAGCGCAGCTGACACAGCGGAACGTCCAGGCGAACGCCGTGCAGATCCGGGCCTGGCTGCCGGCGATGAGGCGGGGGGAGGACTCGATCTTGACCTCGCTGCCGCTGTTCCATTCCTACGGGATGACGACGTGCATGAACCTGGCTATCCTGGCCGCGAGCAACATGATTCTGATCCCTAATCCGCGGGTGATGATCCACATTCTCAAGTCGATCAACGCGCACCATCCGACGCTCTATCCCGGGGTCCCTGCCATGTACGTGGCCATCAACAACTACCCGGAGATCGACAGGTTCGACCTCAGCTCCATCCGCGCCTGCATCAGCGGGGCGGCACCGCTGCCGGTTGAGGTGCAGCAGAAGTTCCAGGAGCTCACCGGCGCCCGGCTGGTAGAGGGGTACGGGCTCAGTGAGGCGACGCCGGTCACCCACGCGAACCCGATCTTCGGTGAGAACAGGATCGGAACGATCGGCCTGCCCTTCCCCAACACCGATGCGAAGATCGTCGACGCAGAGACCGGGGAGCGGGACCTGGCGTCGGGGGAGGTGGGGGAGCTGGTCGTTCAGGGGCCGCAGGTGATGAAGGGATACTGGCGGATGCCTACGGAGACGGCCAACAGCCTGCGCGACGGGTGGCTCCACACAGGGGATCTGTCCCGGATGGATGAGGACGGCTACTTCCAGATCGTGGATCGGAAGAAGGACATGATCCTGGGAGCGGGAGGCTACAACATCTACCCGCGGGAGGTCGAGGAGGTCCTCTACGAGAACCCCAAGGTCCAGGAGGCCGCTGTGGTCGGCGTGCCGGTCAGCGTCGAGAAGGGCGAGCGGGTGAAGGCCTTCGTGGTCCTCAAGGAGGGGGAGACGGCTACCGAGGAGGAGATACTGGCCTTCTGCCGGGAGAACCTGGCCCGTTACAAGGTGCCCAGTTTCGTCGAGTTCCGCGACGAGCTGCCGAAGACGATGGTGGGCAAGATCCTGCGCCGCGTTCTTCTTGAGGAGGAGCTGGAGGAGGGGGAGGCGTAGCAGCCCGCGGCGTGCGCAGGGGGGAAAAGAAAAGAGGCGGAGCCGACCTGGCTCCGCCTTCGTCAAATCTGGTTCGGTGGAACGGCTGGACTAGGCCGGCGCGGGGGCCGGCGGCATATCCAGGCTTGGCTTCCGTCGATTCGGAGCGGTCCGATCCGCCGGTTGTTCCGACCCCGATGGGGGAGGGGTGCTCTCCGAAGGATCCAGCGCCTGGTCCGCTCTGCCCTCGAACAGCGCCGCGAACTCCTCGGCATCGAGGGTCTCCACCTCTATCAACGTCTGAGCGATGCGGTCCAGCTGCTCGCGATACTCCGTCAAGACCTGTGTCGCTTTCTTGTGGGCTCCCTGGACGATGTAGCGCACCTCTTTGTCGATCTCCTCGGCTATGGCCTCGCTGTAGTCGCGCTGCTCACCGATCTCCTTGCCGAGGAAAACCAGCTCCTCCTTCTGCCCGAAGGTCATGGGGCCGAGATTCTCGCTCATGCCGTAGCGGGTGACCATGTCGCGCGCCAGCTTGGTGACGCGACTCAGGTCGTTTTCGGCCCCTGTCGTCACGTCGCCAAAGGCCAACTCCTCGGCCGTCCGCCCGCCCAGGGCAAAGGCCAGGTCGTCCTCGTACTTGGCCTTGCTGACCAGGTTCCGATCCTCCTCGGGCAGCGCCATGGTGTAGCCTGCTGCCATCCCGCGGGAGACGATGGAGACCTTGTGCACAGGGTCACACTTGGGCAGGACGTGAGCCACGATGGCGTGGCCGGCCTCGTGGTACGCCGTGATCTCTTTCTCCTTGTCGGACATCACGCGGCTCTTCCGCTCCGGCCCGGCGATGACGCGCTCAATCGACTGCTCGAGCTCGGTCATGCCGGTGACCTTCTTGTTGCGCCGTGCGGCCAGAATGGCGGCTTCGTTGACCAGGTTCTCGATGTCGGCACCGACGAAGCCAGGGGTCGCCTTGGCGATGGTTCTCAGGTCGACGTCGTCGGCGAGCGGCTTGCCGCGTACGTGGAGCTTCAGAATCTCCTCACGCTCTCGGATGTCGGGTCGGTTGAGAATGACGCGGCGATCGAATCGGCCCGGGCGCAGCAGCGCGGGGTCGAGGATGTCGGGTCGGTTCGTGGCCGCGACGATGATCACGTTTGTATCCGTGTCGAAACCATCCATCTCGACCAGGATCTGGTTAAGCGTCTGCTCGCGCTCGTCGTGCGACCCCCCGAGGCCCGCGCCCCGGTGGCGGCCGACGGCATCGATCTCGTCGAGGAAGACGATGCAGGGGCTGTGTTTCTTCGCCTGCTCGAACAGGTCGCGGACCCGCGAGGCCCCGACCCCGACGAACATCTCCACGAACTCCGAGCCGGAGATGGAGAAGAAGGGCACACCGGCCTCACCAGAGACGGCCTTTGCGAGCAGTGTCTTCCCGGTCCCTGGCGCGCCCACCAGCAGGACCCCCTTGGGGATGCGGGCGCCCAGCTGGATAAACTTCTCCGGCTGCCGGAGGAACTCGACGACCTCGCGAAGCCCCTCCTTCGCCTCTCGCACGCCGCCCACGTCGTCGAACGTCACGGATGGCTGATCGCCGGTGTGCATGCGGGCCTGGCTCTTGCCGAAAGAGAGGGCCCGGCTGTTGGCGCCCTGGAACTGGCGCAGCATCAGGTACCCGCCGACGAACATCGCCACCACGAGCAGGATCGAGCCGCCCGCGCTGAGGAGCGTCATCCAATCCGGAGGCTTGACCACCCGAATCTCAGCGGTGGACAACTCCTCGTGGGTGACGCCCAGATCACGCAGCTGCTCCGTCAGCGTCGCCTCCGGCCCTTTGTGTGACACCACCTCCGTGCCATCGGTCAAGTCGACCGACAGCTTGTCGTCCTCCACCCGAATGCTGGCCACGTTGCCCTCTCGCACCTGGGCGGCGAGCTCTGAAAGGTCCATGTCCATAACCTCTGGACCCTGCTGAGACCAGAAGCTATAGACCAAGAAGCCAAGGGCGGCCAGAATGATCAGGTAGATGAACGGACTTCCCCTCGAATTACCCCCCACAATATTCCTCCATTTCTGAAACAGATGCCCCCCCGGTGTGCACTCAGAGGGCCTGGTTATAGTCGTACCCCTTTTGTAAGATGATTATACCACAAATTGTCGGCTGCTGCCACCCTATGTGGTCACATCGATCTCGGCGACCAGAATGCTGTTTGCCTCCTGGGTGGTAGAGCCGGGATCGACCACAGGTAGCCGATCGTTGGGCCGACCCGCAGGGTACATCCCCGTGCGTATCTGGTAGCGACCGCTCGGCGTCCCGGCCGGGACGGTCACCTGATGGGGATCGACGAAACTGATCCCCTCGAGCCATTCGGTGGTCGGCAGGTGGGGCTCTCGATCGTCCTGAGCCACCAGGTTACCGTCGGGCCCGATGAGGTGTACAAAGACCACGTATCGCTGATCGAGGGCGCGGGTCGCCTGCCAGCGGAGGGTGACCCCGATCATCCCGCCCGGTTTCACCGATCCCTGGTGGAGAACCGCACCGTTCAGCAGGATCTTGCGATCCAGGTTGACGCCCAATGAGATGTTGGACCCGGTGCTCACGGTCAGGGTGACGGTACTGCCTGAGCGGATGGTCATCTCCGCCTCGGGCTGCTGGGCCACCACGTGGCCCTCGGGGCTGCCGCTCCAGGTCTCCTCGATGACGATCTGCAGTCCCATGGATTCCAAGCCGGCTTCCATCTCGTCCACGGGACGCCCGACGACGTCCGGCATCGTCAACTCTCGACCGGGCCCACTCACGACCACAGAGACCACCGAGTCGATGGGGGCCTCCTCGCCGGAGGGGGGAGCCTGCTCGATGACGATGCCTTCCTCCTTGCCCAGGGCCTCACGTTCCTCCAGAACGTCCATCTCCAGCCCACTCCGCTGCAGCAGGCTGCGCGCCTCGTCCACCGGCCTGTCGACCACGTTCGGCACGGCAACCATCGCCACTTCCTGCGTGCGGGTGACCGCGGCCGTGGGCGTGGCGGTGGGGGGTGCGACGGGCAGTGCGGCGTAGGAACGGTAGACCAGCCACCACAACGGGATCAGGCCCACGACTGCCACCAGGGCGATGACACCCAGGACCCACGCCAGCGCCTCGGAGCCGAACGACTTCTTCTGAATCGTCTTAGGTTCACGTCCGGCGGCCCGCTCCTCTTCTGGATGGGGCGTGGGCGGAGAAACCACCGCCGGCTGCCAACCGGTCGGCTGCTCGACGTCGAGTCGGTAGTCCTCCAGCACGCGGGCCAACTGGTGCGCCGTGCGATAGCGGGCCGAGGGTTCCTTGGACAGCACCTTGCGCACGATCCACTCCAACCTGGGAGGGACCTGGGAGTTGCGCGCCGTTAGGGGCGGTGGCTCCTCGCGCAGGTGCTTCATGGCCAGCGCCGTCGGGTTCTCTGCCTGGAAGGGGGGCGACCCGGCCAACATCTCGTACATCATGACGCCAATGCTGTAGACGTCGGATGCGGGCGTGGGCGGATCGCCGGCTGCCTGCTCCGGCGCGAAATAGATCGGACTGCCCCACACCGTGTCCGAGTCCGTGAGGCCGGCCTCGGACAGTGCCCGGGCGATGCCGAAGTCGACGACCTTAGCGCGGCCCGAGTGGGTGAGCAGAACGTTCTGAGGCTTGATGTCGCGGTGGATGACGCCGGCTTTGTGGGCGTGGCCCACGCCCGCCGCCACCTGGGTGGCGATGTCCAGCGCTTCGGCCACACTGAGGCGCCCTTTCTGCCGGATGATGGTCTTCAGATCGTGGCCGTCGACGTACTCCATGACGATGTAGTGACGCTCATCATCCCGCCCCACGTCGAAGACGGTGACGATGTTTGGGTGATCAAGGTTCGCCGCGGCACGGGCCTCCCGTTGGAAGCGCTCCAGAAACTCCGGATCGCTGGCGAAGCGTTGGCGAAGGACTTTCACCGCCACCCGGCGCTCCAGCAGCATGTCGACGCCCTCGTAGACGACGGCCATCCCACCGGAGCCGATACACCTTCGCAATCGATATCGCTCGTTCAGCGTGACATTTTCCATTGTGGATCCCTCAACTGCAGCTTGCGAAGCAAGATGGCGGTATTGTACTCTGAATCCCGCGGCTGAGCAAGGACCGTGAACGGCCCTGTTTGCCCCTTCACGGTCCTTGATGGTCCGCGGACTTGCTCTCAGGCTATTCTATTGTATCCTTATGGGGATCAAAGAGCCCAGAAGGAGGAGACAATGCAGCCTATCAGTCGTCGCGATTTCCTGGCGCGCAGCGGCGCCAGCCTGGCCCTGTTGGGGTTGCCAAGACTACGACTATTCGATGACGTCCCATGCGAGAACGCGCCGCCCGCGCCTCTAGGACGGATTGCGACGTGGTGGTGGCAGGCCGTGCGCGCCGAGCCGTCACCGAGCGCCGATCCGGTGTCCTGGAAGAAGCGCGACGACGTCATCCCGCTCCATGCGGCGGTGGTCGGGGAGGCCCCCTGGCCCACC
>JAWLCP010000083.1:0-10169 GCA_041687115.1 Anaerolineae bacterium
GCGACGTCGATGCGGACCCGGTGGTAGATGTCGGTGTCGAGGACAACTGCCTCGGGGTAGAGAAGCGTACACGACTCCAGCAGCCCCAGTCCGCTACCGGTGTCCGCCCCGCAGAGGGCACACAGGAGCAGGGATGAGCCAGACTCCGCTGCCTGCTGCCAGCCCGGCACCTGCGCATCGGTGCCGAAGACGCCCGCGAGGGTGGGGACACCCCAGGCGTGGGCCAGCTCCACACCGACCGCGTACAGCAGCTCTCCCTCCCAAGCGGTACCCAGGTAGGCGCCGGTGCGGGGGTGCATGATCCCGGGCATGAGGGAGTGGTAGACGGGGGCGCCAGGATAGGCCATCTGGATCAGCGTGAGCGCGGCGACGATCTCGGCGTCGGCCGCCGCGACCGTGCCAGCGAGCGTGGCCGGGGCAGTCGAACCGGTGTTGGCCATCGACATGAACCCGACGGGCAGGCCCGCCTCGGCGAAGACCAGGGCCGACTCCATGCCCCCCTTGTCCTGCGCCAGGGGCGCGATGGTGCATACCAGGGATGAGAGGGGCGGACGCTCCCGCAGCGTCTCCGCGTCCCCGGCGATGACGGTGGCCATCTCGACCGCGTAGCGGGCCATCGTCTCGTCCATCACCGTCTCCGTTTGCACGTGCTTGACCGTGTTGTTGAACGAAGCGTCCAACTCGTGCAGCGGCGCCGCGGAGGGATGATCTTGCGCGCTTACGACGGGCCAGTAGAACCCGATGGAGGACAGATAGTCCGCCACCCGGGCCATCTCTGCCACGTCGGCCTTAACCGAAGCGCGGCGCTGGCGGGTCTTGAAGTCGACCGTCTCCACACCGCACCCGTCCGTGGCGCAGTAGAAGGCCGACCCGTCGAGGTGTAGGTCGAACTCCGGCAGACGCGCGCCCATGGTGTAGAAGCGGGGGGCGTGCGAGATGGCATCCAACACCACATCGGAGGGTAGCCTGACGATCTGGCTCTCCTGGTCCACCTGCGCGCCGTGCTCCGCGTAGATGCGCAGTGCCCTATCCGACGGACACTGAATGCCGACCTCCTGGAGAATGTGGAGCGTGGCCGACTTGAGCCTCTCCAACTGCTGGTCGGTCAGAATACGCACCCGGTACTTGGGTTCGATGGGCTCCAACGGTGGGGTTTCGCTATGGTTCATGTGCATCTCCTTGGGTCTGTGCTCCCTGTCGCTCGGCTGCCGCGAGTATGCGATCGAGCTCGCTCTGGACGCGAGGTGGCAGCGGCTGGGGGCGGTGCGTCTGGTAGATCCGTTTGAACTCCGCCAGCGCCATCTGGGCGGGATCGTGCACGCCGCCATCCGAGTCACGGCGGTGCAGTACCGACGACAACCGGAAATCGCGGATGCGCCGGCGGGTATGCTCCTGCGCCAGGAAATGGCCGCGGGGACCAACGTCCCGGATGACGTTCAGGGCCATGTCAGTCTCGTCGAACTCGAATCCACCCAGCTTCTCGTAGGCAATCTGGCAGAGCTCGTGGTCGAGGATGATCTTCTCGGGGTAGAGGACCATCGAGCCGTCTGTCAGCCCCATGTAACCACAGATTTCCCCGCCGAGCAAGGGAATGAGGGCGGTGCCCCGGCCAGCGTCGCTGCCGGCGTGCCAGTCGATGATGGGCGAATCGGTGCTCGTGCTGCCTCCGCCGAGGCTCGGCACGCCCCAGGCGTGGGCCAGCTGGACGGCCATCACCGTCACGGGGGCGGAGACCTCGCCGATGTAGCCGCCGGTGCGCGGATGCATCAGCGAGGTAATGATGGAGTGGAAGACGGGCGCGCCGGGGTGCGCCAGCTGGAGGAGCACCATGCCGCTGACGACCTCGGCATCACCGACCACGAGTGCTCCCAACGGGGTGGCCGGCGCCGTCGAGCCCATCGTCGGCATGGCCATGAAGCTGGTCGGAATGCCCGCCTCGGCGTAGACGAGCGCCGTCTCGATGCCATCCCGATCGTGGGCCAGCGGGGCGATGGTGCAGATATTGGCGCAGATGGGCGGCCGCCGCCGCCGCTCCAGTGCGCTGCCCGCCACCACGGTGGCCATCTCCACGGCGTAGGCCGCCAGCCCTGGCGGGACCGTCATGCCGCCCCGCACGTGCTTGAGCGTATTCGTCAGCGCAGCGTGACACTGGTGGAGTGGTGCGGTGGACCCGCAGTCCTGGGCGCTGACCGGAGGCCAGAAGAAGCTGACCATCGGCAAAGCGTCGCACACCCGGGCCGTCATCGCCACGTCCTCCTTGCGTGAGGGACGCATCTCGCGAGTCTCGAGATCAACGACGTGCACACCGGTGCCGTCGGTGCAGAGGTAGGAGCAGCTCCCATCCAGGGTGAGGTCGAAACGCTCGTCGCGTCCTCCCAAGACGAAAGAGCGGGGCGCGGTGGACATCGCCTTCCGGACCAGGTGCGGGGGTATGCGGACGATTTGCCGATCCCAATCCACCGATGCTTCGTGATCGGCGAAGATGGTCAGGGCCTGACGGGATGGAATGTGGACGCCTACCTCGTCGAGGAGGCGGAGGGTGCCTTCCTGCAGCGTCTCCAGCTGCGCGGACGACAGCAGCCCTCCTGTGAAGGGCGATGCGAAGGGGATGATGTCGGGTGTTTCAGAAGCCATGGATCTCCCTCTAGCCGGCCAGCGCCCGGTCCGCCTCTGCCAGGATGGCCTTGATCCTTTCCTCGGCGCCGGTCGGCAGCGGCAAGGGGCGATGGTTCTGGAGGATGTCCAATGCCTCTGCACGGACAATCTCCCGCACGGTGCTGTCCGATGGTGGCCACCCCGGTACATACTCCTTCCGGGTGAACGTGCGTGTCTCGGGTTGGCTCAAGTAGTGTCCGCCGATACCTACTCGCTCGATCAGGTCTGCCTGGAGGTGTTCCTCATCGAAGGCGAGCGGGGCAACCATGGCCTCGATCTGGTGAGCGAGATGGTTGTCCAGCACCATCTTCTCCAGCGACAGGACCTGGGCGTTTCCGAGCAGCCCGATACTGTAGATCTCGTCGGCGCCGGCCAGTCTGGCCAGCAGGGCGGAGGCGGTCGCCTCGTGACCGTACTGGGCGTCCAGAGCCTGAGATGCCGTGGACAGTCCGAAAAGATTGACCGGCAGTCGGTAGAAACGCGCCACGTCGCAGAGCGCGAGCTTCAATCCGTGGCTGTCGGCGCTGCTGCCGTAGGCGCCGGTCTGCATGTCCAGCTGCGAGGCGCCGGTCCCGTAGATGATGGGGGTGCCCGGATTGACGGCCTGGAACAGCACCAGGCCGCTGAGGAACTCGACGTTGTGAAGGAGAACGGTACCCGCCCGGGTCACCGGAGCGGTGCCCCCTGCCAGCGGCATGGGATAGACCATGATCGGCACGCGAAGCTTGGCCAGCTCGATGCACGCCTCGGTCATCGGTCCGTCGTGCATGAGAGGCGAGACGGTGCAGTCGACCACAGAGAAGATGGGGCGGAACTTATCCACCTCGCCTCCGGCGGCCACCCTGGCCAGATCCAGGATGAAGGGCACCTCGTCGGCGTTCAGGATCCCGCTACGGACGTGCTTGCTGGTCTGACGGAACGCCAGGGCGAAGTGGTGGACGGTGCGCACCGGTGAAGGGACGTCCCCAGCCGCGACCATGATGTTGACGATCTCGACCATATCGAGGGCATCGGCGAAGAGCAGGCCTCGCCGGAGATCCTCCTTCGTGGAGTCTCGACGCTCGCCGGTCTCGAGGTCGATGGCCTCGGTCCCCTGGCTGTCGGTGGTGTGGTGGGGACGGCGGCCGTCGAGCACGACGTCGCGGGCGGGATCGCGAGCACAGAGACGGAAGGTGGTCGGCGCCTCGTCCAGGGCCCACTCGACCACGCCGCGCGGGAGGCTGGCCCGCGCGGCGTGGTAGTCGACGGTGCAGCCCACGGCCTCCAGGACCTCCAGCGCCCGAGGAGTGTTGTATCTGATGCCCACCCTTTCCAGGAGGTCGAGGCTGCGAGCGTGGATGCGCTCGATCTGCGCGGACGTCAGAGCGGGAGTCAGGGATAGGGACATAGGAGCCTCCCCAGGCGTGACAGGCGGCTAGGCCAACTCCTCATCGGCGGCCCTCAGGATGCGTGCGATCTCGGTCCGCTTGGCCTCCTCCAGGGGCTGCGGTTGGTGATGCTCCAGGATCCACTGCACCTTCTCACGGGCCACCTCGCGGGGCTCGCGGTAGGTGCCGTCCGATCCCATTTGCTGGGTTACGGCCGGCGTCATCGCGGTGCGCATATGCTTGCGGGTGTGCTTCTGGGCCAGGAAGTGCCCGCCAGGGCCCACGTCGCGAACGACGTCGAGGGCCAGGGCCTCCGCGTCTGTCTCCATCTCCATTAGGGCGTACCGGGCGCGATGGTATAGATCGTCGTCCAGGACGATGGCCTCCGGGTAGAGGAGCGTGAAGCTATCGTTGAGACCGATCCCCGTCACCCACTCGGCACCGGCCAACGACACCAGGAGCGGATCGAGTGCGACGTCGGCGGCAGCCTGCCAGGTGCCGGGCTCCTCGCTCTCTGTGCCGAAAGCGCCGCCGAAGGAGGGCATGCCCCAGTAGTGAGCCATCTCGACCGGTGCGTAACGACAGCGGGAGTCGAGGGGGTAGGGGACGTAGTTTCCGCTGCGCGGGTCGGCCCAGCCCTGCATGATGGAGTGGAAGACCGGCGCGCCCGGGTTGAGGAGCTGCATCAAGACCGTAGCGCTGATCACCTCCGCGTCCCCAACCGCCAGCGCCCCAGCCAGGGTGGCAGGTGCCGTGGTCCCCAAGGTCGGCATGGCCAGGAACCCCACCGGGACGTCCGCCTCGGCGAGCACCATGGCGCTCTCGATTCCGTGTTTGTCCTGCACGAGCGGGGCGATGGTGCAGATGACGACCGAGAAGACGGGGCGACGCCGGAGCTCCTCTTTCCCTCCGGCGATCACGGACCCCATCTGGACGGCGTAGCGGGCGGACGTCTCGCCCATTAGCGTCTCGCTCTGGACGTGCTTGACGGTGTTGTTCCAGGCTGCATCGAGCTCGTGGAGGGGAGCGGTCTTGCCGTGATCCTGTGCGCTGACCATAGGCCAGTAGAAGGCGATGGATGACAGGTAGTCCGAGATGCGCGCCATGCGGGCGACATCGTCCTTACGGGATGAGCGGCGTTCGCGCGTCTCGAAGTCGACGGTCTCGACGCCGCAGCCGTCGTTGGTGAAGTAGGTGACGCCGTCCTCAAGATCGAAGTCGCACGATGGGTCCCGGGCGCCCACGTGGAAGTAGCGGGGGACGTGCTCCAAGGCCTCGCGGACCAGATGGGCGGGAATCCTGACGATTTGGGTTTCGTGGTCCACCTCGGCCCCGTGGTCGTCGAAGAGCGCCAGCGCTCTCTCGGAGGGGAACTTGACGCCGACCTGCTCCATGATTTTCAGCGTGGCGGTCTGCAAGCGGTCGAGCTGCTCGTCGCTCAGGAGGCGCAGGCGGTGATGACACTTGATCGGTTCGATAGCTGGACGTTCGACGGTCATGGATGATTCACTCCTTGAACTCTAGAATGGATGAGCCGGCGAGGCAGGGTGACCGGAGACTGTGCCTCACGTGCAACGGGCTGAATAAGGGTATGGACGACAGGGTCAAACCTCTCCCACCTCGTGCAGCACTTTGAACGGATCCAGGGCATCCCGGAGCCCGTCTCCGATGTAGTTCACGGCGATAATGGCCAGGAAGATCATCAGTCCCGGGAAGAAGGCCAGCCAGGGATGGGGGGCCAGATGGGCCTGGGCGTCGCTGAGCAGATTGCCCCATGTGGGGGTGGGTGGTTGAATGCCGAGTCCCAGGAAGCTTAGACCCGACTCCTGCATGATGGCGTATCCCATCTCCAACGTGGCCTCCACGATGATAGGTCCAGCGGCGTTGGGCAGGACGTGGCGTGCCATGATCCGGGAGTCGGAGGCACCAATAGAGCGGGCCGCCATCACGAAATCCTTCTCTCGGATGGAGAGGAAGCTGGCGCGAACGAGCCGGGCGGTCGTCATCCACGAGAGAAGCCCAATCACCAGAGCGATGGTGAGGACGCTGTTTCTCTGGAGCAGCGGCAACTCGACCTCGCGCAGAATGGTGCTCAGGAGGATCAGAACCAGCAGTGCAGGCAGCGTCAGGGCCGCATCCGTAATCCTCATGATTACGTTGTCGAGCCAGCCCCCGAAGTAGCCCGCCACCGCCCCGAGGGGGACGCCGATGAGCAGCACGATGCCCACCACCATCATCCCCACAAGGAGCGAGATGCGTCCGCCATAGAGGACGCGGGTCAGGAGATCCCTGCCCAGGGGGTCGGTGCCCATCGGATGCTCGATGGAAGGGGGCTGGAGTCGATTGAGGACGTTGGACTTGGTGGGATCGTGGGGTGAAAGGGGGACGAGGAGCACAGCGAGGATCAGAAGGCCAAACACGATGGCGCCTCCTACCGCGCCAGGGTGCCGACGAAAGCGGCACCATATCTCATTCGCCATCGTCGTGTGTTCGGGCGGGCATTCGGTCGGATGATCTGAAGATTGCATACCGTTTCCCTTACTTGGTCTTGCACGAGCCGTGCCGTCGCACGCGGTGACTCAGGCGGCGTTCGCTTCCGGCGGTATCCCGTCGCCGCCCAGGGGTGTCGACGGGCGCGAGGCTCGCGTGGCCGGAGTGAAGCGCACGCTCAGTCATACCGGATCCTGGGATCAAGGATGCCGTAGACAATGTCGGCGACCAGATTGGACACCAGCATAATGCCGGCTGAAATGATGAGGATGCCCAGCAGGGAGGGGTAGTCCCGCTGGAGGGCCGCCTGGTAGTAGAGCCGTCCCATCCCCGGCCAGGCGAAGATCATCTCCACGAATACGGCTCCTGCGAATAGATAGGGGAGATCGACGGCTGCCATGGTGACGAGAGGAATGAGCGCATTCTTAAGAGCGTGCCGGCCCAGCACGACGCGCTCGGCCAGGCCTTTGGCGCGTGCGGTCTGTAGATAGGGCTGGTGGAGGACGTCGAGCATGCTTGAGCGGAGGAAGCGGGAATACCAGGCGACCCAGCCGACGGCCTGGGTCGTGACGGGCAGAATCAGGTGCCTGACGCGATCGACGATCGAGAACCCAGCTCCTAACGTGCGCATGCCTCCCGACGGGAGCAGCGGCTGCCCGGTGATTGGATTGTCCAGCCGGGCGTAGAAGATCAGGATGAGGATCAAGCCAAACCAGAACTCGGGAATCGCTTGCCCTGCGAAGGAGAGCGTCGTGACGATGATGTCGAAGGAGGAGTACTGTTTCACCGCCGAGAGGACCCCCACGGGGATGGCAAGCAGATAGACGACGATGAGGGTGATGCCCATCAGGTAGATGGTGTTGGGAAGACGGTCGGCGATTTCCTCGGTGACGGGTCGACGCGTGCGATAGGAGAATCCGAAGTCGCCCCGCAGGATGCCCTGCCGGGTGCCGCGGGTGTCCGGAATGCCATCGCCGTCGACATCGACCTTCATCCAGTCGTTGCCGATGAGCCAGATCACGTACTGCATCGGCAGGGGCCTGTCCAGGCCGAACTGCCGCTCCAGCTGCTTGCGCATCTCCGGCTTGATGCGCCGCGAGCGGCTGAGGGCTGCCATAGGCCCCCCCGGCGCCAGGTTGACCAGCCCAAACAGCACGATACTGATCAGAAACAGAAGAGGTATCGCTTGCAGCAGACGGCGTACGATGTACTGTCCCATTCCTCCTCCCGCTTGGTCCCCGACGGACAGGTTGTAGATCGGGCGGATCGGGAGCTGGTCGGATCTGCGCGGCGTCCCGACCAGCTCCCCTGTCCCTCAGGTGCTGATGCGACCGTTACTCCGTGACCGTCCAGTCGGCCACGTTCCAGGTGTGGATGTCGTTGACGGACGCCTGGACGCCCTGAAGTCGCGATGAGTGGGCGCTGCCGTCGATGGTGCTGAAGAGCAGGATCTGCGGCAGCTCCTCATTGCGGAGCTGCGTGAAGTCGCAGAAAAGCTCCTGGCGGTACTCCTCGTCGAGGGTGTAGGAGTAGTCGATTAGCGTGTCAGCTTCCTCGTTGATCCAGCGCATCACGTTCCACCCGTAGTCCGGCTCGGCGGCTGCAGAGTGGTAGAAGTACCACAGGTGGTCGCTTGGATCGATGCCCGGATAGCCATCATCCCACATGTTGAGATCGAAGTCGCCGGTCTGCTCCAACCCGCCATTTCCGTAGGTATCCCACATGACGGATCCCTGGATCCTCTCCAGCTGGAGATCGAACCCGACCTCGGCCAGCATCTCGGCGATGAGCTGCTGAGTCAGGTCGAGCTCCTCGCCATACTCGGCATAGGTGGCGAACTCGATGGAGAGCTGGTACCCCTCCTCGGCGTTCGCGCAGCCGTGGCATTCGCGGACGCCATCGTTGTCCTCGTCGATCCAGCCTGCCTCTTCGAGGAGCGCCCTGGCCCCCTCAGGATCGTACTCCGGCTCCGGTACGTCGCAGTCGTCGTAGGGGGCGCGGAACTCGGTCCACCGCTGATTCGGGTAACCGTACCAGACCTCCTCGATGATGGTCTCGATGTCTATGGCTTTGCGGATGGCGTGTCGGACGTTGACATCGGCGAGGATCGGGTGGGGGTTGGAGGGATCAACAGATCCGCGCTCGGCCAGATTGGGAATGAGACGCATGATCCAACGTCCAGAGGGGCTGAGGCTGACCTCCACGTTGGGAACGTCCTCCAGCTCGGCGATGTGCTTCTCCGTCGTCCACAGGTCGAAGTCGGCCTCGCCCCGCATCAGCATCGTCTGGCGTACGGAGGCATCGGGGACGATGCGGACGATGATGCGGTCGATGTGCGGCTTCCCCTCCTCGTGATAGTCAGGATTGCGCGTGAAGGTCAGGTGGTCTCCGTGGACCCATTCCTCGAGGATGTAGGGTCCATTGCTGAGCGGCTCCTGGTTGCAGTCCCAGGATGTGAAGCCCTGTTCGGCGTCGCAGTAGTGTGCTGGCCAGATATGCGGGGGGCTCTCCCCGCCGAACTGGGTGAGGTAGCCTGGATAGACGCCGGCATAATGGACGATGACCGTGTGGTCGTCGACCTTCTCCACGCTGTCCAGGTAGTCTGCCCCGGGGAACCAGATCCCCGCTTCAGGATCGGTGGCAGCCTCGAAGGTGAACACCAAGTCGTCCGCCGTGACCGGCTCGCCGTCCTGCCAGTAAACATCGTCACGGAGCGTCCAGGTGACGTCCATGGTCCATGCCTCTTCGTCGACCACCACGCCTCCGTTCTCTACGGTGGGTAGCTCGGCTGCCAGCTCCGGGAAGACCTCGCCATAAGGATCGATCTCGGCCAGGCCCAGCAGGACCAGCTCCTGCACCATGAGCTCATATCCCGTGTCCGTAACGGTGCCGTTGAAGCTGGGTGGATCCTCCGGGATGACAATGGTGATGCTTGTCTCCTCCGGTTCAGGCGGAGGTGCCTCGGTGGGTTCGTCGGTCGGCTCTTCGGTGGGCTCCTCGGCCGGCTCCTGGTCGACCTCCTCAGTGGGAGGGGCCTCCGTCGGCTCAACCGGTGTTGCTGCCGGTCCGCAGCCGACGAGGCTGGCGATCAGGAGCAGGCTGACAACCACCAGCGTCAGCGTCTCTAGCGTACGTTTGCGGCTCGTCATCTCTTGCCTCCTTGGTATGCTACTTGGTAGAACCTTCTGTGCGCACGGGTCACTCCTCCACCACGTTCTGCTTCTCAGACTCCGTGTCGCCTCACCTCCTCTCTCCGCTCCAGCCGCGGCATGTGAATTCGGCATTCAACCCGCTTGGTCATCATGACCCTGGGAGGGCCTACGTGGCACCCACGAGCCTCTTGGCCAGTGCGACCGCGCTGATGGCATCCTTTGCGAAGCCGTCAGCCCCCACTTTCTCGGCCCAGCTCTTGGTCACCGGGGCACCGCCAATCATGATCTTCACCTGGTCCCGCAGCCCGGCCTCCTTGAAGGTCTCGATGATCTTCTGCTGTTCGGACATGGTGGTGGTGAGGAGGGCGGATGCGCCGATCAGCGTCGCGCCGGTCTCCTGTGCCGTCTGGAGGAACTCAGCCGCCGGCACGTCCGTGCCGATGTCGGTGACCTCGAAGCCGTTCGCGGTAAGCATGGTGCCCACCAGCGTCTTGCCGATGTCGTG
>JAWLCP010000083.1:10269-12000 GCA_041687115.1 Anaerolineae bacterium
CGCCCCTGCTGCCAGGTGGCCGGCTCCTTGGCGTCCATCCCGAAGGCTCCGGCCAGCGTCGGCACGCCCCAGTCGTGGGCCAGCTGCACGGCCGCAGCGTTGCACAGGTACTTCTGGGGTATGCTCACGATGTACTCGGCGGTGTGGGGGTCCATCACCGATGCCAAGATGGAGTGGAACACCGGTGCACCAGGCGCGATCAATTGCATCAGCACCATGGCGCTGACCACCTCGGCATTTCCGATCACCAGGGCACCGCCCGGAGTGGCCGGGGCTGTGGATCCCATATTCGGCATGGCCATGAAGCCGACCGGGATACCTGCCTCAGCATATACCATCCCGGCCTCGATGCCCTCCTTGTCCTGAGCGAGCGGAGCGATGGTACAGATGAGAACGGAGAAGGGGGGGCGCTCGCGCATGGCGTCCCTGGTCCCCGCCATCACCTCCCCCATACGTACCGCGTACTGAGCTGGCTTCCGCCCCATGACCGTCTCTGTCTGGACGTGCTTGAGGGTGTTGTTGAAGCTGGCGTCGAGCTCGTGTAGCGGGGCGGTCTTGCCGTAGTCCTGCGCGCTGACCATGGGCCAGTAGAAGGAGATCGAGGTGAGGAAGTCGGACACGCGGGCCATCTTCGCCACATCGTCCTTGCATGAGGGCCGTCGCTCCCCGGTGTCGAAGTCGAGGGTCTCGACGCCGCAGCCGTCGGTCGCCAGGTAGGACGCCGCACCGTCGACGAGGAGGTCGGTGTCCTCGGTGCGTCCCCCCAGGACGTAGGATCGAGGGGCGTGCTCCATCGCCCCGGTCACCAAATCCGGAGGGAGCCTCACGATCTGACTCTGACGATCGACGTGGGCGCCGTGGTCGGCGAAGACGTCCAGGGCTCTCTGGGAGGGGAACGAGACTCCGACGTTCTCCAGGACATCGAGGGTGGCGGTCCGGATCGCGGCGAGCTGGGTGTTGGTCAGCACGTCCAGGTGGAGCGTCGGTCGGATCGGATCCAGGTTTGGCATGAGGTGCTCCTTATGTCAGTACGCTACGCCGACTGCAGACCTGGGACGAGACGTTGCACCGGCGGCCCTACTCACGCTACCGGGTGTCGAAGTGGAAGTCCGGCCCCAGGGTGCGCCGGACGATACGCTCCAGCTCCGCCTCGACGTCAGCGGGCAGGGACGCTGGTTCGTGGTGCTGCAGGATGTCCTCGGCCTTCCGTCGACATCTCTGTTCGATGGACTCGCCCTTCGCCTCCCAGGCCTCATACGTGTCGCGGCTCAGGATGCTGGGCAGCCAGTGCTCGCGGAAGGTGCGGCGGGTATGCTTCTCCTTGAGGAAATTGCCGCGTGGCGTGTTGGCTTTGATCAGATCCACCTCCTCGTCCAGATCGTGAAGGCTGATGCCGTCCATCATGCGGCGGAGGCCGGCCGCCAACTCGTCGTCGAGCGCCATCTGGGTGTACGAGATGGTCGCTCCGGCGTCGATAGCGCCGATGCCGTAGATGATATCGGCTCCCTCCAGGAGGAGAGGGACAGCGGTAACAGCCTTCTCGAACCCTGCCTGGGCATCGAGCCGCTTGGCGTCCGATGAGAGACCGCCACACATGGAGGGAATACCGTAGTGGCGTGCCATAGCCGCTGCTCCGCTGTTGATCATCCCCCGTTCCGGAGCGCCGAGAGGGAGAAGCCCGGTCCGCATATCGAGCACTGCGGAGACGCTGCCGTACAACAAGGGGGTTCC
>JAWLCP010000084.1:0-11382 GCA_041687115.1 Anaerolineae bacterium
ACCATGCCATTCAACTTCAGACTCTTCTTTCGGCTCACCTACCTCTCCCTGTTCAAGTCCCAGGGGACCCACGCCCGGTTGACGAGGAAGAGAGCCCTCGGCCTGCTGGCATTCTACGCCCTCTTCCTCCCCGTACAGCTCATCAACTGGATCGGCTTCCTCCTGGACGACCTCCTCTTCCCCGCGTACCGGCGGGTGGAGGTGAGAGAGCCCGTCTTCATCGTGGGCCCTCCCCGCAGCGGCTCAACCCACCTCCTGCGCGTGCTGGCGCGGGACGAGGGGACGTTTGCCTCCCCAAAGCTGTGGGAGCTGATCATCGCGCCCGCCATCACCCAGCGGAGGATCGTCCGCGCGCTCGCCAGGCTCGACCGGAAGCTGGGGAGCCCGATCCAGACCTGGCTCGGGGCGTGGGAGGAGCGCGCGTTTGAGGACTCGGACGAGTACCACAAGATCCGGCTGCACGAGCCGGATGAGGACGAGCTGAGCCTGCTGCCCATCTTCTCCGCCATCCACCTGGTGTTCCCTTTCCCGTTCCTGGAGGAGTTCGCTCCCTACGTCTACTTCGACACCCAGGTGCCGCCGGCCGAGAGAGGGCGGTTCATGGCGTTCTACCGACGAACCATGCAGCGGACGCTGTATCAGTACGGGCCTGAGAAGCACTTCCTGTCGAAGAGCCCTGCCCACAGCGGCAGGGTAGAAAGCCTGCGCGAGGCGTTTCCAGATGCCCGGTTCATCTACACCACTCGTGCGCCCAGCGAGGTGCTTCCCTCCACCATGAGCCTGTTCTCGTTCCAGTGGCACACGTTCTGTGATCCGCTGGAGGCGTACCCGTTTGGCGACTACATGGTGGAGATGACGAAGCACCTGTACGACTATCCGATCCGCCGGTTGGAAGAGGGGCCCGACGGCAGAATGGTGGTGGTGACCTTCGACGAGTTGGTCGGGGATCTGGGCGGGACGATCCGGGATATCTACAGCGCCCTCGGGTTCGAGATCGGTCCTGAGTACGGTCGGGCGTTGGAGAAGGAGGTGGAGAAGGCCCGGGGATACGAGAGCCAACACGATTACTCCCTGGGCGAGATGGGTTTCACGCCCGAGCAGATCGCGGAGATGTACGAGGAGGTGCTCGAGCGGTTCGAGTTCGAGACGAAGGGGCGGAGCCGCCTGGCCTGATCCACGGTGGGTGGTTCCTTCAACGCAAAGGCGCCGGTGGTCGGATTGCACATCCCACCTACGTCTGGTCGGATGTTGAGTCCGACCTACGTCTGGCGGCACTTGACAAGTCTTTGAAGCTCTCATACACTGGGGCGCCAAGGTGCTCCAGGACCCTATTCGGCCTCTCGCGCCCGCCGCAGGGTGCGGAGGCGAAGTGCAGTTTCATCGTTCTGGTGCGTCGGCTCTCCTCGCAATCTCTGTGAGGGGATCAAGGTGAGAGAGAAACCAGGACCGACTGGGTCGGTTTCTCAACATAATGGGTCCGTAGCTCGGAGTCGGACGACCAACAAGGGGTACATCAATGAAGAAGAACGGAACCGGGGTGAGCAGACTGCTGTGCGCTCTCGTCGTGGGATTCGGCCTGACGGTCGGATTATTGCTCGCATTCTCTCGCTCGCCAGCGGAGGCCAAGATGGTAGGCTCGGGCGTCGAGCTCGGTCTTGTCGACCGACCGGGCCAACGCTCGACGGCTGTCGACGATGCGCTGTCGGCCTCGCACGATCGGGCACCGACCGTCCGCACGGCTGCTGAGCCGCCCAGCGAAGATACATCTCCTCCTACTCCCGATTCATCGTCGGATGAGGACGGTTCCTCGCGTCTCTCGGGGGCAGGCGGGTCCCAACTGGTCGCGCCGTCTTCGGGGGCGACCCTCGCCAGCGGTTCCCCGTCGGACCTCTCCACTTTCTCCGGTGCACTCATCGCTGAGTCGCCCGACCAGGTCCTGGCAGCCGGCGCGGGGGGCCAGGACGGCTATGTCGTCGACCTCGCCTACGACGCCGTCTGGGGCTACGTCTCCCCGGGTGATGTCGTCACGGTGACTCGCGGCGATGGCGCCTACGGCGCGGCCGAGGCCGACGGGGCCGGCTTCGTCTGGACGCCACTCTGGAGGCCAGAGGGCCAACCGGCCGACATCGTCGATGGGGACACGATCGAGATCTACCTCAACGGAGCTCCGGAGGCCAGCGTCCCGGTGGTGGAGGTCGCCGGCGGCATTGACGTGCTGGCCGACGAGGTGGCGGGGACCATCGCGGACGTTGCCTCGGACACCCCGGTGACCGTCACCATCGGCGTGGACGGCGTGCAGCCGCCGGGTGACGCACCGCAGGTCACGACGACCACCGACAGCGAGGGCGCCTTCACGGCTCTTTTCCCTGGGACGGACCTGGGCCCCAGCAACCTGGCGGCGGTGGAATACGCCAGCGGCGCCGTCCGGGTGCGGTCGTACGTCTATCCCAACGACCGGACTTTCGCGGTTCAGAATCTCCTCGTTGTGCAGGGGTACGCCGAACCCGGACAGGAGGTGAGCATCGCCGCGTACGAGGCAGGCGGACTGACCGAGCGGTGGTCGGGCAACGCAACGGCCGGCTTCCCTCATGGGTTCTATCGCTACCTCGCGGGGGGTGAATCGAACCCGGTCCAGGCGGGCGATTTCGTCGAGGTGGACCTGGGCGGTGGTGAGGTGCTCTCCACCACGCTGGCGGATCTGAGCATCACGGACGTGGACACAGCATCGGACGCGATCACGGGCACGGCGCCGACGGGTGAGGTTGTGACCGTGCGGCTGTGGCAGGATGGTGGCTACCTGCAGGCGACGGCGACCGCCGATGAAGGCGGCGACTTCACCGCCGACCTGAGCGGAACCGATCTGCGAGTGCGCGATTGGTTCCGGCTGGCTCTGGCCGATGGCCAGGGCAATGAATCCGTGCTGCGCAGCGGCGCTCCGTTTGTGGATGCGCTGGTCGACCCGTTCACCGAACTCGACTGCGTGTTCTCCCGTGTCGACGCTCCCCACGTGCCGGTGACGCTGACGCTGGAGACGGAGACGGAGGTCTACACCCGGGCACTCGAGTCCGATGCCGGAAATGCGGTTTTCGGGGGCTACGGATGTTCCGTAATCTGGCAGGAGGAGGGGGTGTTCGCCGATCTCTCCCCGGGTTCCACCCTCACGCTCGCGTCGCCGACCTGGGAGGGCAGCTTCGAGATCGCCGATCTCTCGTGGTACGTGGACAGCGCGGATGATGAGGTCACGGGCCAGGCGCCGTCCGGCGACGTGGAGGTGACCGTCCGCGACTGGCACGCTGAGCAGTACCCCTTTGGGGGCGCGGCCACGCAGTCGGCGGGGCGATCGGGCTCTGAGTACACGGCAACCTTCGCCGACTTCGACGTGCGGGACGGCGGGACGCTCGCGGTCCACCACTACGATGCGACCTCCGACTTCGGCACGTGGTACAATCCTATCGCTGGGCAGATCGAGATCCAGCACTTCCAGGCCAGGACCGGTCCGATGCTCGAGGGGGTCCCGCCCAGTGCCGGCGAGACGGTGACTGCCTCACTGTACGCCAGCGATGGCACGCCGCTGGCCCAGACGGGCGAGGATCTGAACGACGACCCCTGGCGCTTCCAGTTCGACTTCGGCGAAGAGGGCATCGAACCGGGTCGCTGGGTGAGCGTCACCAGCGAGAGCGGCTGGGAGGCAGGTCTGCAGGTTCCCCCGCTGACGCTCGCCGTCGATCCGGACACCGACCTGGCCTGGGGGCAGGGTCCGGAGGCGCTCCTCTTCATGGAGCACTACCAGGATCCCAGCTGGGAGGGTCACTTCCTCCCCGGGGACGAGTTCGCTCTCGACTGGTCCGCCTTCGGCAGGGACGTGCGGAAGGGCGACTGGGTCGCCGCCACCTATCAGGCCCCCGGTGGCAACCGGGTGCAACGCCCCGTGCAATTCCTGTCGATGCGGGTGAACTACGGCCACGATGAGGTGGAGGGTGACCTGGAGCCGGGACATACGCTGTGGCTCACGGTCACGGAGAGCGACGGCGTGACGGTCAAGGCCACGGCGGAGCTGGAGAGCCAGGAGTTACCGTGGGGTGGCACCGGTTTCGCTACCCATCTCGACGACCCCTGGGATCCCTCACAGCCGGACATTCAGCCCGGGGACTGGGCCTATCTCGTCGCGGACGACGGGCGCGAGACGACGGTCGAGGTGGGGACCATCAGCGGCGAGCTCGATCTGGAGGCCGACACCATCTCCGGCACCGTCCACGCCTCCTGGTTCACCGAGACGCTCGAGGGCTGGTGTAGCGTGTGGGAAGAAGGCGGTCCGTGGCAAAGCTTCGAGGTGGAGCCCAACGGAGGGAGCTACCTGTGCGACTTCTCTGAGGACTGGGACCTCCGACCTGGCCACCACGTGGGCGTGAGCTACAGGGAGCCCGACGGCGATCAGGTGATCAACGTCTTCAGGGAGCCGGCGCCGGAAGTGGGCATCTGGAAATGGAACACGAGCGGCCATGCGCGCCCCGGCGGCGTGGTCGTCTATGGGGTCGAGTATTCGAACAACGACGACGGGACCGCGGAGAACACCACCGTCGTCGACACGCTTCCGGCCTCCACGAGCTGGGCCGGTGACACCAGTGGGGTCACCCCCGACATCGGGGTCGGGGGCGTGATCACCTGGCATCTGGGGGACCTGGAAGGGCATTCCAGTGGTAGCTTCCTGGTGACGCTTGACGTGGATGGCAGCGTGGTTACGGGCACTGATGTCATCGGCGAGAACTGTGCCACCATCACCACCACGACCCCCGGCGATTCCAACCCGGACAACAACGGACCGGTGTGTACCGAGCCGGTGGACGTCTGGGACGACGACGTCGAGGTGGGCGTGGACAAGTGGCCGGACCTGGGTGATCCCACCGCCGGCCAGGAGTTCGAGTATCACGTCAATGTCTGCAACAACCGGGAGGCGGCCGCCGGGCCGGTCTGGCTGACCGACACGCTGCCGCTGTCCACCACCTTCGTCAGCTGGCGCTCCGAGTTCGGGGAGACCACCTACTGGACCGAGAGGATCACCACGGGCGGCCAGGTGGTGCTCTACGCACCCGGCCTGCCGGGCGGCACGTGCGAAGAGCTCCGCCTGCGACTCCTCCTCGACCCCGACGCAGTCATGGGCACCACGCTGGAGAACGCGGTGGAGGTTTTCGCGTCGGGCGACGTCGAGCCGAGCAACGACTACCGCATCAACACCGATGCCCGGGTCAGCGCGCCGCGCTACGACATCGAGTTGAGCAAGAGCGTCCACAACGCAGTCTCCGTCCCCGGCGGCTGGGTCAACTACTTCGTGGACTACAGGAATCAAGGCAACTCGGCCACCCACGTCTGGATCACGGAGACGATACCGGGCGGCCTCGCGTACGACTACGCCCGCTGGGGCGGCGGCGACCAGCCAGACGCGAACGAGCCGCTCCCCGACCCGACGATCGAGGGGGATCAGCTGGTATGGGATCTGGGGGTGCTGCCGGTGTCGGAATCGCGCTGGTTCCACATTCAGATGGACATCTCCGACACCCTATCGGCAGGTGAGGTCATCACCAACTGCGCCACGGCCGGCATCACGGCCACCGACGAGACGCCCTGGGACAACGTCGATTGCGCGGCGACGACGCTCTACGAGCCCGGTCATCCCAACCTGTACGTCACCAAACGGGTCGAGAACTACCAGCCGGGCTGGGACACCGTCCATTACCGGGTGGAGTTCGGGAACCATGGCGACGAGCCCGTGTACAACGTGCACCTCACCGACACCCTTCCGGCTGGCACGAGCCTCGAGTGGCACGGCATCGAGTGGTGGGGAGGCCCATACACCGACACCGCGACCGCTGATGAACTGCAGGTGGTCTTCGAGAGGATCGAGCCTGGCTGGAGAGGGTCGATCGACCTGGGTGCCCGGCTGGACGACCCCAACGTGCGTCTCCGCTGGTACACCAACACGGTCGAGATCGACACCCCGGCCGACGACGCTAACCCGGCCGACAACGTCTTCCAGGCGGTGGCCTTCAGCGGCGGGGAGGTCGACTGGGTCGACCTGAACGTGGGGGGAACGCGGATCTGGGGTTGCGGATACACCGATCCGGTCACCGTGTCCACCGAGCACGAGGAGAGAACCTACGGGGAGTGTTGGGACGATCGTTTCGACGCCCCCTTCGAGCCGGGCGACGTGGTGACCGTGGCGGCCGGCGCGGGCACGCACCCGGTGGTGATCAACATCCCGGATCCGTTCACCGCCTACGCCTCCGCCATCACCGACACGGTCTGGGGTCAGATCGACGCCCTGGACCACGAGTACGTGAACGTGCGTCTGGACGACGGTCCCCGGAAAGACGTGCAGACCGACGCCAGCGGCAACTACAGCGCTGCCTTCAGCGACGTACCGCGGGGCGGACAGGGCTGGGTGGACTACGAGACCGAGATCGATTACGCGGAGGTCGACTTCCACCGCCGCTTCCAGTCCCCGGACCTGCTGGTCACCGTCGACTACGACCACGACTACGTCCAGGGGAACTACGAGCCTGGCCATACCGTGTGGCTGACGCTGACGGAGAGCGACCGCACGACGACGAAGGCGACCGCGGAGCTGACCACCGACTCGATCCCCGAATGGGGAGGAGAATCCGGCTTCCAGGCGGATGGCGAGAAGTGGGTGCCCCAGTATCCAGACATCGTGTCGGGCGACTGGGTGTTCGGGCTGGTGCAGAGCGTGGTGTACACCACCAGCGTGCGGGTGGGCGCCATCGACGCCGAGGTGGACGTGGCGGACGACACGATCTCCGGGACGATTCATGCCCCGTGGCTCACCCCCGACGTGGTCAGGGTGCGATGTGAGATCCACGAGGAGAATGGCCCGGACGGCATCGAGGTCGCGGGCGTCAATCCGGATGGGGGCAGCTTCGTCTGCGACTTCAGCGACCGGTGGGACCTCCAGCCCGGTCACAACGTGGCGGTGCGGTACACCGAGCCGGATGGAGACAGCGTGCAAGCCCATCCGGAGAACCCGGCACCGTATGTGCGGATCCAGAAATGGGCCGAGGGCATGGCGGGGGAGGGCGGCAACGTCGCTTTCCGCCTCCAGTACACGAACGAGGGCGGTCTGCTAGCCGAGAACGTGGTGATCAGCGACACGTTGCAGGGCATGACGTACATCACGGACACTTTGGGACTGCCCCACAGCGGCAGTGGCTCCCCGGGCGATCCGATCGTGTGGGAGCTGGGCCAGCTGGATCCACAGGAGCATTGGATCGAGTTCACCGTCTTCGCGGAGGTCACGGAGCCGGCCGGCAGCCGCATCACGAACACCGCTCAGATTGCGACTGGCGACCCGTACGACCAGGGTGAGGAGGGGGAGAAGGAGAGCCAGTGGAGCGATGAGGTGGTGGCGAACGATACCCACCTGAACGTGGGTAAGTGGGCGTGGACCTCCGACCCGGCTCCGGACACGGACTTCGTGTATGCGGTCAACGTCTGCAACGCCGGTTCGACCGGCAGCAGCGAGGTCGTGCTCACGGATACGCTCCACCCGTCGATGACGCTCCAGTCCTGGTGGGGGCAGCACGCCGGCTGGACCGAGGAGGAGTCGAGCGACGACCACCTGGTCGTCTCCCGCCCGTCACTCCCCGGCTGGTGGTGCAGCGAGGTCTACCTGACCGTCCACCTGGACCCCAACGCTTGGCCCGGCATGTCGATCTCCAACACCGCCGTCATCAGCGCCAGCAACGACCTGGAGGGCGGCAGCGAGACGACCTGGTGGGGGGAGGTAGGGGAGGCCTACACCGATCTGCGGATCGAGAAATGGTGGGGCGGGGGCCAGCTGGTCCCCGGGGGTGAGATCCGCTTCCACGGGGAGTACGCCAACCAGGGGAACCTGCCGGCCAGCGGTGTGCAGATCACGGAGACGCTGCCGGCGAATACGTCGCTGGTCGAGTGGCGGCAGTATGATCGGGATTGGAACCAGACCGGCACGGTCAGCCCCACGTTCGTCGGGCCCAATCAGTACGTGTGGGACGTCGGAGACGTCCCGAACGGCCACCGGGGCAACTACGAGATCGTGCTCCAGATCGACCCCGATGCTGAGCCGGGCACGGTGCTAACGAACACCATCGCCATCAGCCCGCAGCCGGACGAGCACGACTACGGGAATAACGTCGACACGGAGGTCGAGACGGTCTACGGGCACGGCCCGAACCTGCGCGTGCGCAAGGACGGCTGGTGGGACGACGAGGGTGAGGAGACCCGCCGGGCGTCCTACGACCTCAGCGTCGAGAACGTCGGGGACGTCACCGTGGCTCCCGTGGTGATCACCGACGTGTACGACGGCAAGATGGTTCTCGACGGCGACGTTGGCGTTGATTACTGGCGCGGCTGGGACAAGGACGAGGATCCGGCTAACCACACGTTTGAGGTGACACTCGAGTCGCTACAGGGTGGCGAGGCCGCCCGCATCAACTTCGGCACCATGACCGAGACCCAACCGCTGCCGGACGGTCTGATCTTCACCAATACCGCCGAGGTGACCCTGCACCCGGACGACACGAACCCGGCCGACAACGCCGACGACGCGGTCCTGACCACCGGTCCCGATCTGACCGTCGAGAAGGGGCTGGTCGACGGGGAGGTCCTGCCCGGTGAGTGGATCACCTTCAGCCTCCGCTTCGGCAACGACCGGCCGGGACACGAATGGTGGTGGAACATGGAGGGCACGGCCTGGCTCACCGACACGCTACCGGAGGGGCTGGAGTACATCACCTCCACGCTCCGCTGGTGCGAGGACTCCGAGTGGTGCCCGATCCCGCCGGCTGTCGACGGCGACCGGTACACGTGGGAGCTGTGGCCACTGAGCACCGGTCAGTGGAACGAGATCTACCTGACGGTGCGCGTCGCCGACACGGCCACCGGGCTGGACACCTTCACCAACCGGGTCGAGATCGCCAGCGATCAGCCCATCAGCGACACCGAACCTTACTACGACAACAACAGCGACAGCTACGAGGTCGCCGTGGCGCTGCCCCACTTCGAGGTGGGGAAGGGGTACGAGAGCAGTCGGGTGGCCGGCACGCCGATCACGTATACGCTGGCGGTGACGAACGTGGGGAACGAGGCAGGCACGGACGTGGTCCTCACCGACAGTGTGCCGGCGGGCCTGAGCGACATCGCCACCGACGGATCCTACGTCGGCGGCGAGATCACGTGGGAGCTGGGAACGCTCGAGGGAGGGGACGGCACGGGTGACGGCTGGTTCAGCGGCGTGCTCCCCTGCTCGGGAACGGTCACGAACGATGACTACGGCGCGGTGAGCGACGAGGGCGTGGCAGCGACGGGCGCGGCCGTGGAGGTCGAGGTAGCTGCACCTGCCCTCACTGCTGGCTTCGAGCGAAGCGCGGCGGCGGCGGTGGTCGGCACCACCTTCGCCTTCACGGACACCAGCACCACCGACGGGCCGGCCATCGTCGCGTGGGAGTGGGACTTCGGCGATGGAGCCGAGGCCAGCGGCGAGACGGTCAGCCACGCGTACTCGAGCCACGGCACCTACACGGTCGAGCTCACCGTGACCGATGACTGCGGGTACTCCGACGTGCGGACGCGGAGCGTCACGGTGAACGCGCCCGACCTGGTGGCCGACTTCGACTACGCCCCCAGGCCGGCCTACGTCCTGGTGGGCGACACCGTCACCTTCACGGACACGTCGACCACCGATGGGCCGGCCATCGAGGCGTGGGAGTGGGACTTCGGCGACGGCAGCGCCCACTCCTTCACGCAGAACCCCAGCCACGCCTACACGAGCGTGGGCACGTACACCGTGGGGTTGGTGGTCACGGACACGCTGGGCTACAGCGACCAGGAGATCAAGGCGGACGTGGTCGTGGTGCGCTCCCGCTGCACGGAGCTCACTGACGTCGCCTTCGCCTACGCGCCATCAAGCCCGGTGGTCCAATCACCCGTGGAGTACACAGCCACCCACAGCCCGCTCGACGCCACCGCGCCGATCAGCTACACGTGGGACTTTGGCGACGGCACGACCGCCAGCGGAGCGGCGGCCTCGGTGGAGCACGTCTACACCGACAGTGGGACGTACGACGTGCAGGTGACCGCGTACAACCCGTGCACGCCCGAGGGCGTGACGTATTCGGAGCGGGTCATCGTCGCGCCGCGGCAGATCTTCCTGCCGCTGGTGGTTCGGAACCAGTAGAGGCACGCTCAACAGATGCCAGGTGACCGGCACCCGAAACGGGCCGGTCACCTGGAACGGCTGATTCCGACCGGGCCGCGCCCATCTCTGGGCGCGGCCTATACGTCCCGGTCATCCTGTGGGACGCTGGTCACGTACCCATCGGGAGTCGGTGGGGCCGGCCCACGTGGATCGGGTTCGTCACCCGGGAGCGCGGCTGGACCCGCTCAGTCGCACCAGGGCGCCGAGATCCAGTAGTCGTGGGACACCGCCTGTCCGTCCGCCGATTCCACCCTGATCGTCCCCAGAATCGCGCACCGGTCGACCACGAATCGTAGGGCGTAATCCCGGGCATCCGTCTCGAACCGCTCTCCCTCGTGGCGGATGGTGAACGGCGGCAGCCCACCGGTGATCTGGAGACGGATGGTGACCCGCTTGCCGCCCTCCGCGTCCTCCCATCCATCCAATCGCGTAGGCTCGGCGAAGCTCAAGGGGCCAGCGCTGCCCGGGGCCTCGACTGTGGCCGTCGCCGTCCCTTCCGCCGGCGTCGGCGAGGCCCCTCCGCCGCCGCCCCAGGCCGAGATGTCGTCGATGACGATCTGCCCGCTTCGAGGACCACTTCCCACCCGGTCGAGCACCAACCCGCGGAACGCGATCGGATAGTCGACCACCCCGTTGTCGGGGCCGTCCACGTGCCCTGAGGGCCACGCTGCGGCGGGATCGAGCACGCCCGTCATCGAGCGCCAGGTGGGGCCGCCGATCTCGCCCAGGTGGACGGCCCAGGTCTCGCCCTCGGCGTCCTCCACCCAGAGGTTCAGGTAGTTGCCGGATCCATCGCCGTACACCCACGCGCTGAACCGGTCCGGCTGTCCCGCCAGGCTCACGCGACGTAAGAAGACCACGAAGTCTTCGTTCACAACCGGGAAGTCGTAGCGGAGCGCGGCGGCGTACCGTCCCGAGTGCACGTTGGCCTCCGTCTGGCTCAACGTGCCGTACGGCTGGTCCCCTCGCCGCCACGTGCCCCACTGCTCGAAGTCAACCACCGCTCCCGATGCCGGGGCCGGCGTCGGCGCGGCGGTGGCCTGCGGCTTCGGGGTGGCGCCTGGGGTGGGGGTCGACTGCGGGGAGGGCGTCGCCGTGGAGGTGTCCTCAGGTACCGGTGTGGATGTGGGCGCGGC
>JAWLCP010000085.1:0-11212 GCA_041687115.1 Anaerolineae bacterium
CCCTACCGCGGCCAGCGCGGTGTTCTGGGCAATGTGTCCAGCATCCAGGTAGATGTACCGGTAGGCGCGCTCCCCGTACTTCCACTTACACCGCTCGAAGATCGCGGTCCACACGAATACAACGCTTGCCCGCGCAGCGATATGCTGGTCGAGCGCCGCGCGCGCAATCTCGCTGCGGAAATCTCCCGCGCGCAATTGCTCAAGTCGGTGATGCCTGATATCGTAGTGGTAGATGCCCGGGTCGATACCCTCGACGTCGTGGATGACCAGGTATGTCTCCACAGGGTAGAGAGCGCCAGCGGAGGGCGCCGTCCGGAGATCGACGGTGCGACCTTCCTGCGTAATCCCCTGAGTAGCCCAGAGCAACTGAGAGAGCTCTGACGCCGCGAGGGGGGCGTCCCGGAAGCGCCGCTGACTACGTCGTCGGCTCAACACCTCCCACAGAGGTGCGCCCCCCTCCGTCGTCGGTTCACTCAGCGCGATCTTCGGCGCCTCGGGATATCGCTTGTACGTCGGAGGCTTGCTCGCCCAGTCCAGCCGCCCTCCACGGAGTTCACCCCGCTCGTACTTCGTGTCCTGCTGAAATCGGTCTCCAACACTCGAATCCGTCATCGACATCCCTCGCTCTGACGACTGGGGCTTGTTACGTCTTTCCTCATCGCTCACCCGCTGGACCGCGACAGGGTCCCGGGACCCTGAAGGTCCCAGGAACTCGAAGGGTCCGGCGAGAGGCGTCACCCGATGAAGAAGGGATACTCTTCACTGTCCCACCAGGTCTCGTTCTCGCTCAGATACTCGCGCGTGTTATCAAGCAGTTCGTAATGATGCTCCTCCTGCTTGACCAGGAACTTGAAGGCTTCGCGAGCACGCTCATCGTCGGTCTTCTCTGCGCCCTCGGCGTAGAGAGTACGGGTGATATCCTCGGTTTCCAGGCCGAAATCAAGGGCCGCAAGGTCGCCCTCCAGAGACACCTCACGCTCGGGGGTGAAGACGGGCAGCTGGTACTCCTCCGGCGGCTCTTCCCCGGGGAGGTCAGGGTCGATCGGATCCAGGTCGATGTCCTGATCCATCGCCGCCTCGTAGGGGACCCAGTCGCCCCCTTCATCCAGAGCCTGATACTCGACCAGGAGAAGCTTCAGATGGTCCACCTCCTGGTGGGCGAGATCACGGAACATGTCCGCCCCGCGCGGATCGGAAGCCCTCTCAGCCACCTGCATATAGAACTTGTAGCCCTCTCGCTCCAGGCTCATCCCTCGGCGAAGAACGCCTTTCGGTGAATTCCAGTCCATGGTATCCTCCTTGCTCAATTTGCTCTACTTATGCCCCCACATGCTCAATCCTCGACCCTGAGTCCAATGCGGATCGTGACCTGCCACTGGGTGACGTCGCCGCCTTCAATACGACCGCGCGTCTCCACAACCTCGAACCAGCGCATGTCGCGCAGGGTCCGCGCCGACTTTACCACGGCGTTCCTGATCGCGTCCTCCAAACCCGTCGAGGACGTACCCACCACCTCAATCTTCTTGTACACCTTGTCAGCCATCTATGCCTCCTCGTTGCTAAGCCTCGATCCCTTCAGTCGAGGGCCGTAGTGCTTGCGGAACTTGGCCACCTTCGGCGCGATCACCGCGCGGCAGTATGGTTGCCGAGGGTTCCGCCCAAAGTACTCTTGATGATACGCCTGCGCCTCATAGAAAGCCTCGAAAGGCTCCACCGCCGTCACAATCGGCCGGCCCCAGATCCCTGCCTGGTTCAGCTCCTCGATAACCTCCTCAGCAATCTCCTTCTGTCGGGCATCGTGATAGAAGATCACCGAGCGATACTGAGGGCCCACGTCGCCACCTTGTCGATTCAGCGTCGTCGGATCGTGGACGTCAAAGAACACCTCCAGAATCTCCCGATAGGAGATCACGTCGGGATCGAACCTGACCTGCACGACCTCCGCATGCCCCGTGTTCCCGGCACAGACCTGTTCGTAGGAGGGGTTCGGGATGCTCCCGCCCGAATAGCCGGAGACGACCTCCTCCACACCCAGCAGTTGCTCAAACACGGCCTCCAGACACCAGAAGCAGCCCCCTCCCAGCGTCGCAATCTCCAATTCGGCTGGATCCGATGATCGTCGTCCCTCTTGATTCACTCCAGCACCTCTCTGACTGCTACCCATTCCTTTCACTAGAACCGATCGAAGCGGTCAAAGCGGTCGTGCGTGGCTCTGCAAATCGGGCAGCGACCTGGCGGACGCTCCCTGGCACACAGGTAGCCGCAGACCCGGCAGCGCCAGACGGGTATCGTCCCCTCACCCCCATCGGCTTCCTTGCCGGGTCGGGGCGGAGTGGGAGCGGGACTCTCCTGCGAACGCTCGCCCTCCGGCGGACGACGCTCGGGAATCGGCTCCAGCTCTTTCTCGCCCTCCAGCACCTCCTCCGAGACGTAGAGCGCGCAGTAGCACGCCCCCCAGTCGAGCAGGTCAGGGTCTCGATAGTCGCAGGGGCAGATGATGTCCAGATCCTTCTTCCTGTCTCCCGACGCCAACCGGCACGGACACGCCCAGTATCCATACCGCTTCTCATTGACCAGCAGCCCCCTCACCAGATCCTTGGTGAACTCAACGTCCGGGTTGAGGTGGTAGCCAGCTGCCTCAGCTTCCCGGGAAAGCCTCTCGTGGAGAGCGTCGACCTCCTCCTGGGCAATGGCGTCAGGTGTGACCTCTTCCTCGCTCACAGTCCCAGAGCCTCCTTGATCTCGTCCGGTTTATAGCCGACCACGCACTGTTTCTCGTCGACGACCAAAGTAGGGAACGAGCCAGCGCGGTTCCACTCCCGAACCTGCTCGATCGCCTCCCGACGCTCGCTGCCTTTCAGCAGATCGACGTACGTGAAGTCAAAGGCCACGTCGTTGTCCTCCAGCAGCTGTCGCGTCCGCTTACACCAGACGCAGGTGGACAGGCCATAGAACGTCACCGATTTCTCGTTGTGAGATCCCGCGACACTACCTCGCGCTCTTGTCATAGACCCTTCTCCCTGCCATCGTGATTTGATGTGAGGCGGCCTCTTGGCCCACTCTTCTCTCTTCGCCCCGCGACCGACCTACCCGCGGCCGACCTTGGGATCAATATGGCCCGGTCCGCCGCAATCAGGCCTGTAGCATGTCGCATCGATGAAGACGCACTTCTCCTTGCAGCTGGGACAGGCCTCGGGCGGCGCCTCGGCCTGAAACGTATAGCCGCAGTCAGAGCACTTCCACCAGTTCTTGATACCCGCCATCTCAGCACTCCTTACGGCGCGTACGTCTCGGCCAGATACCCGATGAGGACGGTCTTCTCCTGCTCGTTTAGCTCTGCTCCTCTGTCCACCATCCGATTGACCGTCTCTTCCCATTCGCCGCGCGTCTTCTGAGCCGAAGTCGTGCGATCCAGGCCGTGGCACACAGTGCAACGCTCTTGGAGGAGCGTCTCTCCTTCACCGGAGAGGGGCTCCTCAGCCGGCTCCTCCGCTGCATCCCCACAGGCTGCCAACACACCGGCCCCCACCACCAACAGAACGACCAACCCCAGCAATATCCTCTTCGACCTCATGTCGTCTCCTTTGGTGATCCCCTCGAACAGAAACTGCTTTGGCCTCCCGACCGGCCCGTCTAGATGAATAGCGTGACCGTTGAGTCGCGGGCCGCCTCTATGTACGTACCCACAGCACAGTACTCATCGATGAACTCCTGCTCCAGATCCTCCCGACCAATGCCCATGATCTCCATCGTCATGTCACACGCCATAATGTGGCCGCCGAGCTCTTTGAAATCCTCCAGGAGCTTCCGCAACGACGCCACGTTGGCCTCCTTCATGCGCCGCCTGATCATCCACTTACCAAGGCCGAAGAGATGCCTTCTGGAGAGAGCCCCTCCCTCCAGGGCTCCTTTCTTCAGGCGCTCCAGCCCCCAGAACGTGAAGTAGATGTAGGCCTCCATGCCCATCGCCAGCGCGCCGTTCCCGATGATCAGCGCGCTGTACAGCTTGTCCATCTCGCCGCTGTGGAGGATAATCGTCGTTCGCTCAACTTGCGTCTGTCTCTCTTCCATACGCACCTCGTTACAACCACTAGCTCAACGTCCACGATACGGTCGACCCACACACTTCTCTTATTCCAGAGGGCAGCTGACCGACGACCAACCCGCCAGGCCCCCCAGGACGACGGTCAGGTCGTCATAGCCAGCACGCTGGAGCAAGCTGGCCGCGATCATGGAGCGGAGGCCGCTGCCGCAGAAGACGTAGACTTGCTGCCCCCGCAGCACCTCGTCCATCCGCTCCGGAAGCTGCGTGAGATGGACGCGATGAGCCGTCGGAATCTCGGTCCTCTCCGCCTCCTCCTCGCTACGAACGTCAAGAATCCACGGCTCTTCGTCCCCATCGATCCGCTCACAGAGCTCCTGAACCGTGACGACCTCGATGCGCTCGCTCGCCAGCCCGGCCGTGTGCCATGCCAGCATGCCGCCGGCCAGGAAGCCCGCCACATTGTCATACCCCATCCGAGCCAGGTGACGGACGGGCCCGCTCACGTCGTTCGTCTCGGCCACCAGCAGAATCGGCCGGTCGTACGAGAGGAACCAGCCGGCGAAGCTTGCCAGGCGCCCCTCGGGGATGGAGAGAGCACCGGGAACATGTGCGGCACTAAACCCCAGCTCCATCCGCGTATCGACCACCTGAGCATCGGTTGCCTGAGCGGCGAACTCGTATGGGCGCAGTGGAGGCACCGAGGGGAGGGAACCGACCACGGGCGGACCCTCCAGATTGAGGACCTCCATCATCCTGAAGTACGGGGGGTACTCCAGGACCTTCCCCACGTTGGCCACGAACGCGTCTTTGTCGGTGTACTGCAGCCTGGGGTTATGCTTTCTCTCCAGGCCGATCGTGGTCCACGTCCGCTCTGCGATCGCCGTCCCACACGCAGAACCGGCACCGTGCGCGGGGCAGACGATCACCTCGTCGCCCAGCGGAAGGATCTTGTGGAACAGCGTGTCGTAGAGCAGCCCCGTGATCTCGGCGAGCCGGTCCTGGCCGTAGAAATCCGTGCGTCCCACGTCGCCAGCGAAGAGGGCGTCGCCGGTGAAGATGATCCATGGCTCCCCATCGGGGTCGTGCAGCAAGAAGCTCATATGGCCGAGGGTATGCCCCGGCGTGTGGAGCCCTTTCAGCCTGAGGCGTCCAACCGTCACCGTTTCGCCGTCCATGATCGGCTCACCGTACCCGTACGCCAGATCCCCCTCGCCCGAGTGAAGCACGGCAGCGTCAGTGAGATCAGCCAGCTCCAGAGAGCCGATCACGTAGTCCTCATTTCGGTGAGTCTCCAGCACGTGGGTGATACGCATGCCAGCCCGGCTCGCCTTCTCGACGTAGGCCCTGGCATCGCGCCGCGGATCGATCACCACAGCCTGGTTGCCATCACCGATCAGATACGAGTAATGAGCCAACCCCTCAGATTCAATGCGCTCAAATAGCACGGTCACCCTCCTTGCTGACTCGCTCGGCCGATCCATCGATCCTCAGATCTGGCCCATGAATTGTTTGACCTGGTAGTCCCACTCACGGGTCTCCAGCTCCACCTCGGTTCTATCTTCTTTCCGCGACGCTGTCACGGTGACGTGCCCACCACCACCTTCGAAAGTGGCGCAACAGGGGTTCTCCCTCGTGAGCGAAAGCCCCAGTCCTTCCTCGCCCAAGTAATCGATCGCCTGCTCCACCACGTGCTCAGGATCCTTCTTCGTCGTGACGCTGTACAGGGCCATCTGTTGACTCCTCACCTACCTGGGCGGCTCCAGCTTCTCCAGGACCTCGTGGAACACAAGGGCGGATTCCCACAACGCCCCCGTCTCGGCCTGGTCCAGTGTCAGGCGGACCATTCCCAGCAGGCAGCGTCAGCGTCGGATGCAGATCCTCCAGTCGTCGTCCGTGCCCTCGACGCACACCAGCTCCAGCCCCAGCGCCTTGACCGCCATCGGAATCTCCTCCTTCGATGCCGGGTGCGTTCCCACGACCTCTACCACGTCACCCGGCTCCGCTCTGCGAAGTGCCTTGCGGACCTCCACCAACGGGACAGGGCAGGTCTGACCCCGGCAGTCCACCCTGAGGTCGGGATCCAACGGGCACTCGGCATCGTTCGTGTCCACCTTGATGTCGGCCATCATACAGTCCTTACCCTCCACTGAAGTCGATCAAGACTTCGTCGACGTCCCACCGGTGCTCGAGCTTCTCCAGAATCTCGTGCCGGATGTTGCTGGCGAATTGATGGTCCGCGGGGAGATCGATGACCACGCGCACGACGCCTGCGGAGACGTCAATCTCCTTCACCATGTCCGTCCGGATCAGATCCAGGCCTACCATGGGATTCATAACCCGCTTCAGCCGCTTCCGCACCAGCGCCTCTGTCGTCGGTTCGCGCTCGTTGACCAGACCGTGGCGCTCCTCGTAGTTCTGGATCGCCGCGCGCAGGGCATCAACGGCCAACACTGAGCAGTGGGTCTTGATGGACGGCAGCCCGCCCAGCGCTTCCGAGGCCTCCTGCCAGGTGATCTGTTTGGCCTCGTCCAGCGTCTTGCCCTTTGCGAGGTCAGTGATGATCGACCCGGTGGCGATATTCGAAGCACAGCCGTAGGACTCGAATTTGACGTCCTCGATGCGCTTGGTCTCCTCGTCCACCTTGAGGTAGACGGCCACCATATCGCCGCATGCCGGGCTGCCCTCGGTCGCCTCGGCGTCGGGGTTCTCTATCTGCCCCACGTTGTGGGGATTACGGAAATGCTCCATCACAATCTCACTGTATGGGAGTGGCATCTTCCCACCTCCTTCTATGGTTCGTTCTCTCTATCATCCGTCCACGACACCGGTCTACGACTTGTCTTTCCCCAACGGGCTGATCCGCCTCAGCTCCCTCACCACCTCACTGACCGCCTCACTCACTGCGTCCACCTCTTCCTCGTCATTGTAGCGCCCAAACGTGAAGCGAACGGAACCGTGGGCGCGCTCGTGATCGCCGCCAATCCCCAGAATGACGTGGCTGGCCTCAAGCGACCGACTAAAGCAGGCCGATCCAGTGCTCACGGCAAAACCACGCATATCGAGATGGAGAAGAAGCGACTCCCCCTCAACAAACCGGAAGGAGATATTGGCGTTGTGCGGCAGCCGGTGAACCGGGTGTCCGTTAACCCGCGTGTGGGGAATCTCGAGCAGTCTGTCGGTCAACCGATCGCGCAACCCTTGCAGCCGGCCGGTCTCCTCTGGCGTGACCAGCTCTACGGCCTTGGCGAACCCAACCGCGCCGGGGATGTTTTCCACCCCCGGACGGAGGTTGAACTCCTGGAAGCCCCCGTCCATCCACTTCTGTATCGGCGTCCCGTCGCGGACGAACAGGGCCCCAATCCCTTTCGGCCCGTGAATGGTGTGGGCAGCGACGGTGATCAGATCGACAGGCACCTCACTGATGTCCAGAGGAATACGGGCGAAGCTGTGAGTCGCATCCGTGTGGAACAGAACCCCGTTCTCGCGGCAGATCTCGCCGATCGCTTGAATATCCTGCGTGGTCCCGATCTCCTGATTGGCCGCCTGAATCGACACGAGGGTCGTATCCGGCGCAACGATCTCCCGCAGATGGTCCAGGTCGACCCGACCGGTCTCATCCACGCGAACTGTGGAGACCTCGTAGCCCTGCTTCCCTAACGTGCGCGCACTATAGAGCACCGGGAAGTCCTCAAGCGGCGTGATTACAATCTGGCCGCTCCCCTTTCCCACTGCCTGCACCACGCCTTTCAGAGCCAGGTTGCTGGACTCGGTGCTGCCCGAGGTGAACACCAGCTCATCGGGTTGAGCCCCAAGCCGGGCAGCTATACGGGAGCGGGCATCCTCCAGAGCATCCCTCGCGTCAATGCCGAGCGAGTAGCCGAACTGAGATGTCGCGACCGCGTAAAGATCGAAGAAGTAGGGCTCCATGGCCTCCAGAATCCGCTCATCCAGGCGGGTCGCAGCGGCGTTGTCGAAATAGACGACATCCTCAAGCACTACAGGCTCCTTTGCTATCTTCCTCAGTCGTCGGTCACCTGCCACACCGAGCAAGGGTCACAGGCATTACCCCAACATTATACCCTATTTTGCTCATAAAGTCAATACATATCTACTTAACTAGGCGCTATTCTATCGCCGCAGGTTGGTTCCAGCCGCCAGGGCTATACAGCGCCGTAGATTGGGATTCGGTCCCCGTTGATCGAAGCTGCGGCATCGCTACACAGGAAACGCATCGTCGCCGCGATGTGCTCCGGGGGCACCCATTTGCTCGTGTCGGCACCGGACATCATCCGGCGGTTGGCCGGGGTGTCGATGATGCTCGGCAGAATCACGTTGGCAGTGACGCCAGATCCCTTCACCTCCGCAGCGATGACCGCCGTCAGCGTGATAACACCCATCTTGGCCACGGCATAGCCAGCCTGCTTCGAGCGCGGCGCGACCGCCGTCTTAGAACTCGTGTGCACGATGCGTCCCCAGCCAGAATTCAGCATATGGGGCAACACGGCCCGAGACAGCAGGAATGCCGAACGCAGGTTGAGCGTAAGCATCCACTCCCATTGGTCCACCGGGGTATCAGCGACGGTCTTGCCCCCGCTCCACCCACCGACGGTGTTCACCAAGATATGGAGCCCGTCGAAACGGTCCACAACGCCGGAGACCAGATGCTCCACGCTCTCACGCTCCGTGGCATCGACCGTCGATACGAAGAGCCGCTCATCCGGCACACCTAACCGATCAACCAGCGCATCCAGCTGCTCCGCCGACGTGCCGGTCAAGGCAAGGCGCGCCCCTGCCTGTGCAAACTCGCGTGCCACCACGGAACCCAGAGCCCCGGTAGCACCGCCAACCAGAACCACCCTATCCCGCAGAGAATCCGACATCCTGCCCTCCTTTACATCAGAAGAGGGGAGGAGCACAGCGCGGCATCACCCCCGTTTGGCCCTCTCTCACTCCGTCCCCTTTATGTACCGCGCGAACTCGGCGCCGTACGCCTCGCCGCGCCTGAGATCGTCATCCGTCGCCCCTCCCCTGAACTCGAGGGGGTCCGTCGTCTCCCACTTGAGCCGCTCCATCAGGTTGTCAAACTCGCGCTGGGCACCCCCACTCCAGCCGTAGCTGCCGAAGTGGGTCGCAACCTTATTGCGTATGCGCTTGGTGCCGGCCATGTTCAACACCTGCGCCACGGGCGGAAAGAGAGACCCTTCGTAGGTGGGGGCGCCCACCACCACGCCGCGCTTCGTCCAGAGCGAAGGGAGAATGTAGCTGACGTGGGTGCGTCGAGCATCGAAAATCTCCACCGGCACGCCCTCGTTGGAGATCCCCTGAGCCACGGCGTTCATCATCTCCTCGGTGTTACCGTACATGGTACCGTAGACCAGTGTAACACCGACCTCGCCCGGCTCGATCGCGTATTGAGCCCACCTCTGATAGAGCTCGACAATACGTCCGGGATTCTCTCGCCAGATCAGCCCGTGAGATGGAGCGATGGTGGAGATGGAAAGGCCCTCCAACTTCGCGATTGCCTGAAGAACAGGACGGCTGAACACAGCCACGATGTTGACGTAATAGCGCAATGCCTCTTTCTCGTAGAAGCCGAAATCCCTGCATTGATCGTCGAAGATCCCACCCCGCAGGGCGCCGTACCCGCCGAACGCGTCACACGAGAAGAGAATCCCCTCGTCCTCCAGATAGGTCATCATCGTCTCTGGCCAATGGACGAAGGGCGTGTCGAAGAATCGGAGCGTCCGTTCTCCCAGCGACAGCGTATCGCCGTCTCCGACAACCTGGATATGCTCGGTCACACCATAGAAGGCTTCGAGCATATCCTCAGCCTTCTTCGTACTCAAAATCGTCACGTCAGGCACGATCCGCCGCAGCGTGCGCAGGACACCGGAGTGGTCCGGCTCCATGTGGTTGATGATCACGTAGTCGAGCTCGGAGAGTCCGATGATCTGATGGACCTGATCCAGAAACTCATCCGTCTTATGCGACCTGCTCAGGTCCACCATCGCTTTCTTCTCGTCGTCGATCAGGTACGTATTGTACGAGATCCCCTCCTGGGTGATAGGCCACATCCCCTCGAAGAGGTCGGTGGTTCGGTCGTTCACCCCAATCCAGTAGACATTCGGCCTCATCTCAATCGGTGGCATGGTTCCTCCTTCTACACCACCTTCGCCAGGCGGCGCAGATACTGCCTCTCCTCGTCGATGATGCCCGGGCAGCGACCTACCCCCTCACCACGGTTTCATCGTCCAGGTGTCAAAAGGACCCGACGCGGAAGCGCTGCACCTTCATCAGGCGCCTACCGCGTCGAGTCCCCCGCAACTCATCGCTTCGTTAGGCCCGGTTCTTAGGCGTCTAGGCCTCCAACATGCAAATTGCGCCTGGTCGCCGGATACGCGGAACCAGGCTCTCGGAAATCGTGAACGCGATTCGATCCCCCTCCGGTCCGATGAATCCGACGGTCATATCCTGGCCCATCACGATCGACGCGTACTGGCGCCCGGTGGACAGCAAGACGCCGCCATCCTCCAGCCCCGGTGCCTTGAAGACTCCGCCAGTCACCAGGGTCTCTACGTGCTCCAACTCAGTCTGGTTACCACGCTCATACCGTCGGAAGAGACGGTTGTATCGTGCGGGGGCCAGCGCCAGTGTGTACGGACCATGGAAACCTGCTTGATCGAGAGCTGTTACGCCCTCAATCAGATCCTCCATCGCCGCTCCGACCTCGGTCCAGCCCGACAGCGGTACGCTGCGAATCCCCTCCGCTGTCAGCAAGCCCGGCACCCTCAGCTCTTCGCTTCCGTAGAAGATCAGGTCATCCTCGCGCTCCGCAGCCGCCATCGCTGCCTCGGCAACCGGACTGCGGTCGAGCGTGATCCCCTCCCGCTCGTAGTTCGCCAGGTCACGTGTGCCGAGGTCGAACTCCTCGTAGATGTGGACGATCGGAAGCGTCGCGGCAGCGATCAGCCCGGACTCGGTCATTTCGTCCCCGAGCGACACCGACTTCAGGCCGAGGCCGTACGGACCTTCCAACTCGAGCAGCCTGCGACCGACCAGTCGCGGCTTGGCCGCCTCCACCATCGCCTCATCCAGCGCCTCCCAGACGTCAGATCCAAAAGGGGCATCCTCACGAGCCAAGTACTTGTTCGCCATGTAAATCCTCCT